>CAMCUU010000001.1 GCA_945879065.1 Francisella tularensis subsp. holarctica
CTGTGGGTGTCAAAAAGTGCTGGCAAAATGGAATCAGCCTATGCACAATTGGGCGCTCATCGTTTCTCAGCTTCACATCTACTTTGACGGTAGATTGAATTTAGGGCTCAAATGATGAACTGGGTGACACAGTTAGATGAACACTCTCACGCCCTTAAATAATTTAAATTCAAAGCCCAATAAAAAATCAAATATTTATATTTATTTTGTTTTTTTAATACTCTCTATTTTTTATGCCTATGAGTTTTTCTTGCGTATCTCCCCCTCTGTTTTAGTCAGCTCATTGCTTCATCAGTACCATACTGATGCCTTTGGGATTGCGAGTTTCTCAAGCGCCTATTTTGCCGGTTATTTACTAATGCAATTACCTGCAGGTTTTTTACTGGATTCTTGTGGATTTAAAAAAGTGATTAGTCTGGCTTTACTGACTTGTGTTTTAGGGACTTTGATTTTCACCCTCTCGCATCAGGTCATTCTGGGCTTATTCGGTCGGTTTATTTTAGGCTGCGGCTCGGCCTTTGCTTTTATTGGTGCGATTTGTTTTATCAGAAATTTTTTTCACGAGAATGCTTTTGCGATTTTAATTTCAGTAGTGATTTCCGTGGGCACTATTGCAGGGGCCGTTGGTCAAGTCTTTGCTGTCAATATTATTCATTATTTGAGCTGGCACCTGACCATTGATGGCATGGCGACTTGGGGGATAATTTTAACGATGTGCATTATTGCTGTTCCTAGTATTTATCTAGTCAGGCCATCCAAACATCGAAAAAATTTAAACCTGGCTTTGCCGCTTTTTTTTAAAAACTTATTTAAATTAATCCAAATAAAATCACTTTGGTTAAATGGTCTGATTGGCGGTCTTTTATATTTACCTACTTCAGTGATTGCAGCGACCTGGGGTGTTGAATTTTTTAAAGATACTTTCCATGAAAATACAAATTCAGGGTCCATTGCGATTACGACTTTATTTATGGGCTGGGCTGTTGGAGGCCCTATATTCAGCCTCTTAGCGGCAAAATTTAAAATAGAAAAATATCTAATTTCTATCAGCGCCCTCATGGGTTCAGTATTAATTTTTATTTTATTTTCAGAAAAAAATATTTCTATTTTTATGCTGTCAGGGGCTTTATTTATCTTTGGATTCTTATCGAGCTCACAAATATTGATCTGGCGATTTTTTTCCAAAATTATCCATGGATATTCAAGAGAAAAAAGTCTGATTGGCTTGGCCAGTGCACTGACTAATTTAATGATTATGCTTTTTATTGCCGTAGCGGATTTGATCATCGGTGCCCTGATTAATTTTTTAAGTCATCATGGTACTCATGCAGATTTATATAATTTATATTCGGTTAATGGCGCTGATTTACAGCTTGTTTTTTATTTATTAACCAGCTCAATGATTCTTGCCAGTTTCTTAGTTTTATTGCTTCCCCAGAGAGTTTTGACCCCTAAAAAATAACTAACCCCAACTAGGACGCTTATGACTAGTCATTTAGAATCAAAACAAAATGATTCGGTATTAAAATCAATTTTATCTTTTCTTGCCTGTTATCTATTGACCCTTAGTTTCAATCTTAGCGCTGCAACTACTCCTTCTCTTCAGGTCGGGGATTTATTATTTCAAGATTTAAATTGTGGTGATTTATGCGATGGGATTGGCGAGGTCACTGAAGGGATTCACCATACTTATGTTTCTCATGTCGGCATGGTTGTCAGCATTCAAAATAAAATTATGATCATAGAAGCCATTGGACCAGGCGTTGTAGAAACCAATTTAAATCACTTTTTATCCAGAAGTCATGATTTAAACAATCAACCCATGACATTCGTCGAACGCTTAAAACCCCAGTATCAGCCTTTAATTCCTGCAGCGGTTAACTATGCAAAATTACAACTAGGCAAGCCTTACAATGCTACTTTTTCTCCTAGTGATCTAAAAAAACCCGCTCGTTTTTATTGCTCTGAATTAATCAATTCAGCGTTTACCGATTCCAATCATGGCATCGCTTTTTTTGCAGAAGCGCCCATGAATTTTACGGATTTAAAAACGCATGAAATAACACCTGCCTGGCAAGAATATTTTACAGGGCTTCATGCCAAAGCACCCCAAGGACAAATGGGATCTAACCCAGGGATGCTCTCGCGTTCAGATAAATTGGAATGGGTTGGGGCTTATGGTGTATTGAGAACACATTGAGAATATATTTTGACTAGTAACTCGTGTATTAAACCAGCCAATTGATTGCTGGAATCCCATGATATTTTAAATACTGATTTGCTCTGGAAAACGGCCGACTACCAAAGAAGCCTCGATAGGCTGAAAGCGGCGAAGGATGAACGGATTTGATAATCAGATGCTTCTCTTTATTAATTAAAGCGCCCTTCTTTTGGGCATAAGCACCCCAGAGAATAAAAACTAAGTGAGATTTTTCTTGATTTAAAATTTCTATAATTTTATTTGTAAAAATTTCCCAGCCTTTATTTTGATGCGCCGCGGCTTTTGAATCTTCGACGGTCAAAACAGAATTTAATAACAAAACACCCTGACGCGCCCAAGATTCTAAACAGCCATGATCTGGAATTTTAAGATTTAAATCTTGCTCCAGCTCTTTGTAAATATTTTGCAAAGAGGGCGGGACATCCACTCCTGCTTGTACTGAAAAACACAGGCCATGCGCTTGGTTTTCTTGATGGTATGGATCTTGGCCAATGATAATAATTTTAACCTGATCAAAGGGAGTAAGCTCAAAGGCTTTGAATATATCTGAGCCCTTGGGGTAAATTTTTTTACCCAGATTTTTTTGAGTTAATAAAAAATTTTTTAAATCCTGCATATAGGGCTTTGAAAATTCGGGGAGTAAATATTGTTTCCAGCTGGGGTCTAATTTAATTTGATTGTCTTCCAAAGAATGCTCCCTGTAGGGGCGGACCTGCGTGCCCACCCCTATACCAAACAAAAAACCAAAAAATTACCTGTCAAACATTAAATCTAAAATGAATCACATCGCCGTCTTTAACGATGTAATCCCGGCCTTCTTGTCGCCACTTTCCAGCTTCTTTAGCACCAGACTCGCCTTTATATTTTATAAAATCTTCAAAGCTAATAATCTCAGCTTTGATAAACCCTTTTTCAAAATCGGTATGAATAACACCTGCTGCTTGAGGCGCCGTTGCGCCAATTTTAATAGTCCAAGCACGGACTTCTTTTTCACCGGCTGTAAAATAAGTTTGTAAGTTTAATAATTTATACCCTGCTCGAATCACTCTATTTAAACCAGGCTCTGTCAGACCCAAAGTTTCTAAAAATTCCTGAGCTTCAGGTTTAGACAAACCCTGGAGTTCCGCTTCGATAGCCGCACAGACAGCCACAACTTCAGAGCCCTCTTGCTTGGCTATGTTTATTACTTGATCTAAAAGCGGGTTAGATTCAAAGCCATCTTCAGCGACATTGGCGATATATAAGACTTTTTTGGCGGTCATGAGCTGTAAAGATTTAACAAAATCAGCCATATTTTCTGGATAAGGACAAGTTCTTGCTGATTCGCCTTTTTCTAAATGGACTAAGATTTTTTGCGCTAATTCATACTCTTCTTTAGCTTTAGAATCTCCGCCTTTAGCCCCTTTTGAGAGTCTTAATACGGCTTTTTGGGCGGATTCCATGTCAGCCAAAATTAATTCTGTATTGATGATTTCAATATCATCTTTCGGACTGACTTTTCCAGCAACGTGAATCACATTGTCGTCTTGAAAGCATCGGACTACATGAGCTATCGCATCGACTTCGCGGATATTAGCTAGAAATTTATTACCCAAGCCTTCGCCTTTAGACGCGCCTTCGACTAAGCCGGCAATATCGACAAATTCCATCGTAGTGGGAACAGTACGCTGGGGTTTGACTATTTCAGCTAATTGGTCCTGTCTTGGGTCTGGCACAAAGACCATCCCGACGTTGGGGTCAATGGTACAAAAAGGATAATTTTCCGCCTGAATATTGGCGTTAGTTAAAGCGTTAAATAAAGTAGATTTCCCCACATTAGGTAATCCTACAATCCCACAATTAAAACCCATTTTGTAAGCCCTGTTTTTTAAAAAATTAAAATAAAAAATAAAATAATAAAAACTAATGCTGACGATTCATAAATAAATCCATCTTGTCTTCTAAGACTAATTTAAAATCTGAAACCGCCGAGTTAATTTTTTCTTGAATGTCTAAATATTCCTGTTTAGACGGTGCGTGTAAAACATAATCCGCGACTAAATCTTTATAACCCGTATTAATTCCAGGGTGTCCAACACCTAATCTTAATCTCCAAAAATCTTGCGTACCCAAATCTGAAATAACACTCCGAACGCCTTTTTGTCCCCCGTCGCCTCCAGAAAATTTTAATTTTAAAGTGCCTGGCTTTAAGTCAATTTCATCATGAATAATTAAAATTTCTTGGGGTAATATTTTATAAAAATTCGCTACGGCTCTCACAGACTGGCCGCTTAAATTCATAAAAGTCATGGGCAGTAATAATTTAAAATCCAGTTCTCTATCTTGAACTCGCGAGACATAACCCTGAAACTTAGGCTCTAAATTAAAATTTACTGAAAAATAAGATGCCAGTGCATGGACAAACCACACACCGGCATTATGACGAGTTGCCTCGTAAGCTTTTCCTGGATTCCCCAGGCCTACAATTAATTTAATCAATTTATTTAAATCAAATTAATTTTTATTTTTTCTTAGCGGCAGGTTTTTTAGCATCTGGTTTTGCATCTGGTTTTGCTTCTGCTTTTACTTTTGTTGCAGGAACGGCAGAGGCTACAACAGGACCAGCCAAATCTGCTTTCTCAGCTCTCAGAGCATGAATCACAACAACAGGAAGATCATTTTTGTCTTCGCCCATGAGTGAAGCAATTTCAACATGCTCAGGTAGTTTAATATCTGAAAGATGAATGCTTTGCTCCATGGCTAAATTAGCCAAATCAATGGTCAAGAACTCTGGTAGATATTTAGGCAAGCAGCTCACAATAACATCAGACATCATGTGATTAACCATACCGCCGGCTTTAACACCTGGAGACAGATCGGCATTAATAAAATGCAAGGGAACATGAATTTTAATCGCCACATCAGAACGAACGCGTTGGAAATCCAAATGAACTAATTTGGGTTTAAACGGATGGCGTTGAATGTCTTTTAATAAAACATCTTGAACGGCCCCGCCATCAATCTTTAGCTTTAAAATAGAAGCATAAAAAGCTTCATGGGCAGACTGATTAATCAAAGCGTTGTGATCTAAAGTAATAGAAGTAGCCTCTTGACCACCTCCATAAATCACAGCGGGAATGCGACCCTGGCGACGAAGGCGGCGGCTCGCACCTCTCCCTGCATCTTCACGCGATTGGGCCTCAATCACAAAGTCAACATGACCTGTATGATTTTTTGAACTCATGGTAAATAACCCCTTAAATTAAAATAATAAAAAATTTAAATAACAAAAAACTTCTAACCGCGACCTGTTAAAAGCGGGCGGCATCATAACAAAGCCCCCCGCGCCGGTCTATCGATTTTTTTGGATTACGTTACAATCGCCGCCCTTCAAATTTTAAATAAAAAACTTCAACAAAAATCTAAGGATCCCTCTCATGAAAATTTCTAGTTTTCTTGCTTTGGCTTTAACTCTTTCCAGCGCCGCTCATTTAGCTTTTGCAGATACCCCTTCTCCAACTAGTACAGCTAATAATCCAGCCAATAAACCCGTCGCTATTTCTCCCGACCAAAACATCTTAACTATTAATATTCAAGCCAATCCTAGTACGGGCTACAACTGGTATCTAAGCCAATTTAATAATCAATTTTTTACCCTCTCCAGCTATCAATTTACCCCGGGGAAAACCAAGATGCCCGGATCTCCAGGCACAGCGACTTTTAACTTTACAATTAATCCCATTTTTCATACGGGCCCCTATCTTTCTGAAATTGATTTTACTTATTTAAGACCTTGGGATATGAGCTCTGCCGTTCATCAGGCTTTATGGGTTTTATCTATTCCAGGAGCACCTGCGCAAGTACTGACTCCAGCAGCAACTCCAGCAACTAGTTCTAATAATCCAGCCCCTGCGCCAACTCCAACAGCAACTCCAGAAACATCAGACACAACTAATACCACATGGCTCAGCATTCCTGCAGGCGCTTAAAACATGGCAAAGACACTTTCTAAGATGCTACCTCTGGAAACAGAGGCGCCGGATTTTAATTTATTAAACCCTGTCTTAAATCAATATGAGTCTTTAAATCAATTAAAATCTGAACTCGCGACAGTCATTATGTTTATTTCTAATCACTGTCCCTTTGTGAAATTAATTAAATTAAAACTCACAGAAATTTCTAATTTTTATTTAACTAAAAATATTAAATTTATCGCCATTGGCTCCAATGATATTAAAAATTACCCAGAAGATGGGCCAGATTTTATAATCCAAGATAGTAAAAATTTTAACTATCCCTTTCCCTATTTATTTGACTCAAGCCAAGAAGTCGCCAAAGCCTATCAAGCGGCTTGCACACCTGATTTTTATATTTTTGATAAAAATTTAAAATGTGTGTATAGAGGCCAATTCGATGACGCCAGACCTGGAAATAATATTCAGCCAACAGGCCAAGATTTAAGCCGAGCGCTGGATTTAATTTTAGAGGGTCAGCCTGTTTTCTCAGACCAAAAACCCAGCATGGGTTGCAATATTAAATGGCGGGAAGATTCCTGAAAAATGCTTATCCCCATTGCCTTTGTTGTGCAAGCAAATGCTGCGCTTCAGCAGGATCATGAGCAGGCATGTTCAGTCCTCGCAAAAAATCACCAAGCAAGGTAAAAGTGCGATAAAGGGGATCAAGTACAAAATTTTGAACCGCAGGACGAACCGCCCTCGTATTCAAGTCAAAAACAAGACTTAAACATATGCAGCCACCTACCAGGTAAGCTAATGCATAACACGAAACTATAAAAAAATCATGAAAAGCACCCCCAGAAGGTGGTAAACATGATGGCGAAAAAGATGGCGAAAAAGATGGTGAAGAAGATGGCGAAGAAGAGGATGAAGGAACTGGCCACACACCTGAAAAACAAGAATGCAAAATCTGAGAAAAACATGCCTTATTAAATATTTTTGGTGGTTCGCTTTGCTGAAGATAGATAGCAATCTTTTTACCATTGAAGGTCCGACTCATGTACTCAGATCCATTAAACCGCGTCGGTGTATTAAAATAATTAAAACGATAGGAATCATCATCGTCATCACCAAAAATGCACAAACCTTGATTCATTAAATAATATCCCGCTGAATAGACACAATTACGACTTTTCGCCAATGTTTCATTAAATACACCAAGCGCTAAGCCTCCGATTTTAGCAGGCACCATAATCTCCTGAAAATCAACCGAAACCCCCATTGGAATCAAAACCCCTTCAGTCAATAAAAAGCTGTTAGACATAACAAGCCCAAGAAGCATGAGAGAAATCCTCGGGTTTCTTGCTGTGAAATGACAAGTGTTAGAGATTAAATCTGAAAGCTTATGCAGCACAAAATTAGGAATTGCAGAAATGGCAGAAATTGCATGCGTCAAATTTTTCATGTTTTTATCCAGTTTATTAAAAAAATAAGAGCGGGATTATTCAGCAAACAGCTGCTGGAAAAAACATCTACAAAAACTTAAAAAAATTAAAAAGTTATTTGGCTAACTCATGACCCAGGCGCATGGCAACGACGCCTGGTTTTTGGCGACTGCCCCCCCGCCAGGCTTCTTAACAGCACCGGCAAGTTAAAAAAATCATGGCTACCCGTCGGATAAGCGACTGCGATTGCTGGCAGTCACTCTCCTAAGAACCGTGCGTGCAAGTTTCCCCGCATACGGTCTCAGATCAAACTATCTAATATGGAAAGTAGGGGCGAATCTTGTATTCGCCCGTGATAAATCTTGGATCCATCTTTACAGAAAAAATCATTTTGTGTTGCTGAATTTTCAAGCGTGGCGGCCATGTTCACAAAAAAAATCCATGCCAACCGCCTGCGGGCGAATACAAGATTCGCCCCTACACTTTCCCTATTAGATAGCTTGATCTGAGACCGTACAATTCAAAATTTTTCAAGCAAAACTTAAGGCTAATTGGAAGCCCGCAAGGGAGAGATAAAATCAAAAGAGGTTTTGAAAAAGCGCTAATAATTATTTTAAATACAGGCGTCAAAAAAGACTGGAAATAACTTGAAATAAGTTCAAATAAAAAAACTACCTCACCGACTCATACCCGCCTATTTGGCCATTTTTAGAAAATACAATTTGCCATAAAGAGCAAGATCTCGATCTGAAAAATCCCGCACAAGAGAGCAAATAATAATCCCACATGCGCTTAAATCTCAGATCATATTTTTGATCTTCTCTTTGAGATAGTTCTGGCCAAATTTTCTGAAAATTCTCATACCAAGCGAGTAAAGTCTTGTCATAGTCAGGACCGAAATTATGCCAGTCTTCCATTTCTAAAAGATCTTCAGCCGCCTCACCGACTTGTTTAATAGAAGGGATGACTCCATTGGGGAAAATATATTTATCTACCCAATCATCGCCTTTTAATCTTGAAGGCCCCTGTCCAATGGTATGTAGGCAAAATAAGCCATAGTCTTTTAAACAAGCTCTCGCGATTTTAAAATATTCGCGATAATTCTTAGGCCCCACATGTTCGAACATGCCAATAGAGACAATATGATCAAATTGCTCAGCCCCTGAAGCCAAAGTTCTGTAATCTTTAATTCGAATCTCTACGGGGAGATTTTTACATTTTTCTTCGGCTAATTTGGCCTGCTCTTTAGAAATAGTTAAGCCGACTACTTCAACGCCATAATGCGTCGCTGCATACCAGGCAAAACTTCCCCAGCCGCAGCCGATTTCTAAAATTTTCTGTCCTTTTTTTAGGCCAATTTTTCGACAGATTAAATCTAATTTAGCAATTTGAGCATCGACCAAATTATCCGCGTTTTTCCAGTAGGCGCATGAATAGACCATGAGGGGGTCCAGCATTTTTTCATATAAATAATTATCTAAGTCGTAGTGTTTCTCACCAACAATAAAAGATCTTTTAATACTCTGGAGATTAAAATATTTAGAGACAAATAACTTCCAGATTAATTTTTTACTATTTAAAACCACTGTTTCTAGGCGTGCTCTGGAAAGCTTGGTAAACAGCTGATCTAGACACTCACAATCCCACCAGCCGTCCATATAAGACTCTCCGAAACCAATCGACTGGTCTCGAATAATTCTTGAATAAAGACGTTCATCATGGACTTGGATATCCCAAGGTCTGCTTCCGTTAATTTGAATATCAGCAGCTTCGGCTAATTCTTGAACAATTTGTCGATCACGCGTCACACTCATTTTTTACGACTAACTCATGCCAAAAAAATAGAGGCTTAACTTAATGGCTAGATAAAATTTATTCAATAAAACCAGCCATTAAAAATAATTTAAAAATAAATTAAAAAATAAAAATTAATAAGCTCTCGCAAAGATCATTTTTTTAGCACCTGGTTTCCCCGTAAAAATACATACCCCAAAATCTTCATTGCTTTCATTATTTTTATTATTTGTAAACGGCATACAGCGCGCTGTAATTTTTAAAGCTTTTAAATAATTTTCAGTCTCTGGGTTATCTAACGCATAGGCTTCTGCAAAGCCGCCAAAAATTTCAGAAATATTATTTTTATCTTGGGATATAAAAAAACTTTCAAAATTATTTAAATCACTAAAACTTTGGGTATTTAATTTTAAAAATTCTTGGGCTTTTTTAAATAAATTATCTTGCATGGTTTTTAAAATATGGGGCACTTGGTTTATAAACTCTTCGCAAGATAAAGATTGTTTCTCTTTCACGCCTAAATCTCTTCTCGCCATAAACACTTGATTCGCCGCAACATCTCTCGGCCCTATTTCTAATCTAATCGGCGCACCTTTTTTCACCCACTGCCAGATCTTATCTCCACCTCTTAAATCTCTGTCATCTCTAAAGACTCTTAATTTTTCACCAGAAAAATTTATTTGTTTTAAATCTTTCTCTAAGTTTTTACAAAAATTTAAAACTAATTCCCTCTCTTCATCAGATCTATAAATTGGCAAAATAATAATCTGCGAAGGGGCCGCTCTAGGCGGCAAAACCAAACCATCATCGTCACTGTGCGTCATGACTAGTGCGCCTATTAACCTAGTGGTTACCCCCCAAGAAGTGGTCCAGGCATGTTCTCGAACACCTTCTTTATTTAAGAATTCTATATTTGAAGCTTTAGCAAAATTCTGACCTAGAAAATGCGAAGTCCCCGCTTGCAGGCCCTTTTTATCCTGCATCATGGCCTCTATAGAATAAGTATTCACAGCGCCTGGAAATCTTTCCCAGCAAGGCTTTTCACCCTTAATCACTGGCATGGCTAAGATTTCTTCACAAAAATTAGCATACACATCCAGCATCTTTTGGGTTTCCAGCTCGGCTTCTAATTTATTTGCATGAGCGGTATGACCTTCTTGCCATAAAAATTCTGAAGTGCGTAGAAATAATCGAGTTCTCATTTCCCAGCGCATCACATTGGCCCACTGGTTAATTAAAATAGGAAGATCTCTATAAGACTGAACCCACTTAGAATACATGGCGCCAATAATGGTCTCACTCGTAGGCCTAATCACATAAGGCTCTTCTAATTCACCTTCTGGAACTAATTTACCCTCTGAGTTCACAGCCAATCTATGATGAGTAACTACGGCGCACTCTTTAGCAAAGCCGTCCACATGGGCCGCTTCTTTTTCTAAAAAACTTAGGGGAATTAACAAGGGAAAATAGGCATTAACATGCCCCGTTTCTTTAATTCTAAAATCTAAATCTTTTTGAATTAATTCCCAGATGCCATAACCCCAGGGCTTAATCACCATACAGCCTCGAACGGGAGAATTTTCAGCTAAATCTGCTTGGGCGACTACTTGCTGGTACCACTCTGAATAGTCTTCTGATCTTTTTGGGCTGATGGCTGTTTTAATATTTGAATCTTGCATTGTTTAATCATCTTGTTTTAAATTTTAAAAAAGATAATTCTAACCCGAATCAACAATTAGGTGTAGAGGCGAATCTTATATTCGCACGCTGGAGTTAAGGCAGACTAAGGCTGAACAACAACTGGAATAACAGAAGATCCTGTTTGATAGTTTTGATAAAAAACAGCCGCTTGTTTCAAGCTATTTTGATCTAATAAATCAGCCACTTTATTCAGCTTAATTTTATTCTTAACTTCATCAAAAGAAGCATCAGGATTTTTTAGTAAAACCGCCTGATAAACCGCTGCAATGTAATCATCCGCTTCGGTAATTTGAAGAATTTGTTTGCGTGAGATAACTGGTGAGCCTGTTTTTTTAGTCGTTATTTCATCAAGAAAATCAATATCTAAATCAGAGGATTTTTTTGCTATTAAATCTGTATCTACCGCCCCCTGAACTAAGGCTGCTTCTGATAGCTGCCTCGTACCCAGTGCTAATTCATTATTAGGATTAGCCAATTTTTTAGTGACTGGAGTTTGAGCTGGAGTTTGAATTGGTGCTGATCTTAAAGCCGGAGGCGCAGAACGAGCACGAGCTGGAGTTGCAGCTGGAGCTGAATGCTTCACAGGCGCTGGAGAACGACCTCTCAGTTTTTCTGACACGGCTGAACCTAAAAATCTAGCGGCTCTGCTTGCAGCACCAAAACCTGTACCTACTACAGTGCCTACAACACCAGTAGCGGCACCAAACACTCGAGAAGCAAAAGAAGGCCCTGCGGCAGGTAAAGTATGACCACCCCCGCGAAGCTGTGTGTGAACTGCAGAAGCTACTGGAGTGACTGGAGAGATTGCTGGAGAAATTACTGGAACTACTGAAGCTTTTGGAGCAGGTAGATTACTCGCCAAAGAAATAGGACTCACTATGGCCAAGGTGGAAGATTGATCTGCTCTAGATTTAAGTTGTTGTACCGTGGATCCATCCGCAGGAAGAGCGACGTCAAAATGCGCAGTACCGCCGACTAATCGACAAGAAAGAGTGCTGGCATGACTTCTAAAATTTTGAGAGTTCAAATCAAAAACATCGCCGTCTTTAACAGGCTTATGAACGGCAATTGTTGTGTTAAATAATTGAGATAAAGCGGCGACGTGAGCTTCACAAGAAACTTGACCATTAAAACTTGAAATTAAATCCTGATCAGACATTGCTTCAGGAGAAGGCTGCCCCAAGTCTTTTGCTGCAAATTCTAAAGCCGCTCTAAAGCCTGGCTCAGAAGAGCTGTCGATTAAAATATTCAATAACTTCGCATTGATCATGCTTTGTAATTCTAGATCTGCTTCTTGAAAATACTGTAATAAATTAAGGCGAGCAATAGCTGTCGAATCTACGCCTATGGATTTCGCTCCAGAACTACTCTGAATTACCGCTTGAATAGAAGGGAGGCTAATAAGAAACTGAGTAATATTTTTTTGCTGTTCAACAGAAAATTGACTGCGAATTTTTGGATCAGAAATCTGCAAAACAAAAAGCGCAAAAGAAGTTCGTAAACAGGCATTACGATTCAAGGGACTCGCATAAACTTTTACTAATTTTGGCTCGCCTGACATTGGACCTGACATTGGATTCACCCTGTCTTTACACTCTATAAATCTTGCGCGATCTTACTGAGAGAAGCCCGCCAGAGTCAACGTCAAAGGGCCTAGATAGGCCTGTTTTTACCTACTGATTTTTGTCAGGGATTTTTAAATTTTTTTAAGGCTTTATTAAAATAATTTTTATATTAAAAACTTTATTCAAAGCTCACTGATCGACTAAGCAAATTAATCACCGCGTCTTTGGGATTTAAACCTTGGTATAAAACTTGGTACATCTGCGTGGTAATAGGCATGTCTATGCCTAATTTTTTACTTAAATTAAAAACCGTTTTGCAGTTCTCATAGCCTTCTACTATTTGCGAAACTTCTTCTAAGCCCTGCTGGATATTTTTTCCTTGGCCCAATAAATATCCAAATTTTCTATTTCGAGATTGATTATCAGAGCAGGTTAAAATCAAATCTCCCAGACCAGACAAACCCGATAGAGTTTCTCTTTTAGCTCCCAGTGCTAAACCCAATCTTGTCATCTCAGCCAGGGCTCTGGTAATTAAAGCGGCTTTGGTATTAGATCCAAATCCCAGACCATCGGCTAAGCCCACGGCAATCGCCATAATATTCTTCACCGCCCCGCCTATCTGGGCGCCAATGAAATCCTCGCAAAGATAAGCTCTAAAAAATTGATCTTGAAAAACCTCTTGCATTTTTTTAGCAAAATTTAAATCTTCACTGGCGATAACAACAGCGGTTGGCTGACCTGCAGCGACTTCTTTGGCAAAACTAGGGCCGGTTAAAATAGCCAAGGGATGATCATGAGATAATATTTTTTGGGCGGTATTATTTAAAAATTCTCCCGTCTCTGGATCTAAGCCCTTAGTGGCCCAAATCACCCCATGATGAGGTTTTAAATATTGCTGAATTTTAATAAGCACTTGTTTAAACGCATGAGACGGCACGGCAATTAAAATAGTGTCTGAGTTATTAATATTTTGATCTAAATCTCTCGAAATTTTTAAATTCTTCGGAAATAAAATACTGGGAATATATTTAAAATTAGCTCGAGTTTTTTCCATTTCATCAGCGTGTATTTTTTCTTGGGTGTATAAAAATACTTCATGCTTATTTTTAGCTAAGACAAGCGCGAGAGCCGTTCCCCAAGCGCCTGCGCCAATGACTGTAAATGTTGACATTCTTACCCTAACTTAAGATTTTTAATTTAAGATTTCTAATGAACTGTTTGAGTCTGAACCTCAGCCTGCTTATTTTTATTGATCAATTCTTGCTGATATAAAACATCAAAATTAATTGGCGCGAGATTTAGCTGGGGAAAGCCCGCTTTTAAAATCAGGTCGCAGATACATTCTCGGGCATAGGGATATAAAATACTCGGGCAGAAAGCACCTAAAGTATGGTGAAGCTGTGGGATATCCAAGCCATTAACGGCAAAGATTCCCGCTTGTTTTAACTCTAATTTAAAAGCCTGTTGCCCGGCGGATTTTACTTCGCATTTAACTTCTAAAGTCACTTCATGGGTATTTTCTTCAGCTAATGGTTTAGTCACCGTTCCAATTTGTACGCTGAGCTCTGGACGCCATTCTTTGGTAAAAATTCCAGAACCTGCAGGCATCTCAAAAGTACATTCTTTGACATAAATCTTATGAATCTGAAACGGTGGTTTTTCTTGAGACTGATTAGCCTGATTAGCTTGATTAGCTTGATTAATCTGGGAAGCGTCAGAGCGCCCTTCTGAAAAATCTGAATTCACTGAGCTAACTTGATCTGCTTTATTGTCTGTATTTGCTGGGTTTTCTGGATTCATGAAATATAAAACTCCTGTATTTAATTTATATATTTAATTTAAAATAATTTAATTTTTTTTGTTAGCTGGATTAGCTGAATTAGCCTGCGAAAGGGGCATCTCTGCTTTTCTCCAAGCCGTCATGCCGCCTTGTAATACGCGAACCTGATAGCCTAATTTTTTTAATTTAGCCGCAATAGGTTTTGCACTAATTCCGCGCTCGCAAACAATGATTAAAGGCGCTTTTTGAAATCTTTTTAAGCTAATAACAGACTTATCAAAAGATTTAGGGTCAAAACTAATTGCATCTGAAATATGCCCTGCCTGATATAAAGCCGAAGGTCGAATATCCACCCATTTTGCTTTTTCTCTATTAGCTAATAAAACACCCGACTGCGGGCTAATTTCTGGAACACCAAAATTGCGGTTTCGAAATTCGATTAAAAAATATCCAATGATTAATACTAAGAGCCCAATAGACCAATAAATATTTTCAAGCACGAAAGGAATTAATTTATCCATTTTTATTATGTTTCAACTTTTATAATTTAATTTAAGCCAAGCAAAAGAAGCCGGCGAGTATTTCAGAATCTTAAAGACAGGACAAGAGGGCCAGAACAATCACGCCCACGCCTATAAAAAAGGTAAAGAACAAACCCCAGTAGGTATAATTAAATCTGGAAATTTTAGCTTTAAGTTTTCTATGCTGATAAGCCATCCAAGCAGGCAAAATTAATAATAAAACAGCGACAAAAACACTGGCGCAAGCTAAGACTTTGACAAAGCCAGAGGGGTAAAACAAAGCGACCAAAGCAGGAATTAAAAACATCAAAAACCAGACTAGAAATTTTAAAAAATATTGGGGTTTTGAGATTTTCAAACCATCTAATAAAAAATCAAACAAGCCTAAAGTCACCCCTAAAAAAGAAGTGGTAATAGCAATGTCTGTGAATAAATTAATAAAAAACTTGATCCAATTATTATTCAAATAATTTTCTAAGAGCGTCACCATCTCACCGACGGATCCACCTTGAGAAACTAAATAACTCAAAGACCCAGAACCTTGAGACGGCAAAACACAGAGTGTGCATAATTCCCATAAAAGATAAATAACCAAAGGCAAAGTACAGCCAACCCCAATAATCCAACGTAGTCTTCTAGGGTGCTCACCAATGTAATATCTGATACTGGGAATGACCGGATGAAACCCAAAAGAAGTCATTAAAATTGGAACAGCTAGCAAAAGCTTATAAATATCTACTGAGTGATGAAAATGCTGAGAGAGGGCTATCTGAGAAGTAATTAATCCAGATTTATGAAAATTTACATGGGGCAATAATAAAAATACCAAAACAAAAAAAGCGCCGAGTTTAATAAACATCAAGACTCTGTTTAAATAATCAACAGGTCGGGTCCCAAAAAAAACAAAGCCACCTAGAAATACCGTAAAAATTAAGACGCAAAATCCATGGGAAATTTGAAAACCTTTTGAGCTTATTGAACTAAAAATATGGGAAAATAAATTACCCAATAAATCCGATCCCCCCGTAATATAAGCGGCCGTCAGGGCAAATAATAATAAGCAAAGACTAATCCAAGTAATCACCGCCCCAATAGGCCCTGTTGTTTTAATCGCCATGGTTGAAAAACTGGCGGTTCTAGGAAAAGCCAAATTCACTTCCAGAATTTGCATGGCGGTGTAAAGCATGAGCGCCCAGCAGAAAATTAAAAGCAGGGCTGAATCTAAAAAACCAAAGGACGCCGTGACTAAGGGTATTGCCAGCATCCCTGCACCCACAGCGGTTCCTGTAATAATTAAAGTCGCACCGATTGATTTTAAGAGCATAAGAAAAACAAGACCCTAGAATTTTAAAAAAGCGACTATACCGATTTTTATTTTTATAACCTAGGTCTCAACCAGGCTTTCCTCACTGCATTATCTTTGACTTCTAAAATTTCTATGGGGTATTGATTAATTAACACACAAGTTTTAGCCGTCGGCATGGCTTGTAAATATTCAGTAATTAAGCCGCTTAAAGTCTTAGATAAATCAGTCGGTAAATTCACGCCTAGAGATCTATTGATATCTCTAATGGTCATGCCCCCTGATAATAAATAGGACCCATCCGCCTGATGGACGATTTTTTGAGCCTGAGAAGACTGACTATGAGAAAAAGCCCCGACGATATCTTCAACAATATCTTCGAGCGTCACCATGCCCTGAATTTCGCCATATTCATCTATGACCAAACCAAAATGTTCTGAGTTTTGCTGAAATTGAAACAGCTGCGTTTGCAGAGAACTCATCTCGGGAATGAAATAAGGCTTGTCGACTAATTGCTCCAGCGTTTTAATATTACCTACGAAATTTTGAGTATTTTTATTAATAAACTTCACCATATTTTTCAAATGCAAAATGCCAATGAGATTATCTAATCGATCTCTATAAACGGGCATTTTTGAATACGGTGAGTTAATCATCTGGTCTAATAAAACAGGCCAGGGTAAATTTAAATCCAAGCCCTTGATGCGATGCCTCGGAATCATCACATCTTCAATCGTCGCCTGCTCTAAATCCAAAACACCTAAGAGCAGCTGGTGATGGCGTGTATTAATCATGCTACTGCTTTCTGAGACAACCGTTCTTAATTCATCGCCTGTGAGCGCTTCATGGCCTGTTTTAGATAAATTAATTTTAAATATTTTTAAAAAATTATTGGCCAAGATATTCAAAACCCAGGCAAGGGGATACAAAATTTTTAATAAAAATACCAAAGGCAAGGCCATCGGATAAGCAAATTTTTCTGGATAGATCGCTGCGTAAGTTTTAGGAATAATTTCTGCGAATAATAAAATAACAATAATTAAACCCAGAGTGACTAAGAAAACACCTAGTTCATCGAAATAAATTTGGGCTAATAAAGTAGCGATAGTCGAGGCCAAAATATTTGAAAAAGTATTACCTAATAAAATAACACTTAGTAGACGATCGGTTCTTGATAGCAAGCCCTGTAGACGCTTGGCATTTTGATTTTTCTTACGAGCCAGATGTTTTAACTTATAGCGATTCAAAGACATCATGGCTGTCTCAGAGCACGAAAAAAATCCAGATAAAATAATCAACGCAATGAGTGCAATAAATAGACTCAAGACCATATAAAATTCTCTTCTGATCGAATTAATTAGCTGTATACTAGCAGCTCATTTTTTTGGGTGCTTTCAAATATTATTTAAGAAAATTAAAAAAATAAGGATGAAATAAGTATGGATCTTGTGGTTTGGATTCTCTTAGGAGTCGTCGTTGGTTTTATCATTGGAATCCTGTGTCAGCACTTTGTATTTTCAGATGGCACAGAGCAGCTAAAAACATCGAATCAATTAAAAAATCTTCGAAAAGATTACCATGAGTACCAACTAAAAGTGTCTGATCATTTAAAGCAGACTACTAGCTTAATTAGCACGATTCAGACTCACTACGATGAAGTTCAATCTCATTTATTTGCAGCAGCCCAAGAGTTAAATAAAAGCGAAGCACGCCAAAATTTATTTCAACCCCATTCTCACTATGTTTCTTACGGCTCTGATCATGATGATCATGATTCAAATGAAGCACTGGGTGATCATGAAAAACCGCCTAAGGATTATTTCTAGTATTTCTAGACTGGGACGAACACCAGGTTCGCCCCTCCCCTTTATCATTCTTATTATTCTGTTTTTAACCCAGGTAATTCAGGCATGCCTTCTGGGAACTCTTCAGCCAAAGAATCTAATCTGGTTCTTAATTTTTGACCGGCTTTAAAAGTCACTACGCGACGTGGGGCGATTTCCACTTCTTCGCCAGTCTTTGGATTACGACCCGGACGAGAGGTTTTGTCTTTCAATTCAAAATTACCGAAGCCAGAGATTTTTAACTGATTTCCGTTTTCTAAATTTAATCTTAATTGCTCAAAGAAATTATCCACCATTTGTTTGGCTTCATTCTGCTGCATATCTGCTTCACGAGATAAAGTGACCGCAATATCTGCCTTTGTTAATGCCATGATTTAACCCTCTCCCAGAATAAAAAATAATAAAAAAAATAAATTAACTTTTGGCCTCAGCTCTGCCTTAATTCAGCAGAAAACTCATGAGATAAACATTGAGTTATTTGAGATATTAAGCCCTGAATTTCAGCGTCGCTTAGGGTGTGTGACAATGTTTGTAAAATCAAGTTTAAAGCAAGGCTTTTCTTCCCCTCTGGAATATTCTCACCCTGATAAATATCAAAAAGACTCACAGACTGAATAAATTCTCCAGCTGATTTTTTAATATTTTTAATCAAATCACCTGCCGAAATATTTTGATCCACTACTAAAGCCAAATCTCGAGAAATCGATGGGAATTTCGAAATAGGTTTAATTTGAGGGATTTTTATTTCTCGCAAGGCTAAAAGATCCAATTCAAAAATATAAATAGCCATCTTGGAATCTAAATATTTTTGAACCCTAGGATGAACCTGACCCAAATAACCCAAATATTTCCCGTCTTTTATAATATTTACAGATCGACCAGGGTGTAAAAAATTTAAATTTAATTCACCAGAGCCCAACTCACTCAAACTACAAAATTCCAACTCTGAACTCAGGGCTTCCAGATCCCCCTTGAGATCATAAAAATCAATCAAACTATGATCATAAGGATTAGATCCCAGTCTTTTTCCAGCTAATAAGCCCGCAAATTTTTCAATCTCTTGATCTTTAATAAAAACCCGACCCTGCTCAAACAATCTCACTCGCTCTGCCTGTCTTGCAATATTATGAGCCGCTGATTTTAATAAACCTGGAATTAAACTAGTCCGCATTAAAGACAAGTCTTCAGAGATAGGATTTTTTAAAATATTTAAATTTTCTAAATTATTTTTTACTTCACCAAAAATAATTTCATAAAGCTTGGGGTCAATAAAACTATAATTAATACACTCATGATAACCCCGGCTCACCCAGTAATTTTTAATTAAATTAATGTCTTTTAAAGATTCTGGGGCGCTAATAGGTTTAATAAAACTAGTAGGTAAAATAGGGCTTAAATTATCCAAGCCTTTTATTCGTGCAACTTCTTCAATCAAATCTTCTTCGATATTTAAATCAAATCGGTAAGCAGGCGCCTCCACTAAAAATATATCGGGCTCTCCTTCTTCATTAACTACAACTACTTGGCACCCTAGTTTTTTTAAACTATTTACAACTTCTTGACTGGCTATTTCTAAACCTAAAATTTTCCAAATTCTTGAAAGCCTTAATCTAATTTTTGGACTTATTTTTAAGCTTTTAATATCAGCACTATTTTTAATAAGCCCAAACTCACCACCGCAGATTTTTAAAATTAAATCAGAGGCAATATCCATGGCCAACTCTGGCAAGCTTGGATCCACGCCCCGCTCGAATCTATAAGACGCGTCTGTATTTAAGCCTAAAGATCTAGCTTCTCCTGAAATTGCTGAAATAGAAAAATGCGCGGATTCTAAAAAAATATCTTGAGTTTGATTAGTCACGGAGCTATCTAAACCACCCATAATTCCAGCGAGAGCCACTGGTGTACTTAGACCCTTAATCTCAGAGCTAATAATCAGCTGTGTATTTAAAGTCAGCTCTTGCCCATCTAATAAAACTAATTTTTCTTTTTTAGCTCTTCGAATCTCTATATTTTGCCCTAATTTATTTAAATCAAAGGCATGCATGGGCTGACCCAGGGTTAGCATGACATAGTTAGTAATATCAACTACAGGATGAATACATCTTTGACCGGCCCTGTTTAAATAATTCTCCATCCATAAGGGTGTCTTAGCATTTAAATTAATATTTTTTATGATTCTGCCTAGATATTTCGGACAGTCAGAAAAATTTTCTATTTTAATATTTAAACCATCTGGAGTGCTTTCTTTTATTTTTTTAAATTCTGGAAATTTTAAATCATCTCCACTCACTGCTGCCAACTCTCTGGCTATCCCCAACGCACTCGCACAGTCACCCCGATTAGGCGTGAGATCCACTTCGAGAATGAGATCATCTAGATTTAAAAAATCTCTTAAATAACTTCCTAAATAATCTTTTGCGCTGCCATCTAATTCTAAAATACCCTCAGAATTACCCACTGAATTTTCAGAGAGACCCAGCTCAGATTTTGAACAAAGCATGCCAAAAGACTCGACACCTCTTAACTTGGCTTCTTTGATTTTAAAATCATTGGGTAAAACAGCGCCTACTTGCGCAACTGCGACATAAATACCCACTCGGGCGTTTTTCGCCCCGCAGACTATTTGTAAAAAATCAGCCGGATTAGAATTATTTTTCCCAGTATTAACTTTACAAACTTGTAATTTATCTGCATCTGGATGTCTTTGAGCTTCTTCTATTTTTCCAATCACCACGCCAGAAAAAGGGGGAGCCACTGGAGTAATCCCTTCCAGCTCTAAGCCTAACATGGTTAATTTCTGGCCTATTTCCTCTGCACTTAAATCACAGGGAATTAAATTTTTTAAATGCTGAAGTGAAAATTTCACGGATGACAATCCTTCTAAAAAGTAAAAATCTAAAACTGACTCAAGAATCTCTGATCATTCTCAAAAAAAACTCTCAAATCATCAGCGCCATATCTCAGCATGGATAATCTTTCCACGCCCAAACCAAAAGCAAAGCCCTGATAAATTTCTGGATCAATATTCACAGACTTTAAAACATTCGGATGCATCATTCCGCAGCCTAAAATTTCTAACCAGCCCGTCATAGAGCAAATACGACAGCCCTTTCCAGAACACTTAACACAAGCAATATCGACTTCAGCAGAGGGTTCTGTAAAAGGAAAATAACTAGGCCTAAATCTAGTTTTAATATTTTCTGCTTCAAAAAAATAAGATAAAAAACTAGTCAAAACACCCTTTAGATCTCTAAAGCTCACTTTTTCATCCACCCACAAGCCTTCGACTTGATGAAACATGGGGGTATGAGTTAAGTCCGAGTCACAGCGGTAGACCCGCCCTGGGGCAATAATTTTTATAGGGGGCGTATTTTTTTCTAAAGTTCTAATTTGAACCCCTGACGTATGAGTTCTTAATAATCTATCCCCAGAAAAATCAGATAAATAAAAAGTATCGTGGGAGGCTCGCGCTGGATGATTTTTGGGAATATTCAAAGCATCAAAATTATGAAAACCATCTTCTATCTCAGGCCCCGTCGCTAATTCAAAGCCCATAGATTCTATAAAAAATTTTTCAATACGATTTAAACTTTTAGTGACTGGGTGCAAGCTGCCTAGATTAACGCCACGACCTGGTAAGCTGATATCAATAGATTGTTTAATTAATTCTTCGGCTTCTTTGATTTGAGCTAGTTTATTTTGCTTTTCTATTAATAAATTCTGTAAATAAGCTTTGACTAGATTAACTTCAGCACCAAATTTTGGTTTTTCTTCTGGAGATAAACTCCCTAAAGTTTTTAAAATATCTGTGAGCTCACCTTTTTTACCTAAAAGATCTACGCGAAGATTTTCTAAGCCCTCTAAATTTTCTATTTTAGAAATTAAATCTTCTGATTTTTTTTTAATATTTAATAAATTCTGAGCCGGGGAAAAATTTTCCATAAAAATAAATATCCCTTAAATAAAAAATCCCCGCCTAAGGCAGGGATTTAATAGAAGCATGGATCCCGGCCTGCGCCGGGATGACGCTGATATATATCTAAGCCGCCTTAGATTTTTTATCTAAAGCCGCTCGCGCAGCTTTAGCAACTACTTCAAAAGCTGCTTTATCATTCACTGCCATCTCAGCCAAAACTTTACGGTCTAACTGGATATTGGCGAGTTTTAAGCCATGAATAAATTGGCTATAGGTCAGATCATGCAAATGCGCTGCGGCATTAATACGAACGATCCATAACGCACGGAACTGACGTTTTTTCTGACGACGATCACGATAGGCATATTGACCGGCTTTAATCACTGCCTGCTTCGCTAAGCGATAGCAGCGTGAACGCATGCCGTAATAGCCTTTCGCTAAATCTAAAATCTTCTTATGTCTTTTTTTAGCGGTGACGCCTCTTTTGACTCTTGCCATTTTTTAAAACCTCTTAATTTTAAACACGCACTAAGCGTAAGGTAACATTTGTTTGATTGATGCAACGTCTGAGGCGTGAACCATCACACATCCACGCAATCCGCGTTTACGCTTCGTTGTCATCTTGGTCAAAATATGACGCTTATTCGCTTGTTTGCGTTTAAAACCGCCTGATCCTGTCGCTCTAAAGCGCTTGGCAGCACCCCTGTGGGATTTTATTTTTGGCATTTTTTTCTCCTAATAAGATTTTTGTAACCCGTGAAATATTTTTATTAAAAATAAAAAATTACACAGGTAGCCAGATTAATATTTAACTAGTTAATTAATTAACTATTTTTTACGTGGACCTAAAAGCATCATCATCTGACGCCCTTCCAATTTAGGCTTTTGCTCGACCACGCCATAGAGCTCGAGATCTTTTTCCAAGCGCACCAGCACTTCCATGCCAAGCTCTTGGTGGGTCATCTCGCGACCCCGAAATCGAATGGTAATCTTAGCTTTATCGCCCTCTTCAAGAAAACTAATTAATTTCTTAAGTTTGACTTGATAATCCGCTTCTTCAGTCCCTGGACGCAATTTAATTTCTTTAATTTGCATTTGCTTCTGATTTTTTCGGGCTTCTGCTTTTTGCTTGTTTTTCTGAAAAACGTACTTGCCGTAATCCATAATTTTACAAACAGGAGGAACCGCATTGGGAGACACTTCCACTAAGTCTAAACCCGCTTCACGCGCTTTAAATTGCGCCTCTCGAATCGGGAAAACACCTAACTGCTCACCCTCTGAATCTAGTAAACGAACTTGAGGGGCAACGATGTCGCGGTTAACCCGAGTATCATCCGACTTTTCTTTCACACTTTCTCCTGATTAATTCTTTCCACAAGACGACCGCCCTTTGCTATAGCACTGCTGAGTATTTGAGAAAATTTTAAGATCGATAAAGACCCAAGATCTTCGCCTTCGCGAGTACGTACTGAAATACTGCCGTCTGACACTTCCTGATCGCCTACAACAATAATGTAAGGAATTCGACCCAAAATATGCTCGCGGATCTTATAGCCAACCTTCTCATTTCTCAAGTCAAATTTAGCGCGAAACCCTAAAGTCTCGAGCTCTTCTTTTACTTTCTTACAATACTCATCATGTTTGGACGTCACCCCCATAATAATAACTTGCACTGGCGCCAACCAAGCTGGGAACCATCCGGCACAATGCTCTATATACATACCAATAAATCTCTCGAAAGATCCAAGCACTGCTCTGTGTAACATAAAAGGTACTTTCTTCTGGCCATGCTCATCAATATATTCCGCGCCCAGTCTTTCAGGCAGCAGTGGATCCAGCTGGATTGTTCCACACTGCCATTTCCGACCCAAAGAATCTTTCAAATGCAATTCAACTTTCGGGCCATAAAACGCCCCTTCTCCAGGGAGGTAATCAAATTCATAGCCGCAGGATTTAATCGCCTCAGCTAAAGCGCTCTCTGTATAATCCCAGGTACTATCTTCTCCTAGTCTTTTTTCTGGCCTGGTCGCTAATTTAATTTCTATATTTTTAAACCCATAAAAATCATAAACCTCAAAAGCCAGCTTCATAAATTTTTCGACTTCAGATTTAATTTGCTCTTTCGTACAAAAAATATGCCCGTCATCTTGAGTAAACCCGCGAACCCTCATAATTCCATGTAAAGCGCCAGAGGGCTCATTGCGATGACAGCAGCCGAACTCAGCCAATCTCAAAGGCAAGTCTCTATAACTTTTAATTCCCTGGTTAAATACTTGAATATGACAAGGGCAGCTCATGGGCTTTAAAGCATAATTTCTCTTTTCACTTTCTGTCACAAACATTTGTTCAATAAATTTATCGGCATGCCCCGACGCTTTCCATAAAGAAAAATCTAAAACTTGAGGGGTTCTAATTTCTTGATAACCCGACTTTTGCTGCCTCGTTCTAATATCTGCTTCCATGGTTCTAAAAATATGCCAACCATGATCATGCCAAAAGACCATCCCTGGGGCTTCTTCTTGAAGATGAAACAAGCCCAATTGCTTGCCAATGATTCTATGGTCTCTTTTAGCCGCCTCTTCTAATCTTTTTAAATAAGCCTCTTGATCTGAAATACTTCCCCAAGCAGTTCCATAAACTCTCTGGAGCATTGGGTTTTTACTATCCCCACGCCAGTAAGCACCGGCTAGTTTTAATAGCTTAAATACTTTGAGAAAACTGGTATTAGGCACATGCGGGCCACGGCATAAATCCGTAAAATCTCCCTGGGTATATAAAGACAAAATCTCAGACTCTGGAATCTCTCTAATAATTTCCGCTTTATAACTTTCACCTAAGTCTTCAAAAAATTTGATCGCCTGATCTCTACTTAACTCTGATCTAACAACAGGGATTTGCTGCTTAACCAGCTCACCCATTTTTTTCTCTATTTTAATTAAATCCTCTGGGCCAAAAGAAAAATTATCTTTAAACGCAAAGTCATAGAAAAACCCATCTTCAATCACAGGCCCAATAGTGACTTGAGCAGCGGGATAAAGTTGTTTCACCGCCTGAGCTAATAAATGCGCTGTCGAGTGTCTTAGCACTTCCAGGCCTTTTTCATCCTGAGCTCTCACAATGCTTAAAGTACTGTCTGTATTAATTTTAAAACTGGCGTCTACTAAAACATGATTGACTAAGCCTGCAATGGTATTTTTAGCCAAAGAGGGAGAGATACTTTGAGCGATTTCTAAAACACTTACGGCTTGATCAAAATTTTTCTGGGCGCCGTCTGGCAGAGTAATGATGGGCATTTTTCTAATCCTTACTGAATAATTTATCGTCTCTCCCCTTGCGGAGGGGCGATTTAGGAGAAAACCTCTTTGTGGAATGTGTAGGGGCGAATCTTGTATTCGCCCTGCGTGCGGCTGAAATTTACCTCGTCTTCAACATCACCGATCTGTTAAAAACAAGCCGACTAGTTCGCCCGTCATATACCTGATGATCTTTAATATCCGCGACGAAATAGCCCAGTCTATTAAATTGAAACCGCTCTTCAGGCTGTGCATGATTTAAACTCGGCTCAACCCAAGCGTCTTGAATAATTTTGATTGAATCTGGGGTTAAATAATCTAAATAATTTTCAGCATCTCCTGGGTTATCTATTAAAAACAAATCTTCAAATAATCTGACTTCCGCTTTTACCCCAAATTTTGCCGACACCCAGTGGATAATCCCTTTGACTTTTTGACCATCAGCAGGCTTCTTGCCATGCAAAGTCTCTGGCAAATACACACACTCTAGATAATCAATCTCACCTAAATTATTTTTAATAATCTTTTGACACTCAATCACATAGGCGTTCATTAATCTCACTCTGCCACCTGGGATTAATCTCATAAAATCAGCACTGGGCACTTCCATAAAATCATCTTGATCTATATAAATTTCTTTCGAAAAATTAACCTCTCTTCGCCCAAAGCTTTCATCCTGAGGATGATTAGGCAAAGATAAAACTTCTGGGTTATTTAAATCTTCTGAATAATTTAATAACACTATTTTTAAAGGCTTTAAGACCGCCATTTTTCTTAAAGCTTTGGGATTTAGATCATCTCTCAAGCAATCTTCTAAAACACTAATATCAATCACGGAATCTTGTTTAGAAATCCCCACCGCATCGCATAATTTATGCAGGGACTCAGGTGTATAACCTCGTCTTCTCACGCCCGATAAAGTCGGCATCCGTGGGTCATCCCAGCCTTGGACTATTTTTTGCTCAACTAAGTTTTTTAATTTTCTTTTAGAGGTCATCAATCTAGTCAAATTTAATCTTGAGAATTCTATTTGCTGCGGGTGTGTATTTTTCCCTGGAGATCTTCCAGGCAATTCACAATTCTCAACGCACCAGTTATAAAGCGGCCTGTGATCCTGAAACTCCAGTGAACATAAAGAATAAGAAATATTTTCTATGGCATCAGATAAAGCATGGGCAAAGTCATACATGGGGTAAATACACCAGGTATCTTTCGTCTTATGGTGATGGGCATATCTAATTCTATATAAAGCCGGATCCCGCAAATTAATATTCCCAGAGGTCATATCTATCTTGGCCCTCAAGGTATATTTGCCTTCGGGGAATTCCCCTGCTCGCATTCTTAAAAACAAATCTAAATTTTCTTCAATCTCTCTATTTCTATCAGGGCTGTTTTTTCCAGGCTCTGTGAGCGTCCCTCGATAAGCTCTGACTTCTTCAGCACTGAGGCTACAGACATAAGCCTTTCCAGACTTGATTAAACCTACGGCAGCGTTAAATATTTCTTCAAAATACTCAGACGCTGAGAAAAAATAATCACCCCAGTCAAAGCCCAGCCATTTAATATCGGCCTGAATAGCCCGGGTAAATTCTTCGTTCTCAGTACAAGGATTAGTGTCATCGAGTCTTAAATGACAACGCCCCTGGTAATCCTTCGCAATCCCAAAATTTAAACAAATGGCCTTGGCGTGACCAATATGTAAATAGCCATTCGGTTCAGGCGGAAACCTGGTAACAATAGGCTTAGTGATTTTTCCATCGGCTAATTCTTGATCAATATGGTTTCTAATAAAATTAGTTTTATGTGCACCGCTCATAGATTTTTAAAACATCCAATTTTTATAGTCGAAAAAGCCGGCGATTGTACCTGAGCTCGGCGTTAAGAGAAATGAAGATTTTTGAAATTGCAAAGATGAGAAGCGAGCTGATGAGCAAACCACGAACTGTCGTGAAAAAAAGACTGAAAAGAAAAATAGAAAGGCTTAAGAAAGCGCTACTTAAAATTAAGGTTTAATTTTTATTATTTTTACCATAATAAATAGTGTATTAAATCTGTTTTTTCAGCAAAAAAACAAGATAAAGTGCCGCCTGTTTTTTTAAATTTGATTTGATTTTTTGGGAGAATTTGAGATGAGTGGAAGCACTACTTTAGAGGCTAAATTTTTGGAAGCTAAAGATTATTTAGGTTTTCTTTCTGTGATGACTTCGTAGAAGCGCTCTTAGATGCAGGTGCAGCGGTTGATCAAGCGGATGCTTATGGGATAACTCCGCTTTTCATCGCCTCTGAGAAAGGCCACACAGCTACCGTACAAGAGCTCTTAGATGCAGGCGCAGCTATTAATCAAGCACGTAATAATGGGGAAACTCCACTTTCCATCGCTGCTATTAATGGCCGCGCGGACGTCGTGCAAGCATTTTTTACATACATAGAAACGATTAAGTTTACAAAAACTGATGTCTTTGAAGCTTTCCAAAGAGAGCTTATTCGCGTAAGCAAGTTAAATTCCATAAGTCCTAAGATACGAGCACTTTGTGCCGCTGAACCTGTAGCAAGAAAAGAATGGAGCCCTCTTCCTGCTGCATGGATTGCAGCTGATGTAAGCGCTCCAGCAGGAGCAGGCGGACCTGGACTCACACCAGCCCCTTGATCGCATTTCCAAGATAAGACCTAGGGGGCGACGATTGGTTTCGCCCCTTTTGTCACTTGAAAGATTATTTCCCCTACTTATTTACGAATGCTTCATGAATCCACTGGTCTATATTTTTTTCAGCGACTGAAAAATTAATGCCAATTAAATTAATTTTTTTATTTAAATTTAAGTACGGCTGAAAATATTTTTTATCTTTAATTTGTTTGATCGCTTTTTTGGCACTCTGATCAATTTTGTATTCAAAAATATAAATCTGATCCTTAGTCTCTAAGACGGCATCTAGTCTTCCCCAGCTCGTATGGACTTCTAGATTCATGCGATAGCCCAGCAAAGTAAAAATTAAAAACAAGACCGTCTGGAAGTCTCTCTCGCCCATTTTTATAAATTGGGTATAGGGAATCCCAGCCAGAAAAATCTTTAAGCTCTCAAAAAATAATTCGTAATCTCCAGCCATTAAACTCTGACTCAGCATGATAAAAATTCTGCCTTGAGCCGAGCTTTCTCTTCCCGAAAAAGTGGTTAATAAATTACTGGTAAAAGCCGTTTTGACTTCAAGATTGGGATAATTCAAATCATACATTCGATGGGCTCTGTCATAGCCTGTGATGGTCAAATAACCTGTTTGATATAAGAGCGCTACTAATTCCATTTTATTAATATCACTCATGCTCAGAGATTCAGAAGTCACTTGCAGATGATTGAGCTCACTTAAGTTAAATTGCTCTGTTTTTAATAAATCCATGAGAAAACCAGGGGTTCCTGTGGCAAACCAATGCGCTTCATAACTCTGCTGTTTGAAAAGCAATAAAACTGAAAAAGGGTTGTAGACACTCACGCCTTCCGCTGAAAATTGATAGCCGTTGTACCAAGATTTAATTTGATCCAGCTGAGCTTGGACGGGCGTATTAAATTTTTGAGCCAAATTTTTAATACTCGGCATGAAGTTATTTTCAAGCTCTATTTGCGTATATCCCACAAGATCAGAATTGATATTAGTCAGCGTCAAATCCTCAGGATTATTCAAACCAGAAAAAATCGAAACTTTGGTAAATTTAGTGACACCCGTGAGTAATAAAAAATGAATATTGCCGTCTTGAGATTTAAAAATCGTGTAAAAACTCCGCAGTATTTCTCTTATTTCATCGGCTTTTTTCAGATCTAAAATGTTATCTAAGATCGGCTTGTCATACTCGTCGATTAAAACAACGACGCGTGATTTCATCGCCTTAGCTAATTCGTTGATTAATTGATCTACTGCATCTGATGGCCCTAAAAGCTCTTCTCTCAAACGCACTTGATAAAAATCAGCAATATCCAGAATTTTATTGACCAGCGCTTGTTTTAGATCCCCCAAAGATTCTTGATAAATCTTCCCCATATCTAATCTAATAATGGGGTATTCTTTCCAGTCATAGTTCGCAGCCTCTGGGCTATTTAAAATCCAAGTATTTTCAAATAAATCTTTACGCGCTTTAAAAATCATCTCTAAAGTCGAAATAGTTAAAGATTTTCCAAATCTTCTGGGCCTGGATAAAAAATAAGCTCGCCCTGTTTGAATTAATCTAAGTAGATGCCGCGTTTTATCGACATAGAGAAAATTTCCTTCTCTTAATTTTTCAAAATCCTGAATCCCAATCGGCAAATTTTGCAGCGGCGAATCCTCTAAAAATTCTTCATCCTGAGAAAACAAATCACGCATGAAATCACCCTATAAAACTTTAAAAATCTTAAACCCCAAAGCGCTCGACCAATTCAGCCTCTTGCTCTGGAGAGATTTTTTCGAATAACAAACCAATGTCAGATAAATCTTGCCCTGGTTTTAAACAATTTAAACTTCCAGCTTGCTCACCTAAATCTTCTGAATTTAATTTAGCTAAATCTTTTTTATCTAAAACCAAATACTCAAATATTTTCTCAGAAGTTTCTGGAACAACTGGAAAACTCACAATGGCCATGACGCGCATTAAATTTAAACAGGCAGCAAGAATACCCCCTGCTTCTGGCAAATTAGTTTTAGCCACTTTCCAGGGCTCTGACCTGGAAATAAACTCATTGCCTAAGCACCATAATTCACGAATCTTTCTTAACGCCGATCTGAAATTCAAATCAAAATAATCTTGATTAATCTCTCGCACTAAGCCCATAGACAATGGGTTCAGCTCGTCCAAATATTTATTTTCTAAATTTTTATAATCTGGAATTTTATTGTCAAAATATTTTTTAACCAAAGCGGCAACTCTATTGACAAAATTACCTAAAGTACCGACTAAGTCTTTATTTATAACACCCACAAAATCAGGGAATTTAAAATCCGAATCATGGCTCTCTGGAATATTGGCCATTAAATAATATCTCCAGGTATCCGCCTTAAATAAAGTCAGGGCGACATCTGAAAAAACCCCTCTTTTTTGGCTGGTAGAAAACTTGCCATTTTCATAAGTCAGCCAGTGAAAGCTTTTTAAAACATCGACCATCTTCCAGCTTTTTCCATTATTTAATCCAGAATTTAATCCAGAATTTAATCCAGCCCCTAACAAAGCCGCCGGCCAAATAATGCTATGAAACGCGACATTATCTTTGGCCATAAACTGCACATAGTGAGTGTCTTGATCTTGCCCTTCTGAGCTATTTAACCACCAGCGCTTCCAGTCTTCTGGAGACTTTTTAACTTCGCGCGCCCAGTCTTGCGTAATAGACACATAAGCCATCGGCGCATCGAACCAGACATAAAAGACTTTGAGCTCATAGCCTTTTTTAGGAATCGGCACACCCCAGTCTAAATCCCTGGAGATACAGCGTTCTTTCAGGCCTTCTGAGAGCCATTTTTTAGCAATGCTAATAGATAAGTTAGGCCACTTAGGTCCTGGTTTAGACTCTTGTGAATCGATCCAATTTTTTAAAGTTTCAGACATTTTTTCTAGATTAAAAAACAAATGCTTTTCTTTTCTAGTTTCTAAATCTTCAGAGCCGCTAATCGCAGACTTAGGCTTAATTAAATCAACAGGGTTTAATAATTTCCCACACTGATCGCATTGATCCCCACGCGCTTTGTCATAATTACAATGCGGACAAGTCCCCGTGATATAACGATCTGGCAAAAATCTTTGGTCTTGCTTGGAATAAACCTGATCTAATTCGCGCTCAATAATTAAATTATTTTTATCCAGCGCTAGAAACATCTCTTGGGTGAATTGTTTATTACTTTCTGTCGAGCTACGGCCGAAATAATCAAAACTTAGATTAAATCCCTCATAAATTTCTTTTTGCTGGGTGTGCAATAAATCACAGTATTCTCTAATGCCCATCCCAGCTTCTATCGCCGCGATTTCAGCGGGCGTGCCATGTTCATCGGTCCCGCAGATATATAACACTTCTTTATTTTGCTGACGCAAAAATCGGGCATAGACATCGCCAGGTAGCATGGATCCAATTAGATTTCCTAAATGCTTAACCCCGTTGATATACGGCAAAGCGCTGGTAATTAAATATTTCACTGTCTGAATTCCCATTGAAAATAGATTAAAAAATAAGCGCGCATTTTATGATTTTCAGCCGCTTAAATACTAGGGAATACTTTATTTTCTACAGGGCTTTTATGGCGATCTCCTGGAGTGGAAAATAATAAGTAATTTTCACGGCTTCCATACAGCAAAAAAATCTTCAAAATGCGCCGATCTAATTAAATACGTAATTAAGAAATCAATTAAAAAAAGGAGACAATAATGGCTGGAGCTGGAGCTGGAGCAGGTACTGGAGCAGGAGCTCGCAACTTAACTGTTAAGGAAAAAATAATTAAAAAAGCAAGAGAAAATTTTGAATCTTTTATTGAAAACAACGAATTAAACAAATTTAAAATCTTACTACAAGTTACCGAAGGCGCTTGTAGACTCCAAGGCACTATGGATATCTTAATTGTTAAAAACTATTTACTACAACTGGCTTGCATCAATGGAAAAATGGAGATTTTTTCTCATTTAGTTGATTCAATGGGTGAAGAACAAAAATTAGCTGTAATTAATGCTTATTTAGCGCCTGATGAACCAGAAAATAAAGGGCCTTTTCCGCTGTATCTAGCGGCTCAAGAAGGTCATAATGATATTGTTTTATTTTTGATTGGTAAGGGGGCCAATGTTAGGCAAGTTACCAATCGCAATATGATTTGCATCCTTGCAGCTGCTGAACGAGGTCAAACAGACGTCGTAAAAACACTTCTAGAGAATGGCGCGGATTTTGATGACACAGGAGGACCTGAGAACGAGACACCACTTTTCGGCGCCGCTAAAAATGGCCACACGGACGTCGTAAAAGTACTCTTAGCTGAAGGTGCAGATGCTAATAAACCGAGTGGTATTAATGGATTTACCCCGCTTTACATCGCCGCTCAAAATGGCTACATAGCTATCGTGCAAGAACTTTTTAGACACATAGAAACAACTCGTTTTTCAAATCCTACTGCCTTTGAAGCTTTCCAAAGAGAGCTTATGCACGTAAGCGAGTTACCCGACCTATCTACTGAGATGCAAACACTTTGTAAAACTGAGATTACAAAAAGAATTAAAGAAGATATAAGATGGAGCCCTTTACGCGCAGCATGGATAGGCGCCGTTGTAACGGCCACACCAAGACCAGCAGATCCCGATCCAACATCTTCTCTAGCTGCTCCACCAAGACCTGCAACCGCTTTTGCTGGAGGTCGGGATTACCGTGGAGCTGGAGGCCCCGCTTCAGCAGCGACTGAAAATGAAGCTAAAGATATCGACCCATTCGGCCTCGACTAAAGTGGGGACGAATCTTGATTTCGCCCCGGTTTTTCGACTTGGATAAAAAAATCATTAGATCATTTTTTAATGTCCAGGGGCTGCAACTTTAAATAGATACAGCGCCTCGCCGTTGACAGCCTGGATGGGATTGCGTTCGGAATAAATACGTATATGCCCCGCCACACCTTTCATTTTTAATTTATAACCTTCAGCAGGATTAAATACAAAACCTTCTGCACCTGCTTTTGGGACGATCTGCCCACGATAAAAAATCTCTTGAGCTTTTGTAATCACATCATGGGGTATGCTGCTATTACTGGGGATGTCCCAGAGTGCAAATAAGCGTCTTTCAGGCAATAAGCTACTCGAAAGTGCGATGAGATGAGGACTGTGGTTGGATACATTGGTATAAGTCAAAGTTGACCTACCAGGAATATTCCAGGTAATCGTTGGTGGAGTTGCAGGTGCACCTATGGGCTCGGCTCTTGGTGTTGCAAATTGTTCAGTAGGCTTGCTTTGTTTTTTTATAGAAGTGTTTACAACGCGATGGCAAGCCTGCTTCGGAAATCTTCCAACTTCTTCATCTGAAAAAATTCGACGAACACTTGAGAGATCGGGTTGAAGACTGGGAAGCTCAGTATTAATGATTGTTGTAAATTTAGCCGTGGAATGTTTTATATCCACTTCTGATAGCAGCGATATTTTTTCAAAATCTTGGATTTTTATTTGAATTAAAGAGGGATTGATAGGCGAAATATTGATCTGCGCGGATGGAAAATATAAAGCCAAGGCCTCCAGCAACTTTTGTTTTTGAGAGTCTGAAAGAACTAAATCAGCTGGAATAGCCAACTCATAAAGAGATTCAGGGGCGCCTTTTTCTGCCTCGTTAGAATGTAAAGAAGTGGTTAATCTAAGCGAGCTATGTAGTGCTATGTTTGAAAATAGTTTATTGATGCGGCTAAGCGCGAGATCAAAATGCTGTATCTTTGGAATGTTCATGAGAATGTTTTGGCAAATGGTTTTTGCTGTTTTTAAAGACAGTGTTCGTAAATTGCAAAGACCTAAAATTAATCCCTCTTTGGATTGATCAAAAGCAGTGATTCCGGCGTTTCTAAGTTCGGCAGCCAGTAGTTTTCTAGTATTTTTTTGACACTGAATAGTCCAGTAGCTCGAAACACTGGAAGATCCATAAATATCAATCGGAGTGAAGTCTAGTTTTAAAATGGGATCTAAAGGCATTAAATCTTTTAACAAGGCGAGGAGCGTCTTCTTTTGATAATGCCGCTCAACACATCTTCTGAAATAGTCTCCTAGATAAAATGCGAGCTGTACGACCTGACGCAATCCAAAATAAGAATAGAAAAAAAACACGACAATATTAGCAGCAGGGTCCTCGAGTAGGTGGTTAATGGATTTTGGTGGATAGATCGAAACCCCTTCAAGAAAAAACATGTTAAATACTGACATTGCTGCCACGAATATTTGTGATAATAAAAATAATTTCGTAGAAGGATTTTTATTCGCAGAGCTTCTTTGTTTTGCAACATTTGTAAATCTTGACGGGTCAATCATGAGGTCATTTTTTAAACTCAAAGCATCGCTATTAAAAGATCCAAGAATAATCATTCCCGTCATTGGAAAGAGTATTTTCATCATTTCTTCATATACTTGTAATGGTCTTCCATTCAGTACCAACAAAGGCAAATAGGAAAAAAATGCCAGGCCTAATAGCTTGAGCTGGTCCTGTTTTTGCGCTTCATATTTTTGATAAAGAAATAATGCTCTTTCTTGATCAGCCTTTGAGTTTTTTTCATCATTTGCAAAAAGAGAGCGTCGAATGGGTTCAGGTCTAGCCATATAAATAATATCCGTAATAAAACTTTAAAATTACCAGGCCAGTTGGCCAACTCCAATTTAAATTTCAGCGCATTATTAAAAATGAATTTGCTAGAAGAAAGCGGATAAAAAAACTAAATAAAATTATTACCTTCCACTTAGCTCAAGAGTTTCACAGAATGTTTTTTAAAAAAAATTAAACAACACATTGGGAGAAAATAATGGCTGGAGCTGGAGCTGGTGGCGATTTACCTACTGGAGAGATGAGCACTGAAAAAGAATTGTTTAATGCCATCAATCCAGGAAAAACTTTAGAAAAATTTACAAAGTTATTAAAAGGATATTCTGGCGACTGGGCAGCGCTCGCAGAAACCTGGAGTGAGGCACCTTTAAAGGAAGACACTTTATCAATAAGAGCCGCTAGAAATAATTGTGTAGATATCCTGAATCATCTACTCAGTCTTAAAGCAGCCGCATGCGAAAAACGAGCCTTAGCCAATCAGTCTAAACTTAGCAATGGGGCAACTCCACTTTACATTGCCGCTCAGAATGGCCACCTGGAGGTCGTAAACGCGCTCATAGCTGCAGGTGCAGCTGTTGATCAAGCGTGTCATGATGATTGGACAACTCCGCTTTTCATCGCATCTCAGCATGGCCACACGGACGTCGTAAAAGCGCTCATAGCTGCAAATGCAGCGCTTAATCAAGCGTGTACTTCTAATCTAGCAACCCCGCTTTTCATCGCGTCTCAGAACGGCCACCTGACAGTCGTAGAAGCGCTTATAAATGCAGGTGCATCTCTTGATCAAATGGATATTTATAATGAAACTCCGCTTTTGGTCGCCATTAGGAAAGCGCACACAGCTATCGTAGCAATGCTCTTAGAGGAACCGGAAGCAAGACAAAGATTTAGTCCTTTACGCGCAGCATGGATAAGCGCCGTTGCAAGAACCCTAGGACGTGCAAGATCTGCAACGGCTTTTGCTGGTGCTGGAGCTGGAGCTGATCATAAACGACCGTGTATTGGCCCCGTTAAATCGGGATTAAGTTGACTCTTTTATAATGATCTACGGTGATTAAATTTTGCGAGGGGATGTCTTGCCATTCGTCAGTCTCCCCCGTTAATTTTTCAGAAGAAATTAATACTGCCTCGTTTTGTAAGCCCTGCTTAGGCAGCATCTTGCAAATCCCATGGTTTAAATAAATAAATTCAGACCCTGCGGCATAGTGCAGCGTCAAAGGCCCATTCTCTGCATATCTTGAGTATCTAACACCGACAATTTGACCCCCATCGGAAATCATCGAATTAATATAAGTCTCGTCTTTGACGCCCGCTGCATCTTGTAATAATTCCAGTGTTTTTAAAGTCTCGCGCCAGGCCTGAATCATCGGCTCCAGAGAACTGCCCGTATGATTTTTTTCTAATCGATGAAAATGCGTCAGCCAAAGCATAAATAATACTTCTGAGTCCGTCTGACCTTTGATATGCGAAAAAAATTCAGGATCTAGTTGATTAAATAAAGCCAATTTTATTTTCTTAAATCCACCAATACCCCCGTTATGCATCATGAGATATTTCCCATAGTGAAACGGATGGCAATTGACTTGAGACACCGTCCCTTCTTCTGCGGCTCTGACATGCGCAAAAAAGCAGGGGGATTTAATTTGATGGGACATATTTTTTAAATTGTAATCATTCCAGGCCGGCAGCGCGGAGACAAAAACAGCTGGGACTTCACTGACATCTGGCACATACCAGGAAATCCCAAAGCCATCTCCATTGATTTTGACATCGGTCTCCATCGCTCCAGCACTTTGCTTAATCAAAGAATCTTTAGGCTTACTAATTACATCATTAATTAATAAAGGCTTGCCTAGATAAGCTGCAAATCGGCACATGGGTGTTTATCTCCTGGTTTTTAATTAATTTTAAATTTTTGAGAGTGAAATCTGGATAGAGGCCTGAATAGACTGGGCAATTTGCTCAAAAAGATTTTCTTGAGCCTGGGGTGATGAGCCATGCCAAAGCGCCTGATTAGTTTCTAACTCAATCCCCAAATAATTATTTTTAAATTGCTTTCTTAAATAACTAGTCAGCCCATCTGAGTTACCCCGATAGGGATAGTTTTTTCTAGTTTTAAAATTTAATTTTTCTAATTCACCCTGCCAGATCTTGCAGAATTTTTTTTCTAATAAATTTTGAGGGTCATAAAGTAACCCAATGTCTAAGTCTCTTTTTTTATTATTTAAAACCGGCGTAAACGAATGAATAGAAAGATGAATAACTAGATTATTTTTTTTAATTAAATCACTAATTTTGTTTTCTATTTGGGCTCTGTAGGGCTTATAAAAATCAGTCATTAAATTAATTTTATTTTCTGGGCTTAAATATTTTTTAGAAAATCTGGAAAATAATTTTGGATGATGGAGAGATCTATTTAATTCAATCACTAATCTGGAAATCTCAGAATAAAAAAATGGAATTTCACCCTGTCCAGCACGGCGGACAAACAGGTCCGCCCCTACAAGGGGAGAGACGAAATCACAAGATTCAAAATATTTCACCAAATATTTAGCCAGATCCAAAGCGCCGATATCTAAGCCCTCATGAGAATTTAAAATATTGTCTGGGATTTTTAAAATATGTTTTAAATTTTCGGGGATTTGATTCCCACCGTGCTCGCAAGTCATTAATAACTTAAACATAAGCCCGACCCTGGTCTAAGCAAATTTTTAAATCTTGATAAATTTCTCTGATTTTTTCAGGGCTCGGATCTTTCGAATAATTATTTAAAATTCGCTCAGCAAGGCAGCCAGAATTTAAAATAAGCTGAATAGATTTTTTAAAAGGCGCCAGATCTTTCCTAGCACTTTTATCTTGATCTAGCTGATTAAAGCAATGCTGCCAAAAGGCTTGCATTGATATTTTCTCAGCTATTTTTTGATTATTTTTTAAGCCAAATAATTTTAAATATTTTTGATTTTTTAAAATCCCCTCAGAGCCATTTACTACAGCTTCTTGATAAATTTCAGCTAATTCTAATTCTGAAAAATCAGCCTGCTGATTAAAATCAGCCCATTCTCCAGCCACTAATTTTTTAAGCGTTTCAATAATTAAACAGACAATACTCAAGTCCATCTGGGGACACTCTTGAATATCTAAAATTCTGATTTCTATAGCCATGCGAGAAAACCGAGCAATAGCACCCCTGGAATTAAGCCACTCATGTTGTAATAAATTCTCTGGGTCATAAGGCTGAATGGCTTGATATGATTTATTTAAAATTTTTTCCTGGTATTCAGATTGGGAAAACACTAACTCTGGAATAACCAAGCCACTAATTTCAGGAATATTTTTCTGGTTATGATTATAAAAATCCAATCTTATATCTTTCACTCCACTCGGTTGGCCATTTAAGAAAGGCGAGCTGGCAGATAGAGCGGGTAATACTGGCAAAATTAATCGAATCGCTGTGTGTAACAGCTTAAATTCTTGGTCATTAGAAAATGGCAAATTCAAATGCGTGCTTTGCAAATTCACCCAGCCGTGCCCCTGGCAGTTAAAAATTCGGTCATAAGCGCGGTAAATATCATTGCATTCATGCGGCCAAAGTTTGGCTTTTTTAGGATCAAACCAAGGATGTGCTGCCGTGGGTAATAGACAAGCTTGGTGAGGTTTTAACTGCTGATTAATGTTTTTTATATTTTCTTGAAAATCTTGCACGGCTTTGACTAGATCAGGCGTGGGTCCATTGGTTTTAATCTCTATGACATGTAAAGCCAACTCATTGGACCAGGCAATCGCTCCCTGATCTTTCTCGCCTGTTTCGCCCAAAATTAAATCAGCCAGCGGGACAATATTTAAATTAATTAAATCAACCAGCATGTACTCCAGCTCAATGCCATAGGCCTGAAATAGTTTTATATTTTTATTTAAATTTTTATTTAAATTTTTATCAGTCATATTTTTTATATTAACTCCAGTGAGCTGGGCTGATGATCTAAACGCGAGGCAAAAACGCCCATGATTTTTTCATAGAGTTCAGGCCCTAAAATTTTATCTTCAATGCCGTCATCAATATTAGGATTGTCATTAATTTCAATGACGAAAATTTCGCCATCGATTTCTTTGAGATCTATGCCATATAAACCATTGCCAATCATTCGACTGGCTTTAACGGCAATGTCTAAAACTTTCGGAGGGGTTTTTTCCAGCTCAATACATTCAAAGCCCCCTATCTGCTCATCGCCCACATCTTGTTTAGACCAGTTGTAAATCTGCCAGTGATCTTTGGCCATGTAATATTTACAAGAAAAAATGGGCTTGCCATCTATCACGCCAATTCGCCAGTCATAAGGCGTGGGTAAAAAAGGCTGAATTAAAATCAAATCAGATTTTTCAAAACATAGCTCTGCATGATTTAAAAATTCTTTTAGATTATTGGCTTTTAAGACCCCCTTGGAAAAAGCCCCGTCTGGTAACTTAATCACACAAGGAAAAAACAACTGGTCTAGATATTCTTTATTTTTATAAGTCTTGCGATACAAAATTAAACTCTCTGGCATGGGGATATTTAATTTTCTCAGCATTTCATCTAAATAAATTTTATTACTACAACGAATAATCGATTTTGGGTCATCCATCACCAACATGCCGTTGACATAAGCCTGGCGAGAAAACCGATAGGTATAATTATTCACGGACGTTGTCACTCGAATAAATAAAGCATCAAATTCTGAAAGCCTGGAAAAATCACTTTTAGTAATAAATTCCGTTCGAATATTAAATTTCTTTCCAGCCTCTACAAATTTATCCAGAGCTCTTAAATTTGACGGCGGATTGGTTTCATTAGGTTCAATCAAAATCGCTAATAAATACTGGGGGCAGTTGATTTTTCCAGTAGTAAAAGATTTTTTAGAAAAATAAGAAGCTGCAATGGGCTTAATTAATTTTAAACTTTTAAAATTATTTATTAATTCTGGCAAAGTGATGGGCTCTATATGCGCAATTTCCCAGCGATTTTTTTTAAAATAAAAATTGACTTTAAATAAAGGAAACTGAAATTTTTCAGCTAATTTTTTAGCTAATTTTTCATAATTTTTATTTAAACTTTGGGCAAAATAAATCTCTAATTCAAAAGTATTATTTTTTATATTTTTTATATTTTTTAAATTATTTCTAAAACTACTTTGAATTAATTCACTTAGATCTTCAGAGACTGTTCTGACAATACTTTGAGATTTAATATCGCTAATAGCCGCCATCGAGGGATACGCTAAATCTCCTCGTGCTTCAGCAATTAAAGACACGTAGTAGCCAATAGTCTGGTATTTATAAGATTTACAAAAATTAAAAACGCGTGTCTTTCCAGGGATTGTTTTAACTAATGCGCTGGCATTATTTAAATATTCTGTCGCAGAAATGACCTCTACTTTTTCAATATCAAAACACCAATTATTTAAGTGATCCACGACAATCAAATGACGCACTATGTCCCTCTCTTTAAATTTTTAATTTTTTAATCTTAATCTTTGGGCCTAATAAATAATAAATTCGCATCGTAAGTTAATTCACCAATCAAAATGGCATTAATTAATCTGGCTATTTTCACTTGATAATAATGCTGAGCCTTGGGATTTTTACTATAGGGATCGGCTAATAAAACCGTCTTGGAATTAGGCTGATAACCACTAATCACTACAAAATGCCCCATGGGCTCTCCACGAATATCGTCATAACAAGACTCTTCGCAATTGCCAGGAATTTCTCTGGCTGAGCGATATAAATAAGTCGCAGAAAGGCCAGTTAAAATAGGCCCATAATCTTCGAGAGCGGTTTTTAAAAAGCGACTACTGAGATCTTCAGAAATAATTTCTCCGCCTAATTTCAAAAATTGAATATAAGCCTCGGAAGCTTGTTTTATTTTTAATTTTTCTTTGCAAAGAATTTGAGCTTCTAATTTTTTAATTAGAAAATTATTTTTATTTTCTGGGGTATTAAAAAACCAAGTCGGGTCAAAAATTTGTAAATCCAGGACATTAATCGTCACTTGGTAACCTCTTTTAAGCGCGTGAATGCCTAATAAAACAGCCAAAGTTCCGCCTGTGTTTAAATATTCTACTTCTTGAATCACAGACTCTAAGTCAATCTTATCTTGATAAAAATGATAAATAGCGTGAAGACAAGTCGGCCCACAAGTTAAATCATTAGGCTGAGAAAGAATTTTTAACTTCTTTATTTTCTGCATCCCCAGACCCCTATAAAAAATAAAATAAAAAACAAAAATAAAAACAGGCGCCGAGTATAGAGATTAAATATTTTAAAAAAATCTCAAAACTCTTGATTTAAGTAGTCAAGATCCTGTAAAAAGCCACTCCCCAAAAATACAGATGAAACATTCAAATTGGCAGGATTAAAGGTTAGTTCAAACTTAACAAGCCCACCGGAGATTAATGCATTTAATAGCGCTCTGTATCGGCAGTTAAAAATTAGAAAGAGCGCTTGGATCCTTGGTGGAATTTTATTTCTGCACACAGCTTCCTGTTTTTTCCTGATGGCCTGGGCCCAAGAAAAGAAAAGCAGAGCGTCTGGCGTTTTAATTCGCTGTACTTTGACAGGCCTGATTAATGGGGCGCTTTATAGCAACGGCTTAACAGAGTTAATTTTAAAATCCTGGGATGATTTGCATCAAGTTTGGGAATCCTGGAAAAAATCTAAATCTTTCAAACCACCTAGCATTCCCTCTATTTTTTATTATTTAATTTTAATTAATTTCTCCAGCTGCGGGGCTTTATTAATGCCCGGCGATTTTTTTTCTATTAACCAAGAAAAAAATAACCAAGCAAAAAAAATTTACTCTCAAGACTTAATCTGGATCAATGCTTTAAGTTTATGGCTCTATGAGTCCTTGCTCATGCAGGCCCCGATTCGAGCCTTGATTATTTCCCCTTTGCAAAAACTCTGGAACTGGTATCAAAAATCAGAATACCCCTGCCCTGATTTAAAATTTTCTTTTCCTTTGATTACAAAACTTGTTTTGGGTTCTTTTTTATTTTTTATATCAGTCCCTTTTTATCTAGGCGCCACAGGGTCGATGGAACGCGCTGCGGAAAAAATGACAGGAATTCGTTATTTTCCTTGGTGGCTTTTGAGTAATTTATTTTTAATTGACACAGCAATGGCTTCTGCCATAGCAGGATCTTCTATGCTGCTCCTGTTTACTTATTATCCAACTAAGGGGCTCTACGCCACGCTGGATCACCTCATCTTTAGGCCTTTTAATTATGCCTCCAAAGTTCAGCACCCCAACCCATTGATTCCCATTAAAAGCTTGATTAATTGGACGCTCAGAGTGGGTATTTTAACTGCTTGTATTTATGGACTCTTGTCTGCGCTGGCCATTGAAGAAGAGGGCCAGAAAAAAATGATCGAAGATGGTGGATTACCAGGCCGCGTGATTAAGCAATATGCCAACTGGGGCTTTTCTACAGCAAAGCAAGTTTTTATGATTGCGCCGTTTTTAAATATTAATGGCCTCTTTGGTTTTTTAGATGCTTTGCAAAAAATGGCCCAGCTAGGATTTAAACCCGCCTGCTTTTTTCTATGCAGCACTCAAGAATATTCAGATCAGGAAAAATTAGAGCACTGGAAAAAAGAACTTGATATAGAAAATAGTAATAATGCAAAAATTCTAGAAGACCATATCCCTTTAAAGTCTCGCAAAAAATCAGCTGACTACGCCGTATTAATTAAGCATTACTCAAATAAGTTATCAAACGCTGGAGATCATCAGGCGTATCAACGCCTGGCATAGAATTTTCCTTGGCTAATTCAACGGCGATTTTATAACCAGAATATAAAAATCTTAATTGCTCTAAGCCTTCTAGTTTTTCTAAAACACATTCGGGCATATTTTTATAACTTAATAAAAAATTTACTTTATAAGCATATAAACCCAAATGCCTAAAATGATTTTTAAGATGTAGGGGCGAATCTTGTATTCGCCCGTTAGCACAGACCCAAGACCGATCCCAAGGAATCATCGCTCTAGAAAAATACAAAGCCTGACCAAAATGGTTTAAAACCACTTTAGTAATATTGGTATTTTTTAATTCTTCAAAATGTTTAATCTCTTCACATAAAGTCGCGACTTCACAGCTTGAATTTGATTTTAATAAATTCACCACTTGCTCGGCATTTTTAATATTTAATACCGGCTCATCGACCTGCCAATTTAAAACAAAATCTTCAGGGGGTAATTTTAATTGCTCGCAGACTTCAGACAGTCTCGACGTCCCTGAAATATGAGACAGATCAGTCATGCAAGTTTGCGCACCAAACGCTTCTGCAACTTCTTTAACTTTAAGATTATCCACGGCAATAATAACTGGGCCTAAATTAGATTTAACAGCCTGCTCATACGTATGCTGCATCAGTGTTTTGCCATTAATATTCGCCAGAATTTTTTCAGGAAATCGACTGGAGGCTAAACGAGCGGGAATAATAATATGAGTATTCATGTCTATGTTTTCTTCAGATTTTGATTTTGATTTTGATTTTGATTTCGTCTCTCCCCTCGCGGGAGAGACAGGACTGAAAGGGTGAAACCTTTCAGGACAGAGAGGGGGAAACTAATCCAGCTCTTCTAAATTTAATTTCCTAGCCTGGTCTAATAACATCACTGGAATCTCATCAATAATGGGATAGGCCAATTTATCCGCACGACACCAGAGTTCTTCTGTTTTATCTTGTTTTTTATTTTGATTTTGATTTTTATAATTCAAAGGCCCTTTGCATACCGGGCAAACTAGGATTTCTAATAAAGCTTTATTCATAGAATTTTTCACACCCTTAATTTTTTTAAATTTTTAAAATTTTTAATTTTATTAATAAATTCCTGATCAAAATTAAAATCTAAATTTTTAACTTCAGCGCTAAATTCAGCGCTAACTTCTAAATAAAAATAATGATTTAAATCCTGACCAATATTTAATAAATCTTGTTTTAAATTAATTATTTTTACCATGTCTTTTTCAGTAGTAATAATAGAAATATCAGCATTATTTAAATCATTAAAAATTAAATCTTGCGCTTTGAAGTCATGATGGTCTGGGAAAATATGTTTAATAAGTTTAAACCCCAGGCTTTCTAATAATTTAAAAAAACGATCAGGGTTTCCAATACCTGCGACAGCATGAACCCAGGGGCGCTCATGTTCGGGACTGGCAGACAGGTCCGCCATCCCTAGCACGCCACCAGCAAAAATAGGCCGAAGTTTTTGAGGCATAAGCTTCATAGAAAAAGAATTAGAAAAAGAATGGATATCTCTTGTAGGGGCGGACCTGTGTGTCCGCCCTGCCGAATCAAGATCCAGGTCAAAATCAACACCATATTGCGTAATCACAAAATCTGCTTTGTTTAATCTTGAAACAGGCTCTCTCAGAGGCCCCGCTGGAATTAAAAAGCCATTTCCAAATTTTCTTTCGCCATCTATGACAATAATTTCCAGGTCTCTATCTAAACCATAATGAGATAAGCCATCGTCCGATAAAATAATATTCACTTCTGGGAAATTTTTAATTAAACAATCTCGCGCAGCCGCTCTATCAACGCCGACGACCATAGGTAAATTAAAATCCTGATTTGAAAATCTAGAAAAAATCATAAAAGGCTCATCGCCGGTGTTTTTAATTAAAGAATGTTTATCAATAATTTGGGGTATTTTTTTCTTAGAAAAATCACCCAAGTAACCCCTGGAAATCACACCCGGATTAAAACCCTCGGATTTTAATAAATTAATTAAATAAATAATCAAAGGCGTTTTACCCGTCCCGCCTAAAGTAATATTTCCAATAATAATGACTGGGATATTTTTATTTTTATTTTTTAAAAAAATTTTAAAATTTTTATTAAATAAAAAAATAATTTTATAAATAAAACTAAATAGTAATAAAAAATAGATAACAAAATAATCCAGACCCTTTAATTTAAACTTAGGCTTATACCAAAGGGTCTCCAGATATTTAATCATCCTGGGTCAGCGCCGAACAAGAGCTGGCCATTTTCGCGGTGCAATTCTGAGAAAGATCTAATAAACCTCGCATCGCCACGAGGTACATAATAAATTCGTTTTTATTAGAACCCTTGAGATCTTGGATCATGTAGATCCAGCGGTTGACCATATATTTAAAAGCCCCAATCCACTGAGAAAGACGCGCGTCGAGATCTAAATTTTTATCCGTCATGAGAATCACGCTGACGCTTAAAGAAGCTTGTAGTTTATCCATATCATCTCGAAGTTCTGAGCTGGCTAAAGTTCCCCAGTAACCCTCTTCACGCAAAGACCCAACGCTTTGATGGAACCAAGATATTTCTAATTTTTCCCCGAGTTTATAAAACACTTCGGCGACCTCTTTAAAATCCAAGTTATGCGCTGAGGCCACTTGAATAATGTCCATAAAGGGCGACATAAAAGCATAGTCAGAGGCTTTAAGAGTCAGCTCGTTAGGAATATGCGCGTGGGAATATTTTTTAATAAAATCTTTTTTAATATTCCGATCTTCTTTGCTTAGTAACTTAGACATCAACTGTCTGAGCTCAGCAATTTTAGGCTGATAGGTTTTAATTAATTCAGGGACATCTAATCCAGTTCGATTATTTTGCAATAACCAGCGAGAAAAGCGTCGGACCAGCCTTACGACTTCGCGCATCAAATCTTGCTGAATAGCCATATCCATCTTGCCATCGAGAGATTCTATTTTTGACCACATGTCTGGCAGCTCACAGATCTCTTTAGCAATAACATAAGCTCTTGCAATCAGCGCTGGCGTTGCCCCAGTTTCGTCATATAGACGATGAATAAAACCCATGCCCATCTGCTGAAGCATTTCATTAGTCAGCTGAGTCACTATAATTTCGCGACAGAGATAATGCTGACGCATGAGAGGCCCAAATTTAGATTGTAAGATCTCTGGAAATTCAGCCGCTAAGTAACAATCAAAATAGGGCTCGTCTGGTAATTTAGATTTGAAAATCTCGCCTTTTACCGCCGTTTTTGAATAGGCCATCAAGACGGCTAACTCTGGTGCAGTTAGACCATGCCCACTGGAAAATCTGGCTTTAATGTCTTTATCAGCTGGTAGAAATTCTAGTTTTCGATCTAAAAACCCTTCTCGCTCCAGCTCTCGAATTAATCTTAATTGCATGTATAAAACATCAGGAGAAGCTGAACGCATATTATCTATGGCTTGAGTTTGATGATAATTATTACTCAAGACCAATCTTGCGACATCTTCTCGCATCTCTGACAAAAGCTGATTGCGATCTTCTGCTTTTAAATCCCCAGAATTAATCGCTTCTGTTAATAAAATCTTGATATTTACTTCATGATCTGAGCAATCCACACCGGCTGAGTTATCAATCGCATCGGTGTAAATTAAACCCCCTCTTTGGGCAAACTCAATACGAGCCAATTGGGTCACGCCTACATTACCGCCTTCGACTAAGACTTTGGCTTTGAGATCTGCGGCATCCACGCGCACATCGTCGTTAGATCGATCCCCAATCGTAAAATTATTTTCTGTACTGGCTTTAATATAAGTCCCAATACCGCCGTTAAATAATAACTCCACGCGCATTTTCAAAATGGCCTGAATTAATTCATTGGGCTCTACTTTTTTATTTTTTAATTTAAATAATTTCAAAGCTTCTGAAGATAAATTAATTAACTTAGCCGAGCGTTCAAATACTCCTCCCCCTTCAGAAATCAAAGAAGGATCATAATCTTGCCAGCTGGAGCGCTCTAGATTAAATAACCGCTGACGCTCTTGAAAACTAGTTTGTGCATTAGGACTAGGGTCAATAAAAATATGTCGATGATCAAAAGCAGCTAATAATTTAATATGAGGCGAGAGCAACATGCCATTGCCAAACACATCCCCCGACATATCGCCAATCCCTGCGCAGGTAAAATCTTCTGTCAGAATATTTTTGCCCAAAGATAAAAAATGTCTCTTAGCGGATTCCCAAGCCCCTCGAGCCGTAATTCCCATTTTTTTATGGTCATAGCCATTACTGCCACCAGAGGCAAACGCATCGCCTAGCCAAAAATTATATTCTTTGGCAATTGCATTCGCTGTATCTGAAAAAGTCGCGGTGCCTTTATCTGCGGCAACGACGAAATAAGGATCATCTTCGTCGTATCTCACGACATCTTTAGGCGGGATAATTTTAAAGCCGTCTCTATTATCTGTAATATCCAACATGCCTGAAATAAAAGTTTTATAACAGCGCGTGACTTCTTGAAAAATCTCTTGACGCGAGCCTTGCTTTGGCAAGCACTTAGCAATAAAGCCGCCTTTAGCACCAAAAGGCACAATTACGGCGTTTTTAACTTGCTGGGCTTTTAATAAGCCTAATACTTCACGTCTAAAATCTTCCCGCTCTGACCATCTCAAACCACCGCGAGCAACCTTACTTCCCCGCAAATGCACGCCTTCCATATAAGTCGCTGAAACAAAGATTTCATACAAGGGTAATGGTTTGGGCATATTAGAAATTAAATCAGACTGTATTTTAAAAGATAAATACGCATGATTTTGAGAGTGCTTATTTTTCTGAAAATAATTAGTTCTTAAAGTCGCTTTCATGACTTCTAAGAGCCGTCTTAAAATTCGATCTTTATCAATATTAGTCACTAGCTCTAATAATTTTAAAATCTTAGCCTCAGCCTGATGAAACCCGTCTTCTCGATTTTTTTGAGAAATCTTGGGGTTAAATTTAGAGATAAAAAATTGAATCAACTCACGCGCAATCTCTGGGTGTTCGCTCAAAGTATCTTCAATATAATTTTGCGAATATAAAAATCCGATTTGAATTAAATATTTTGAATAGGCTCTTAAAATACTGATTTCACGCCAAGATAAACCCGCTCTCATAACCAGCCGGTTAAACCCATCATTCTCAGCTCTTTTTTCCCAAACACTCGAAAAAGCTTCTTTAAAAATTTCACTGATGTCTTCAGGCTGAACTAAAGACCCCAAAAGCCTCATGCCAAAATCAGAAATCCAAATAGTCTCTTCACCGACTTTGATTTCATAAGGCCGCTCTTCCATGACAGACAGGCCCATATTCTCAAGAATAGGCAGAACAACCGTCAGGGGAATAGGCTCTGACTGATGGAAAAGCTTAAATCTAATATGATTATCCGCTTCTTCTAATAATCTATAAAAACACATGCCGACGTAGTGCTGCTCTTTGTGATCTGTCTGATCTGTGTGATCTTTATTTTTTAAAACACTTTCTATATAGCCGATATCCAAAGCCGCTTGCTGACTTAAAAAAGCTTCTCTATAGCCCGCTGGAAAAGCCCGTGAATATTTAGAATAAAGCAAAGACCCTTGCTGCTCACCTTCCTGCTCTATTAAGACAGAGCGCAAATCATCCCGCCAATCACGCGAAGCAATGATTAGCTTAGCTTCCATCTGTTTAATTTTTACAGGCTCTAAGTGCTTTGCACACTTAGCATGAATTAAAAAATCAATCCGACATAAAACAGACGAGTCAAAAAAGATAGGTTCAAACTGAACTTCATGGCCTTCCAATTCATGAAGCAAAATATGCTGAATTTTTAATCTCAACTCGGTATTAAATAAATCTCTTGGCAAATAAACCATGCAAGAAAAATAGCGGCTCAAAGGATCCTGAATAATAAATAATCTTAATTGCTGCCTTTCTTGAATATTTAAAATACCCAAAGAAATTTTTAAGAGCTGGGCTTGATCAATATGAAATAATTCATCTCTGGGAAAATTTTGCAAAATATTAACCAAGGCTTTACCAGCATGGCCATTCATATCAAAACCAGACTGCTGCAAGGTTAATCTGGCTTTTAATCTAATTAAGGGAATATTCAGAGGATTCGAATGATAAGCAATCGAAGTAAATAAGCCTACAAAGCGCCGCTCACCAATCCGTTCACCCTGGGAATTAAATAAACTTAAAACAATCACATCCATCCGACCACGACGATGAACACTGGATTCAAAATCACTTTTTGCGACTAAGAGAGGCTGGTTTAAATCTAAACAATAAGCCTGAGAAGAAGCACCCAAAAAACTTCCTTCTTGAAAGCGCTCTGAGTGATGCAAGATCCCTAAAGTCTTGCTGTTATCAATCGATAATTTCTTAGAACTTCCTTTAGGACTTAAAAATTCGGCATAACCTAAATAAGTAAAATGGTTATTATCCAGCCAAGTTAAAAAATCAATGGTCTCTAAAACTTCTTCTTTGGGATATCTGGAAAAATTATTTTTTTCTAAATCTAAACACTCAATAGCCTCTGCTAATTTTTTTCGCATCTTTGAATAATCAGAAACTGCTAAACAGACATCACCTAATACTTTAATTAAATTTTTCTGAATATTTTTTAAAACTTTTGGCGCGTCTTCTTGCCGATCTATTTCAATATAAACAGGAGCCTCTACAACAGAACCATCTTCGACTGGATCTTCAGGACCTAAAACTTTGGATACCAGCCCCTCAGGCGTTCTTAAAACTCTAAAATAACTTGTATGCAAAATAAAATGCATATTAATTCCCAGGCGATTTAACTCCATCACCATGGTGTCAATTAAAAAAGGCATATCGTCTTGCGTCAGCTGAATCACTGTCCGACGAGACTGCCAACCATTGTTTTCCATATTGGGGTTATAGACATTCAGATTAATTTCACCGGGCTTCCTATTCGCCAAAGAAATCCAATGCGAATACGCAATGCCAAACAGCTCTTCGAGGGTCCGCCCTTCCATCTCTTCATCAGCCACACTGCGATAATAAGAGATTAAAAATTTCCCAAAATTGACTAACTCATTTTTGCTTATTTTCTTAGCCGCATAATCTAAAAGATCTTGGATTAATTGCTTATGGTTATTTTTTATCTCAGTTTTTATCTCAGTCTTCATATCGGTCATTTTATTTAGGAATCCCTTGGTAATCTCAGCAATCTCAGTGCTAATGCTAAATTCTACTTGGAAAATTGGGGCCGTATGATACCCGCCTTCGTCGCTAGTTCAACTAATTCAACAATCCACAGGCGCTTTTAATTTTGTTTAAATTAGTACGCGCTATTTTTCGGGCTTTTTCCGCCCCCTCTTGAAGCGCTTGTTTAATAATCTCTGGGTGGGCCATAAGATCTAGATATTTTTCACGAGGTTCTTTTAAATCTAAAATTATTTTCTCTGCCAATATTTTTTTAACCTCGCCCCAGCCAATCCCTATTTGATATTTATTTTCCAGCTCTTTTATTTCTTGAGTATTCGAAAATGCTTTATAAATATTAAATAAAACACAGTCTTTTATACTCTTAGCCTCATGGGGCTCTTGTGAATTAGTTTTAATTTTATTAATTAATTTCTGAACTTTTCCAGGCTCTTCAAATAAGGGAATCGTATTCTGATAAGACTTACTCATCTTGCGGCCGTCTAAGCCAGGCAAAACCATCAAATCTTGATTAACACAGGCTTCGGGCAATATAAAAACTTCTCCATATAAATAATTAAATCTTGCGGCGATATCTCTCGCAATTTCAATATGCTGAATTTGATCTTTACCCACAGGAACTTGATGGGCATTAAAAATTAAAATATCAGCCGCCATCAAAACAGGATAATTAAACAAGCCCATGGTAATCCCATGATCAGGATCTTGGTTTTCTATTAAATTATTTTCAGCCACTAAAGATTTATAAGCATGAGCCCTATTTAATAAACCCTTGCTAGCCACCGTCATGAGAATCCAAGCCAATTCAGAAATTTCTGGAATATCCGACTGCTTATAAAATAAAGCTTTATTAATATCTAAACCCAGAGCTAGCCAGGTCGCTGCTATTTCTAAAATATATTGCTCGCGTAATTTAGGATCCCATAATTTAACTAGGGAATGCAGGTCAGCAATAAAATAAATGGCCTGACCTGTATTTTGACTTTCAATAGCAGGCTTAATAGCACCAATATAATTACCAATATGCGGCGTTCCAGAAGAAGTAATCCCCGTTAAAATTCTTACCGCTTCTTTTGCCCTATTTTCCACTACCCGCGCTCCCAAATTAAATTAATAAATAAAATTAAAAAAATAAATACAGCTTAAAAAAGCCGAAAATCATACCGTTACTTTTTCTTTACAACAAGCGGTCAATTGCTTACATTTCGCCCCCTTCAAATCATGGGCTTTTTTCTGAGCTTCAAAATATAAAAACTAAATATAAAAAATAAAAAATAAGGACAGACACCTTGCAACTAAATTCAGATCGCGAAGTAGGTACCTGGGGTTTAATTTTTATCACACTGGCAGGCGTGGTCAGCCCTATGGGTATGGTCATCATGGCCAAGTATGGTGTCTCTGCCTTGTTTTATTACGCGCTGGTTATTTTATTTTTCTTTATACCATCGGCTTTAGTTTGCTCTGAACTAGCCTCTGGATGGCCTCAAGAAGGTGGAATGTACCATTGGATTAGCGTGGCTTTTGGACGCATGACTGGCAATATTGCGCTCTGGGCGCAATGGCTTTCAGCAGTAGTGAGCTTTCCAGTGATCTTAACTTTTGCCGCTAGTTTCGTTGCCTATGGAATTAATCCCAATCTGATGCACCAGGGCAGCTTTGTATTTTCAATTTGCGTTATCTTATCTTTACTTGCCATGATTTTTCCGCTCTTGGGTATTCGTCCTGCGATCTGGGTTTCAGCCATAGCCACTGTTGGATCTACTTTAATTCCCGTATTTTTATTAATTATTTTTGCAGCTTACTGGCTATTCACTGGCCACCCTTCTGCAACGCATTTTGACTGGCATAAAATTATTCCTGAATTTAATGGCTGGGGCATGTTTTCTTTACTCGGTGCTACGGTCTTTATGTTCGGCGGCATGGAACTAGCGGCTTATGCGATTCAATATTGCAAAGATCCTAAGCGTCAGTACAGCAAAGCTTTATTAATCTCCAGCATATTAATTATATTAATGTGCGTCTTGGGTACGCTCGCTATCTCTGTATTTTTAACCACGAATCAATCCGACCTAGTATCCGGCATGATGCAGTGTTTTGTGGTTTTCTTAACGGCCTACCATTTAAAATGGGTCATGATTGGGATTGTTATTTTTAATATTGTGGGCTGGATGGGTGTCCTAGCGACCTATATGTTTACTTTATCTTACGGCTTATTTGCTTCTGCGAAAGATCACATGCTGCCCAAGATGTTTCAAAAACATAATAGATTTAATGCCCCCGGTAATTTAATTATTCTCCAGGGCATTGTGACTATTATTTTAGCGACGCTTTATGTCTTTATTCCTAATGTAAACGCTGCCTATTGGCTAATAGAAGCCGTTGTCGCTGTTGTTGGTGGCTTAAGATATTTATTTTTATTCGCTGCGGCGATTAAATTAAGATACACCCACGCCGATGTTCACCGAAGCATGCGAATTCCTGGTGGAAAAGCTTGGGGCATGAATCTGATAGCCGGTGTTGCTTTTATTATGACTGCTTTTTCAGTCATAATGACTTTTGTTCCACCCAATGAATTTAATATTGGCAGCGCCTATGTCTATGTCTCGTCTTTAATTATTGGTACTTTGATTTGTGTCTGGCTGCCTGTTCTAGTCGGCTATTACAGCGAATGGAGCCATCAAAGAGAGTTAAGAGCGAATTAAAATTAAAATGGTTTCGATGGACTCCAGGGGATGTTCCTAGTATTCTTGCCCCGCTTTTTAGGGGCCTTTGAAATTCTGGCGTTGTTATTTAAGACCAGAGCGGCAAGCACACTAAAAAGTAAACTTAACTTATTTTTATTTTTAACACCGCACTCTCTTAGCTTGGATATAGCTTGAAACGAGGGTGAGGCTAAAACGTGTTTTTATATTGATTAAAGATCTGAGGATCCGAATATCTAAATATCTGAGCCAAGGCTCTAAGAATTATAATATTTACAATACGTCGCGCTTATCACCTTTCGAGAAAATTCAAAATAATTCAAACAAGAAAATTGCGCCTCACTAAAAGGCAAATTTTATAAAATGACTGAAATTTTAATTAACGCGACGCAAGCTGAAGAGATTCGTGTCGCCATGACTGAAAATGGCAATGTATTTGATTTCGATATGGAATCTATTCATCGCGAAGATAAAAAAGCCAGCGTCTATAAAGGCATTGTTTCTCGGGTTGAAGCTAGTCTAAACGCTGTTTTTGTGGACTATGGCGCAGATCGTCATGGCTTTTTACCACTGAAAGAAATCGCGCCCGAGTATTTTCAAAAAGGCACCCCTTCTCAATCCAGTGATCGCTTTGATTTGCGAACAGCGATTAAAGAAGGCCAGGAATTAATTATTCAAATCAGCAAAGAAGAGCGTGGAACCAAAGGCGCTGCGCTTTCAACTTTTATTACTTTGGCGGGATGTTATTTAGTTTTAATGCCCAACAACGAAAGCGCGGGGGGCATCTCCAGGCGTATTGAAGGCGAAGATCGTCAATTATTAAAAGAAGCGATGGAAAAACTAGAAGTCCCAGAAGGCATGGGTGTGATTATCAGAACCAATGGCCTGGGAAGATCCCAAGAAGAATTACAGTGGGACTTAAACGCCCTAATTAAACTAGCCAATGCCATTAAAGAAGCGGGAGTCAGCAAAAAAGCGCCCTTTTTAATTTACAGAGAAAGCGATGTTATCTCCAGAACTATTCGAGATTATTTAAGAGCGGATATTTCACAAATTACTGTAGACACACAAGACGCTTTTGATCGCGTCATGACTCATGTAAATAGACTCAGACCAGAATTTGCCAATAAAGTAGTTTTATATAAAGGCGATAAACCTCTTTTTATTCATCATCATATTGAGCATCAAATAGAAACGGCTTATCAACGTGAAGTGAAATTACCTTCCGGGGGTTCCATTGTCATTGACCATACAGAAGCCTTGGTTTCTATTGATATTAACTCTTCTAAAGCAACCAAAGGCGAAGACATCGAAGAAACCGCTCTCCAAACCAACCTGGAAGCTGCGATGGAAATCGCTCGCCAGGCGAGATTAAGAGATATTGGCGGCCTGATCGTCATTGATTTTATTGACATGCTATCCACAAGACATCAAAGAGATGTGGAAACCCAATTACAAGATTCCCTTAAAAAAGATCGTGCTCGTGTTCAAATTGGGCGCATCTCAAGATTCGGGCTCTTAGAAATGTCTCGTCAACGTCTGAGACCTTCTTTAGACGAATCGACCCATATTACATGCCCTCGTTGCAATGGTCAGGGGACTATTAGGGGCATTGATTCTTTAGGTCTTTCTATATTAAGACTCTTAGAAGAAGACGCTGCGTCTTATCAATATCGCGAGTTTCAAGTTGAGCTACCAGTTTCAGTTGCTACTTTTTTATTAAACGAAAAACGCCAGTTAATTACTCAAATAGAAACCAAGCGTCGCGTTAAAATTATTTTAATTCCCAATCAGCATATGGAAACACCCCATTATGAAATTAAACGCTTTAAACAAAGCGGAGATTCTCTTTCTGAAAGAAGCTATGAATTAATTTCAAAGACCTCCCAAGAAAACCATGCTTTCTTACAAACTTCTGAGCGAGAAGAGGCGGCGATTACAGGGGTCTCCATTGACCAACCTCCTAAAAAAGCAGGCTTAATTACGCGCCTATTAAAAGAACTATTTTCCAGCCCTAAAACAAAAGCAGACAAACCTGCCGCCAATCAAAATCAAGCGGACAAGCCACAAGCAGGAACCAGCACCCATAGACCTCAAAATCAAAGAACTAACAATAATACTCGAGGCCCCAGAACGCGGACTCCAGGGTCAACTCCAGGGTCAACTCCAGGGTCAACTCCAGCTTCAAACTCAGGATTAGCTGACAAACAAGCTAGTACTTCTGAAAAAAACAATCTGGAAAAAAATACAAACACAGGTGAGCGTCGAAATACGCAAAGACCAGAAAGATCAGAAAGATCAGAAAGACCCCCTGCTCGTCGCCAGAGCCAAAATCACAATCAAGCTCATGAGCAGACTGATCTAGAAACTGGAACCGTCAATCAATCCACCAATACAGGCTTTGAAAGACAAGAAAAACCTGAAAGAAAACCAAGAGCCCCAAGAGCGCAAACCACGCAAGCTCCAAGAGAGATAACATCTCCTGAAGTTAATAATACTAATCATATTAATAACGCTCATAACTCTTCAGAAAATAAAAATACTGGAAACCAGGGAAATCAGGAAAATCAAAATACTGAAAGAAAGCCAAGAGCCCCCCGCTCTTCCAGCCCCAGGTCTAATAACTCTAATAACTCTAATAATTTTAATAATACTAAAAAATCTGAAATTTCTATTCAGTCTTTTGAACGTTATGAAGTTAAAAACGAACAGTCGGCTCATATCATCAGCCCTGCCGTACAAGAGTTACTAAGCACCAGTCACTCCCTGCTTTCAGATAAAAATGCACAGCAGGCGGAGACTCTTTCTCATCATCAGGACTCCGTGCAAAAGCAAAAATCAGCCAAGCTCAATATCGAAGTCCAAGAAGCGCAAACTAGCTTCTCCCTCGATGCTGAAAAAGAAAGATTGGCAGCGATTTCAAAAATAGAAATCCAACAAGTTGTCAGCCAAAAAAAATCTGAGTCGGCTCAAAACTCTAAAATTCAAATCGAATCTCAAGAGGTTTGATTAAATAATAAAAAAGCCTGGATTTATTAATTTAAATCCAGGCTTTTTTATTTATAATTTTTTTTAAAATTTTTAATATTTTTAAAAAACTTAAATTTCTACACGACCTTTAAGACTTCTTTTTTCAATATAGTTATACAAAGTCTGCGCATGGCAATCGATTAACTTAGCAATAGATGCTTTGCTAATCCCTAAGTCTAAATATTTTTGAATCTCTTTACGGTCTTTATCTAATTTTAAAGATTTATTCGTCCGACCTTTGGGACGCCCTAAAGGCAACCCTTCTTCACGACGACGCGCTAAAGCTTCTGTGGTTCTCTTAGCCACAAAATCAGATTCAATTTCTTGCATGAGTCTAATTAAAACAGAGGAATCCGTGGTTTGTTTTGCTTGGAAACTTAATTTGTACTTCACTAAAATTAAGTCCACACGATGCAAGGTTAAGATTTCTAAAATTTCTAATATTTGAGCGCTCGAACGTGCCAAATTAGACGCTTCATAAGCGACAATCGTATCACCCGAACGGCATTTTTTAATTAACTTACTGAGATCTCTATTTTCCCAATGGGTGCGATTAGAACGCTCATCATCGACCTCTTCAGTGAGGGACAATCCATTGGATACAAGATAAGACTGAATTGATTTTCTGAGAAAATCTTTGTCATTAAAATCAACAGAGATATAGCTGTAAATGGCCATGAGAAATAAGGCTCCTTAAGAGTTATTATAATTATTATAAAGGGTTGTCAGGGATTAAATCTGGCGCGGATTGTATGCTATGAAAAAATTCAAAATCAAGCGTTTTTTTATATTATTTTAATCTGTCTTATTTATTAAATTTTAATATCTTATTAAAACTTGAATAATTAAAAATAAAATCAAATTAAACAAACACTCTAAAACCATTGCAAGAAGCGCCTCTTGGCTTATATAATCGCGCGCTTTAAAAATTAAGTACAAAAGGGAATATCCATGGCACGCGTCACTGTTGAAGATTGCTTAGATTATGTCGATAACCGATTCCAACTCGTTTTATTAGCCAGCATGCGTGCTCGCGAAATTTTACGCTCCGGCCAAGAACCCATGGTTCCCTGGGACAATGACAAAGCCACTGTGGTTGCTTTGAGAGAAATTGCCAAAGGCCTCGTAGATAAATCTATTTTATTACGCCGAGTCCCTAACGAAGAGTTTTAATAGTTTAAAACTTAAAATTTTTATATTTTTACAGCGCCAGGATCCCTTCAATTTCAATATCGGTCCCCTTGGGTAAGCCAGCTACTTGAATAGTGGATCTTGCAGGATAAGGCGCTGTAAAAAACTCCTGCATCACCTGGTTTAATATTTGAAAATTAATATTAGATAAATCAGTCAAAAAAATAGTTAGCTTTACTATTTTATTTAAATCTACAGCCCCCGCAGCCTGACAAACAGCTTCTAGGTTTTTAAACACCTGACGAACTCTTTCTTTAAAATCTCCAGTGATTAATTCTCCCATTTCTGGGTCTAGGGGTATTTGCCCCGATAAAAAAACCAATTGATTAAGAGATTGATTAAGAGCCTGATTAGACTGAGTCAAATTTAAACTTACTGCCTGAGAATAAGGCCCAATAGCCTTGGGCGCCTGAGGTGTTTGAATGGCTTGAATAGTTTTAAACATATTTTTTAACACTCTTTTTTATATTTAAAATAATTAACCTAGCCAGGGATATAAAACACCCATAATGGTCCCGGTCATTAAAGTACAAATCGTCCCTGCTAATAAAGCCTTGCCGCCTAGAGACATAAACTCTTTACGGCGCTTAGGCATCAAGACATTGTAAGTTGACAGCATAATTCCAAGCCCTGAAATATTGGCAAAACCACACATGGCATAAACTAAAATTAATTGAGACTTCGCGTCTAACAAACCCATTTTTAAAGCCGCTAATTGCTGATAAGAAACCAGTTCATTTAAGACCAATCTAGTCGCCATTAAATTGCCAGCCGTGTGCGCCTGATCCCAAGGAATGCCAATCAGCCACATGATGGGCTGGAAAATAAAACCAATTAAATAAGACAAGCTCAAAGTATGACCGTCGATCACTGGAATTAAACTCAAGCCCTTATCAATAAAAGAAACAATAGCCACTAAGACAATTAACATGGCGACGATAGAAATAAATACTTGAGCGCCGACACTCACCCCTTTGGTTAAAGCATCAATAGCACTCAGCCTGTTTTCGACGTAGAGCTCACGGCCCTCTGTTAAAACACTGGTTTCTGGAACCATAATTCTAGAAATAAAAACAACAGCTGGAAGACTAATTAAAACCGACGCAATGACATGGCTCATCACATGCGGCATAACTGGAGTTAATATGGCGACATAGAGACCCATCACGGTTCCTGCGACACCAGCCATTCCGCAGGTCATCATGGTAAATAGCTCACTATGGGTGATTCTTTTCATATAAGGCCGGATAACCAAAGGCGACTCAGCCATACCTAAAAATAAATTAGAGCTGACACCAATCGCAATGGCACCGCCTAAGCCCAAAACATGACTAACCACCCAAGAAATATGGCGAATAATAAAAGGCATAATCCGGTAATAAAATAACAAAGAAGAAATAGCGCTAATCACAATAACCAAAGGTAAAGCCTGGAAAGCCAAAGAGTAAGTCGAGGTATTATCTTGGACTTTAAAAGGCGTCTTACCGCCACCCACATACCCAAAGACAAAAGATGTCCCTTCCATGGTTGCGTGTTCTAAACAAATAACAGCTTTATTAATAAAATTAAAAACATCCGCAAAAAAAGTAATCTTAGATAAAGCAATCGCTAAAAAAATCTGAACTAATAAGCCAATCAGAATCGGCTTAACTCTCACCGCTTTTTTATTTTCTGAAAAAATAAAAGCAATTAAAATAAAAGCCAAAAGACCCAAAAGGCCATGTAAAAAAGAAGGCAAATAAGAAAGATAAGAAGAAAAATAAGAAGAAGAAAAATAAGACTGTGAAAGCAACAAAATTAAATCACCCAGAGTAATTAAGGCGGCATCTTAACCAAACATTCCAAGCTTAGCCAGCGGCTTAAGCAGCCAGTTTTTTTAAAGTTTTTTAAATTTTATTTAAACTACAGCCGACTGATGTAACTGGCGATACAGGCCATTTTTTAACATTAATTCACTATGGGTTCCCGATTCTGTAATCCTACCCTGGTCCATGACAATAATTTGATCAGCAGACTCAATCGTTGATAAACGATGGGCAATTAATAAAGTCGTTCGACCTTGTTTTAAATGCTCAATAGCCTCTTTCACAGCTCGTTCAGATTCGTTGTCTAGCGCTGAAGTCGCTTCATCTAAAATTAAAATCGGTGCATCTTTCAAAATAGCCCGAGCAATCGCCAATCTTTGACGCTGACCGCCTGAAAGTTTTAAGCCATTTTCACCAATACGAGTATTTAAACCTTCGGGAAGATTTTCAATAAAATCCCAGGCGTTTGCTGCTTTTGCGGCTGCCATAATTAAATCAGGCGTCGCGCTTTCTAAATTTCCAAAAGCAATGTTATGCAAAATGGTGTCATCAAATAAATGCACATGCTGAGAGACAATAGAAATCTGAGATCTTAATTGTCTTAAAGATAAATTTTTAATATTTTCTTGATCTAAAAAAATATCCCCAGCACTCGGCTGATAAAAACCGGCTAATAAAGACACTAAAGTGGATTTTCCGCTGCCTGACCGCCCGACTAAAGCAATAGTTTGACCTGGAGCAATACTCAAAGAAATATTATTTAGTATTAAAGTATTAGAAGGCATGGACGGATAAGCAAAACTTAAATTTTTAACTTCTAAAAATCCCTTCAATTTAATTTTTTTATTTAAATTTAAATTTTCTTGTTCTATTAATTCTACTAACTCTTCTGGCTGGTCTAATAATCCATAAATACTTTCAGCCGCAGCAAGGCCTCTCTGAATAGTTTGATTCACTTTAGTTAAATTTTTAATAGGATTTAAGACCATGACCATGGCTGAGAACATGGCAATAAAACTACCGGGTGTTAAATGATGAATATACCCATGAAAAGCGACATAGATTACTAGCGCTAAAGCGAGAGCCCCAAACATTTGGACTAGGGGTGTATTAATAGAGTAAGTCAGATTTAATTTCATTTCTTGAAGAAAATTAAAATCTAATAATTTCATAAATGATTTTTTTTGATATTCCTGGCCTTCGAAAATTCTGATCTCTCGATAAGCCAAAATACTTTCTTCAGCCGCGTGAGTAATACTCCCCATCCCGCGCTGAATTCTTCGGCTTAATTTTCTAAATCTTTTACTCGCCAAATGAATTAAACCAATCACAAAAGGAAAGACAGCAAAAATTAATAAAGTCAGCTGCCAGCAAGAAATAAACATCACTGAAAATAAGCCAATGACTAAACAGCCCTGTCTAATAATAACGGTCAGGGTATCGTTATTACATTGAGCCACCTGGTCGACATTATAAGTAATCTTGGCCAAGAGCTGGCCTGAGCTGACGTCGTCATAATAACTCGCGGGGAGTTTCATTAATTTATTAAAAATATCTTTTCTAAATAAATAGACCACGCGCTTAGACAACCAGCCCATGGAATAATTAGACACAATGCCAAAAAATCCCCGCGCAAAAAACAAGCCAATAATAATCAAGGGCAAGATATGCAAATAATGACTGTCTTTGGCAATAAAGCCCTGGTCTAAAACGGGTTTAAATAAATAAGCCGCATAAGAATCAATGCCAGAATAAGCGGCATTTCCTAGGGCTGTTATTAAAAATAAAGGCCAGTAAGGCAGAATCTGCTTAATCAAGCGGACATATAAAGCCTTACCAGACAGGGCGCTTTCACTCTGCGAAGCATTGTTTAAATCCATTAATAGCTCACCTGCTTTATTAAAATTAAGAATTTAAAGTCGGCGGTTTTAAATTGACATTGGATTTTTCAGCCGGATAACTCGTTGGTCCTGGAGGGATGATAAAAACAGGCTGAGTTTTTATATTATTTAACCCTGAAGGCGCTACGGGTACTGGCCGCTCTGAAACTTCTTGATGCATGTAATCATTTTCATGGTTTTTCAAAGTAGAGGCACAGCCGCTTAAATTTAAACTTAAAGTAAAAATTAAAGTAAAAATTAAAGTAAAAATTAAAAATACTAAGCCCCTAAAAATAAAAATAAATTTTTGAATTTTTTTCATAGTCACTTCTTAAAACCCTAAACACGCATATAAAAATAAGGCGCGCATTTTTCATCATTCACGCCCTAGATGCAATTACAAGATTAAATTTACAAGATTAAATTTAAAGCCTTGGCTACTCCAGCGCCATAAGCCGGATCAGCCTTTGAGCAATGAGCTATATGGCGATACTTAATAACTTCAGGGGCGTCCCCTAAAGCACGCGCCGTATTATCAAATAAAACCTGCTGCTGCTCTTGCGAGAGCAATCTAAATAGAGCCCCTGGCTGGGAATAATAATCCTGATCATCTTCTCGATAATCCCAGTGATCCGCAGCGCCCTGAAGCGCTAAAGGTGGCTCTTTAAATTCAGGTTGCTCTTGCCACTCTCCTGCACTATTGGGCTCATAACCAAGCGTTGCTCCATAGTTTCCATCGACTCGCATGGCACCATCTCGATGATAAGCGTGCATTGGGCATCGAGGGGCATTGACTGGAATAGACGCATGATTCACGCCCAGTCTATAACGCTGCGCATCGCCGTAAGAAAATAGGCGACCTTGGAGCATTTTATCGGGTGAGAAACCAATACCTGGAATGATATTTCCAGGATTAAACGCGGCTTGCTCTACTTCAGCAAAATAATTTTTTGGATTTTTATTTAATTCTAAGATACCCACTTCTATCAATGGATAATCTTTATGCGGCCAAATTTTAGTCAAATCAAAAGGATGATAAGGGACTGTCTGAGCATCTTGCTCCGGCATAATCTGAACAGACAGTTTCCATTTTGGAAACTCCCCTTTTCTAATAGCATCAAAAAGATCTTTCTGATGGGTCTCTCGAGATTGCCCTATTAATATTTCAGCCTCTGTGTCTGTTAAATTTTTAATGCCCTGCAGGGTCTGAAAATGAAACTTCACCCAATGACGCTCATTCGCATGATTAATAAAACTAAACGTATGGGAGCCAAAACCATGCATATGTCTATAAGACGCTGGAATCCCTCGATCGCTCATTAAAATAGTAATCTGGTGCAGCGCTTCAGGAAGAGAGGTCCAGAAATCCCAGTTATTTTTCGCACTCCGCAAATTAGTCTCAGGGTCTCTTTTCACAGCATGATTTAAGTCAGGAAATTTCAAGGGATCTCTTAAGAAAAAAACAGGGGTGTTATTCCCCACTAAATCCCAGTTACCTTCTTCCGTATAAAATTTAATCGCAAAGCCTCGAATATCACGCTCAGCATCCGCCGCCCCACGCTCCCCTGCGACAGTTGAAAAGCGCATAAATAAATTTGTTTTCTTACCTATTTCAGAAAATATTTTAGCCCGGGTATATTTTGAAATATCATGCGTGACGGTGAATACTCCATAAGCGCCAGAACCCTTGGCATGCATGCGTCGCTCTGGAATCACTTCTCGATCAAAATGCGCCAGCTTTTCTAAAAACCAAACATCTTGCAAAAGCTGAGGCCCTCTCGGTCCTGCAGTCATACTATTTTGGTTGTCTACTACGGGGCAGCCCGCTGAAGTTGTTAGCTTTTTTTTCATATAAAAATTCTACCCCTATTAAAAATATAAAATATAAATTGCACTAAGCCGACACCCGCCGACACGCGCCGACACCTGCCAATATACTGATAACCGGGTGTTTATATTAGTTTTACTTAGTTTTTACCAGCCTGTTTTTAATAGGGTTTTTAAAATGGTTTTTAATAGAGTATTTAAATAGATATTTTCACCCGCTGTTTTAAATAGACTTCGTCACCATAAATTAATAAGATGCCCCACTATTTTACTTAGCCTAAGTTTTGAAGTTTTAATCCATGACTTTAGATTCCCCATTAACTCTAGACTTGCATCTTAAAGGCACCGTCAGGGCTCGAGACCCTTCGGAGACTTTAAAAATCATTCAGCCCTATATTCAAAAAGCGGGGATCACTCGCCTTGCAAATTTAACCCACTTGGATTGCCTGGGGATTCCTGTTTTTACCTGCATTCGTCCACTGTCTAAAAATCTTTCGACGTCTCAAGGCAAAGGAATTACAGACGATTTAGCCAAGTGCAGTGCTTATATGGAAGCCATTGAGCATTTTTTTAGTGAGAATATTCAGGCGGATTTAATTAGCCCCATGGATCAAATTCCAGAGTCTTCAAGAGTTGATTTAGATTTATTATCTAAAGGTTTAATCCACTCAGACCAGGTTAATCCCTATCAAACTTATATTACTCACTGGACTCTCTGCGAAAGTTTATTAGGCGAAAAATCTTTATATTTTCCAACGGAATATTTTTCTTTTAATTTAACCCAGCCCTGCCTTGAAAATAGTTTATTTAAAAAAACGACGACGGGTTTAGCCTCTGGTAATAATTTAATTGAAGCCTCCGTCCATGCGCTTTATGAGTGTGTTGAACGCCATATGAGTTTTTTATTTTCCAAGCTTTCTCATGCTGAAAAAATGGCGCGAATTTTAAATCCCGACAGTATTAATTATCCAGAAGCTCAAGACTTAATTAAAAAATTAAAAAACCATCATATTGATTGCGTGATTTTTGATACTACTCAGAATTTAAACATCCCTACTTTTCATGTGATCATTGCGGATGACAATCCTTTTAGAAAATTAGGTCATTACAGCGGGACGGGAACTCATCTTCATGCTGGAATTGCCTTATGCAGAGCCCTCACAGAAGCGGTGCAATCAAGATTAACTTATATCGCCGGCTCTCGAGATGACATGTTTCCTAAAGACTATAAAACCCAATGGGGGGCGTTAAAATTTTCTGGGACTTATTTATTCAAACTAGACCCTGAAAAAACTTATTTATCCCTTCAAGAGCAATATGATTTTTTATTAAATACTTTAAAAAATCATGCTTTTCATCCCTATAGACATATTCATACCCAAGCGTCTGATTTAATTACGGTCTTAAAAATTATGATTCCAGGAATGGCTCTATGACTTTAAATAATTCAAATAATTCAAATAATTCAAATAATTTAAATAATTTTTTTATTTTTACAGGCCCTTCTTTATCCCATGAAGAAGCTAGGAAAATAATGCCTGACGCGCATTATCATGCGCCGATTCAATGCGGTGATGTCATCAAAGCCCTTCGCGCTGGGGCAAAGAAAATTATTATTATTGACGGCTATTTCGAACAAAAAGGCGCGGTCTGGCATAAAGAAATTATTTTCGCCCTATCACAAGGTGTTTTAGTTTATGGTGCCAGCAGCATGGGCGCCCTTCGCGCTGCTGAACTGCATACTTTAGGCATGATCGGCTATGGGAAAATATTTGAACTCTATAAAAATAATGTAATTCTTGATGACGACGAAGTCGCTCTGGTCCATAGCGATACTGAATTTGAGTCCCGTATTACACCCATGGTGAATATTCGAGCGACTTTTGAACGCGCAGTTCAAGAAAATATTGCAAGCCCCCAGCAGGCTGAAATTTTAATTCAACAATTTAAAAATCAGGCTTATTACAACCGCTCTATTTTTAATAACACTGATTTTTTTAATACCCCTGATTTATTAAAATTACAGAGCTGGCTGAAAGAAAATTATGTGGACCAGAAGAAAGAAGACGCACAAAATTTACTTCAAGCTTTAACTCTAAAAACTCTAAAAACTCTAGAAACTCCAGCTTTTATAAATTTTCCAGGTGGCTTATTTTTTAATCGAATATTTCGAGAAATGATCACCGAGCCTTTTGATTTACCCTATGAATGGCTTTCTATTCAAGAAAAAAATCTCGCAAGATTAAAAACTCAAGATCCCCAAGTTTTATTTTTACTTCAAAGAGTGGCTAAGTGCCTACACCTGGGCCTAGACATTTCTGTTTTTAATCAAGAAAAAGTATTACCCCATCAGGTTTATCACTATCTCTGCCAGCCCGAGTTCATCTCTCACTGCCCTGTTTCCCTAGATTTTATTTATCAAGCTTTGCTTATAGAAAATAAAAACAATAAAAATAATAAAAATTTAATTCAAAAATTAGCGGCTATTTATCAAGCTTTTTTAGGCTTTATGAGCCGAGAAAAATTATCTATTAGCCCCGTATTTATTCAAAAATATGCCGATGAATTTAGGCGCGAGCATGAATTAATTTCTATTGAAAAAACCATGAGCTGGATGCAAGAAAATAATTTAAAAACATCTGAAGAATTTGAAAAATTTATCTGTGTCCTAGCACCCATGCATCATGTGATTGACCTGCATAATGCGCATTCAATCGGCCTTCAAACTCAGCTGACTTGTTATTCTTGGCTAAACAACGCGGAAGAATTAATTAATAATTTAAATAACTTAAAAACAGAGAAATTTAATTCTCACTTGATTTCGAATAATGCTTAAAAATACCGCAGCCTACTAATAAAAATAAACCGACTAAAACACCCAAAATTGAATCAATAAAAAAAGCTCGAGATAGGTGTTTTAATATATATTCTGTCGCCATGTGATCATCAAAAGTCCCTATTTTGGCTAGATAATCTGACAAGCTCCCTGCAACGCCAGAAATTAATTGCCCACAACCAATTAAAAATCCTTGTAAAACAGGAGGGCCATATTCAATCGCTAGAGAATTAGACAGGGGCCCAATCATCATCTCTGAAATACTCATCATGATAAAAGCCAAGAAAATCCAGAGAATGGGAACTTCTCCCTGACTAATAGACAGATAGGTCCCCAGAGCCAGCACAAGATAAGAAAGCCCCATGAGAAAGATGGCAAAAAAAGCACGGGATTGGCTGCTAAAAAAATCATTTAGCTTTTTCATTTTAGTCATGAATAAAATACCCACTAAAATATCGCAGAGGGCATTGAAAGAGCCTAAAAAAGACGAGGGAATTAAAAACCCTAGAAAATCCCTATTGACTAAGCTATCAAAAAAACCAAGCACTAAAGACTGCTCGAGATTATATAAAGCCCAGAAAATAAGCGTCGCAAGAATAATCACAATGAACCAATTTAATTTTCGACGCTCGCGAGACTCCAAACCAAAATTTTTAAAAAACCCTAAAAATAATAAAAATCCGAATGTTAAAACCGTTAACACAATGACTAAAATATTAGACAGTGCTTCTCGCTTTAAAATAAATTCTAAAATTAAAACAGCAAAGAAACTCATGAGAATTAATAAAGCGCAGGATTTCAAATCAATATTTTTATACTTTCCGAGCGTCATAGATTGCAAGGCAGACTGGGAATTCGAAAGAAAAGAAATAAAGGGAAAAGCCAGGGTATAAATCAGGCCACTCACCAGGGCACAAAAACCTGCTATTAAAAATAAAATTGCAAAATGTTGAATCCCGATCGATCCAAAAATAATACCGCCTATAAAAACACCCACGTTGACACTGAGATAAAGCAAAATATATCCCAATGTTAAAGACTGTTTTTGCTGAGGCGCTCTGGCATGGCCAATCACGACCATAGCGTTGGGGAAGAAAAGCCCCATCCCCACGTCCATTAGCGCACAGGCTAAGTAGAGCGTGGACTCAAAGCAAAAACACAAATAAGCCGAGCAAAGTAGTACAGATCCAATCCAGACACACTCTCGATGCCCTAAGCGCCCCCCTAAAAATCCACCAAAAATAGAGGCTGTGAAAAACCAGCTCACATAAGTGTTATATAAAGAAAAAGTGAGTTCATGTGAAAAGTGAAATTGATGAATTAGTAGCAAAGAAAAGCTGGAATAAATTAAGCCAAAACCAAAGGACATGAAGATCAAAACGCTGCTCATTATCCAGAGCGTTTGAGAGTAATTTAAATAGCGCTTCATCGAGTCACTTTAATTATTATAAAAATTTATAACGGCGGTCGGGCATTGTACTTTTCCACTTGGAAAACACAAAAGAATTTTTTACAAAAAATTTTTTAAATTCTAATCCCCGACTAATCTTCAACGCGCTGAATATCTGCGCCCAGTTTAATAAATTTTTCTTCTAGATTGGCATAGCCTCGATCCATATGAGATACCCCTTCCATATGAGTTTCCCCTTCGGCCACTAATCCTGCCAAAACAAGACAGGCCGAAGCTCTCAAATCAGAGGCTAGAACCGGCGCTCCAGATAATTTAATCACCCCATGACAGGCCAAAGATCGCCCCGTAATTTGAATATCAGCCCCCAAACGGACTAACTCTGGAACATGCATAAATCGATTTTCAAAAATAGTCTCAGTGACTTTAGCCATGCCTTTAGCAATAGAATTCAAAGCTACAAATTGCGCTTGCATATCCGTTGCAAAGCCAGGATAAGGTGCAGTTTCAATATCCACTGCTTTTAATTCTTTACCACGCATATCCAAAGAAATACTGTTCTCTGTTGTCTCTATTTTGGCGCCTGCTTTTTTTAATTTAACCAAGGTAGCCTTCATACATTCTGGCGCAATATTGTGAAGCTTCACTTTTCCTTGGGTCATCGCAGCAGCGACTAAATAAGTCCCTGCTTCAATGCGATCACTCATGACGCGATAACGAGTCCCATGAAGCGCCTCAACTCCTGTAATACTAATTTTTGAAGTCCCAGCGCCTGTAATCTTGGCACCCATTTGATTTAAAAAATTAGCGAGATCTACTACTTCAGGCTCACGAGCCGCATTTTTAATTACAGTAACCCCTTCAGCCAAAGTCGCGGCCATCATAATATTTTCAGTCGCTGTTACGCTGACTAATCTCATAGGCACCTTGGCGCCTTTTAATCTCGCTCCAGGAGCAAGATGGGCATGAACAAACCCTTCGTGAACATCAATCTCAGCACCCATGGCTTTTAATCCAGCCAAATGAATATCAATCGGCCGTGGGCCAATATTACATCCACCGGGTAGCGCAACTCTGGCATCTCCAAATCTTGAAACTAAAGGACCCAAAACAACAATGGATGCTCGCATCGCTTTGACTAAATCATAGGGAACGGTGAGCTGGTTAACTTTAGAAGCGTCTAACTTAATCACATCATGATCACAGAGTGTTACTTCAACGCCCAGCTCTCCCAATAATTCCAACATCACTGTCACATCATGAAGATGGGGGATATTTTCCAGCTCCACAGGCTCTTTAGTTAACAAAGCCGCAGCTAATAATTTTAAAGCAGAATTTTTTGCACCACTGATTTCTACTTCGCCGACCAATGGCCGACCCCCTCTAATAATTAAACGCCCGCCCATGGATCTTCCTGATGTATTGTCATAATTAAACGCCTTAAAAAACAGCGCGGGATTTTAGTCAATCAAGCCTGAAACTCAATAAAAAACTCAGTCAAAAATTTAATAAAAAAATAAAAATAAAAATAGCCCAGTCGCATCTTGGCTTGCATTTTTTTATAATACCCCGCTTTTATTTTTTAATAAGCGCTTAATAAGCTCTAAAAAAGGCCCTCAAAATTTCATGACAGACTCTCACAAAATCTCCAACCCAACTTCTCACCAAATTTCTCACCAAATTTCTCACTCAACTCAAAATACTCAGAGCTATTCCCACGCTTCAATTCCCATGCGGACCATTGGCCCGCTTAAATTATCGGGCGATATTCAAGAAGATAATATTTTTGTTCCCCTCGCAACTTATGAAACTCCTTTGTGGGCCTCAACCGAACGAGGTGCGAAACTTTCCAGGCTGTCTGAATCAGGAATTCAAGTGACTTTGTTATCTGACTGCATGACTAGATCTATTATTTTAGAAGCCCAGTCCGCTCAAGAAGCGAGAGATATCACCCATCGGATCACTCATGATTTATTTAATTTATTAAAAAATACGGTCAGAGAAAGCAGTCAACATGCGTGTTTAATTAATATTCAGCCTGAAATCTTAGGAAAATTAATTTACTTAAGATTAGTTTTTACCACTGGAGAAGCCTCTGGGCATAATATGTCCACTAAAGCGTCTGATTTTATTATTCAAAAATTACTTTCTACTTTTCCATCGCTTTCTTATATTTCTATTTCTGGAAATATTTGCTGCGATAAAAAAACATCCGCTATTAACGCTCTATTAGGCCGAGGAAAATCAGTCATTGCAGAGTTAACTATTTCGCCAGAACTCTGCCAAAAACATTTAAAAACCACGCCAGAAAAATTAGTTAATTTAAATATCAAGAAAAATCTTCTGGGTAGCCTCTTAGCTGGCAGCTTAAGATCTGCCAACGCCCACTATGCCAATATCTTACTCGCAGCTTATTTAGCAACAGGTCAAGATGCAGCGAATATTGTCGAAGGCTCCCAAGGGGTGACCCATCTAGAAATATTACCTAATCAAGATTTATATTTTTCAGTCAAGTTACCCAATTTAATTATCGGCACCCATGGCAATGGCAAGCACTTAGATTTTGTCCAAGAGAATTTAAAAATTTTAGGCTGCCAGACACCCCCCAATTCCAGCAACCCTTCTTATAATTCTCAGCGCTTAGCCATGATTATTTCTGCGACGGTTTTATGCTGTGAATTATCTTTACTAGCCGCTCAGACCAATCCTGGAGAGCTCATGAGATCGCATTTATTACTAGAGCGCCAAGCGGTAAAAAATTTAAATAATCTAAAAAATAATAATAAAAATAGGGAAGCTTCTGAATGACCGCTATAAAATTTGGCATTGATCGGGCCTGTTTTTATAGCCCCGCTTATTATCTGGACCTTACTACTTTGGCCGCCGCCCGTGGCGTTGAAAAAGATAAATATTTAATTGGCCTCGGCCAAGCTGAAATGGCTGTGATTCCTCCTGACGAAGGCATTGTGACTATGGCCGCTTCAGCCGCTTCGAAATTATTAGAACATGAAGACAAATCTAAAATTCGCACTTTGCTCTTAGCGACAGAAAGTGGGGTGGATCATTCGAAATCAGCCGGTGTTTATGTCCATAGACTCTTAGAATTACCACCCAACACGCGAACTATTGAATTAAAACAAGCCTGCTACGCAGGCACGGGCGCTTTGCAATTAGCCCTGGGTTATTTACACCAAAACCCTGACGAAAAAGTTTTATTAATTACTTCAGATATTGCTCGCTATGGCTTAAACACCCCAGGCGAATCTTCTCAAGGCGGCGGCGCTGTGGCGATGCTTTTATCCGCCAATCCTCGATTAATCAGCATTGAATCGGGGTCGGGTTTATTCACCGAAGACATCATGGACTTTTGGCGGCCTAATTATCGCGAAGAAGCTTTAGTCGAAGGAAAAATTTCTTGCGAACAATATCTCAAAGCCCTTAAAGAATCTTTTCAAGATTATTCTCAAAGAACACGCAGAGTTTTCTCAGACCATCAGCATTTTTTATACCATATTCCTTTTCCTAGATTGGCTGAGAAAGCACATCAAAAATTATCTTTAATTTGCGAGCACACCAAACCTTCGAGCGAAGAGACTAACAAGCTTCTTAACCCCTCTTTGATTTACTCTAAGAAAATTGGCAATTGCTACACCGGGTCTTTATACCTGGGCTTAATTTCTTTATTAGAAAATCATCCAGATAATTTATCCAATCAACGCATTGGTTTTTACAGCTATGGCTCTGGCTGTGTGGCTGAATTTTTCAGCGGTATTATTCAAAAAGATTACCAAGATCATTTATTTAAAAATTACCATCAAGATTTATTAGCTGAGCGCGTTTTATTAGATATAAAACAATATGAAAATTTTTACTCTTATTTATTAAACAAAGAAGGCCAATTACAGACTCTTCCAGAGCATACTCGGGGAAATTACCGTTTAAGCAAAATAGAAAATCACCAGCAGATTTATATTAAAAAAACACCTATTCCTCTCACTCTACTTTCTAAAAAAACCAACCCTGATTTTCTAAGCCGCTCTATCACGGCCAGAGCGCCTGGAAAATTAATTATTTCTGGAGAGCATTCCGTCGTTATGGGCGCGCCCGCCTTAGCCATTGCCGTAAATAAATATACGCGGACCAGGATCACTCAGGCGCTTAGTCAAAATAATACTCAAAGTAATTCCCAAAATAACACTCAAAATAATTCCATTTTATTTAACCTATTAAATATTCAGCATCGAGATAGTTTATCTCGAGAAAATTTGCGATCTTTAAAATCCAGAATTAAAGCCGGCTATCAAAGTTTTTTAAAAGGCGAAAAATCCATTCGTGAGGTCTTAGAAAAACCATTTGAGCTATTACAGTACACCGCTAGCAATGTCTTAGAAAAATTAGGGGGCTCGACAGAATCCGACATGGGTTTTGAAATTCACAGCGAATCTGAAATCCCCATCGGCTGCGGCATGGGCTCTTCTGCAGCCAGCATTGTGAGCTTAAATTACGCCCTCTCGCAGTTTTTCAAAAATCCTCTTAAAAATAATACCCCCATTAATCATTCGCACTATTTCGAATGGAGTCTGGACGCCGAAAATATCCAACATGGCAAATCTTCAGGCATTGACGTCCAGATGGCTTTAAATGGCGGCATGGCGCTTTATCATCAGGGAGTTTTCAATAAACTTTCTTATAGCTTTCCTTGGCCGATTTTAATTATTAATACAGGCCCATCCGCTTCTTCAACCGGCGAGTGCGTGACTCATACCCAAGCTATTTTTAAAAAAAATCCAGAATTACTGCAAGAATTTTCACAAATTACCCAAAAAATTCAGCAAGCTATTCAAGACAAAAATCACGCCGATTTTTTAAATTTAATTAAAAAAAATAATCAATTATTAATTCAATTAAATATTGTCCCAGAAAAAATAAAAAATTTAATATTAAAAATAGAACAAGCCGGCGGTGCGGCGAAAATCTGCGGGGCGGGGTCTTTAATTGGCGATTCTGCCGGGATTATTTTTATTACTGGTTTAACTTTAATTCAGGCCCAGCAACTCCAGTTAAATTATCCCATCGAACAATTAACCATGTCCGAACAAGGTGTAGAGATCTGTGCCTAATAATAATTTTATTATAAAAACATCAGCCCCTGGGACCTTAATGCTCTTTGGCGAACATGCCGTATTACATCATTACCCGGCTTTATGTCTTGCCATTAATCAGCGATTAAATTTAACTTTAAGCCCCCGCCAAGATAACTTTTTAAATATAAAATCTAATTTAGGCGAGTGCTTTTTTAATCTTTCTCTTTTACAAGATTTTAATACTCACGCCCACACTTTTAATTATTTACTCACTGCTTTTAAAAATTATCAAAAAAATTATCCAGAATTTTTTAAAACAGGTTTTGATATTTTTATTCAATCTGACTTTTCTAGCCAAATCGGCTTTGGGTCTTCCAGTGCTTTAATTATTTGCATCATTAGCGCCCTGGAGATTTATTTAAACCCAACACAGCCCATTAATTTCAAGCAAATCTTTCACCAATCCAAAAAATTATTACTAGAAATCCAAGGCCAAGGCTCAGGAACAGACTTAGCGACAGCGCTTTATGGTGGCATTGTTTTTTACCAATCCGACCCTTTAATTATAAAAAAATTAGAAATAAAAAATTTAATTGATTTAATAAATCTACAAAATTTATTCACAGCCATTTATTCAGGCAAAAAAACCCCCACCAGTACAGTGATTAGATTTATCCAAGAGGCTTATCAAAAAAATCCAGATTTATATAAAACTTATTTTCAAAAAATCCATGAGATTACTTTAAAAGCCAAGCAGGCGATTTTAAATAATAATTTAAATCTCTTGGGCGCCCTGATGAACACCCAGCATATGCTCATGGAATCCATGAATCTTTCCACACCTGCAATTCAGACTTTGATTCATGCGTGTCAGTCCGAGCAATTACTAGGCGCTAAAATTTCAGGCTCAGGACTTGGCGACTGCATTATTACTTTAGGGCCATTAAAACCTAAAACCTTCCCCCAAAACCCCGCTCAAAAAGCCATGGGGATCTTACAAATTCCTATTGAAATATCAGAGCTTGGTTTAAGTTATGAGCTAGTAAAAAATTAATAATTAAAAATAATTTAAAATAATTAAAAAAGATTAGAAAATATGTTCTCTCAAATTATTCCAGATTCACTTTCAGCTAATTCCATTCAAAATATTCTTGAAAAAAAATCAGCACAAGCTTTTGCACCCAGCAATATTGCCCTGATTAAATACTGGGGGAAGCGTGATGAGTTTTTAAATTTACCCCTAACAGACAGTCTTTCGATCTCTTTAGATTTATTAAATTTAGGCACTCAAACAGAAATTAAGATTTCTCATAAAGATCAAAAGCCAGATTCTTTAAGCTTAAATAATCAAGAATTAAATCTCTCCAGCCCCTTTGCACAAAGATTATTTAATTTTTTAAAGCCCTTTAGATTTAATTTATTTAGCTTTCAAATTAAAACTTATAACACCGTCCCCACTGCTGCGGGTTTAGCTTCTTCAGCCTCTGGCTATGCGGCCCTAGTGAAAGCTTTAGATTTATTATTTGATTTTAATTTAAACACCAGAGATTTAAGTATTTTGGCCAGACTAGGCTCAGGCTCTGCCGCAAGATCTATAGAAACCGGCTTTGTGCATTGGCATGCAGGAATTTTAAATAATGGCATGGATTCCTATGCTGAAAAAATCGCGGACCCGTGGCCTGAATTAGCCATCCATGTTTTATTAATTAACTCAGAAGAAAAAAAAATCAGCTCCCGCGAGGCCATGAAAATTACCAAAGAGACTTCCAAAATTTATAAAACTTGGCCTGAGAGTAATCAAAAAGATTTACATAAAATTTTAACCGCTATTCATACTCAAGATTTTAAATTATTAGGGGACATATCAGAACAAAATGCTTTATTGATGCATGAAACTATGGCGGATTCTCAACCCTCAATTTGTTTTAGTACCCCAGAGACTTTGAGATTACGAGAGCAAATCTGGAAATTAAGATCAGAAGGCTTAAATATTTATTTTACTCAAGATGCTGGGCCTAATTTAAAACTAATCTATGAAAAAAAAGATCTAGATTTGTTAAAAAATATTTTTAAAGCTTATTGGCTTTAGATTAATAAATTTAAAACTCACAATCCCCGCGGAGGCGGGGATCTATATTTAAAATTTTCTCCTAAAGATTAATTTACCCTAAAGATTAATTTACATCGAAGGACTTCCAAAAACTTCCTCAAGTTTTTTCTGTGCAATCCCTGCCAAAGGAATACCCAAACCTAATCGTGTCATGATAAAAGCAGCTCGAGCATTTGCACCACTCATCAAGCTTTTCACACCTTCTCTTCGCGCAATACCTAGAACAGCTGAAACCGTATTTCTTTCTGGAAAAAGATCGGGATTAATTTTAGCGACCTGGAGCCTATTTTTAGCAACCGCCAATGGCTGTGTTAAATAAGAGCCAAAACCATACCCAGCAACCCCGGAAAAAATACTAGCAGCAGGGCCTGCATAGCCCAGCGCTTCCAGTTCTTTTTTCAGATGCATATAAACAGGAACACTTAATGCATGACAAGTTCCAAAAGATAGAACTTGCGGCCAAAGCCCTTTATAAAATCCTGCAATGCCACCCATGGCATAGATGCGCCTAACAGCCTGACTTAAAGTTAACTTTTCAAATTCTTGATTAAATCCTTTGGCTTGCTGGCATTCGCTTACCACTGAACTTGGAACAAAAAATAAAGAAGCAGCAAGTTGCCCCATGTAACCACTGACAAAATTACTTGCAAATAAAGCCCGATCTTGGCCGATTTTTTCACTAGCCCATGTTTCTACGGAAGATCCTTTATAAGCATTTTGCGTCCCAAACAAGCCCATAAAAAACAAGCCTGTACCAAAAGGCCCAGCGCTTAATACAGCAGGTAATCCACGAAATAGTCCTTTAGGCCCATCTTGGCGATATATGGTACGCAAGCCATCAAAGACGCCCTTATATTGAACGCCCGTTGGATTAGCCCCTTGAATCATTGCCTGTGTTTGAACCCGGTAAAAAGGCTGAGCAATGACATCACATACAGCACCCATCGCTGCGCCAGTTCCAGCTATTTTTCCGCTGGTCGTAGCGACTTCTTTCACCCAACTTGGAATTAATGGCTTTTTTTCTGGGCTTGGATGATCTTCGCCTGGATGGCCAGAATGGGGCATTGAGACACTTGCTGCAAAACTCGACATGTTAAAACTCCTCCTAAGATTTTAAATAAGTGCTTATTAAAAAGCGGCGGAATCGTAACAATCTGATATTTCAAAAAACAACGTGGTCACAATAAATTATTAAAAAAAATTATTAAAAAAAATTATTAAGAATTACATAAAATTTTTAGATTCCCAATGTTAAAGTTGCCGGCTTGAAAAATAGTGGATGAGAGAAGTCACTCAATTATGTCCGGAATGATCCCCCAAATTTTAAAAACTAGAAAATCTTTCAACTTCATGGCTTCCAGCCTGCTTGCTTATTATTTCAGTACAAAATGGCTACACACTGAATCTAAAAAAGAACGTCTCGCTCTGCGCTTAATTCGTGAGGCTTCAAAAGACTTAGGACTGGAGTTTGAATCAAAAAGCAGCGGCTGGATTATGCTCATTACAGACCCAAAAACATCTCAGACAAAATACATCTACGGCTATAGTTTTGGCTTAAATCCTCAATCAGTGGCCATGATTTGTGATGATAAACCTGCCTTAAGTGAAGTTTTAGAAACAAAAAAAATACCACACATAAAGCACAGAATTTTTCTACATCCAGGTTTATCCAACTGGTCTACTAGCTCGGGAATGTTTAGCGATTTATTTTCTTATGCAGAAGCTCATCAATGGGATCTTGTTCTAAAACCTAAAGATGGCTCGGGTGGCCAACATGTTTTTCGTTGTAAAAATAAACGAGAGCTGGAAGCCGCTGCATTAACCATACTTTCGCATGGCTATACATTGGCCGCCTCTCCCTATAAAAAAATAGAAGCAGAATATCGAGTGATTATCCTGGATGGAAAATCACGTCTTATTTTTAGAAAAGACCGCCCTAGCCTCTTAGGTGATGGCTCTAAAACATTACGAGAATTATTACTAGAAGATTTTAAAAAAGATCCATTAAGTAAATTAGATTTTCTTATTAGATCTACAAATAATTTAAAAGAAATTGATTTAAATAAAGTTCCTGAAAATGGGGCCTTAACTCCTATTATTTGGAAGCATAATCTCGCAGGCGGCGCCTTAGCTTCTATAAAAATTGATCCACTTATTGAAGAAAAATTAAATTTATTAGCAATCGAAGCGGTAACCGCACTTGGTGCCCGTTTTGTTTCTGTGGATATTGTTAGATTAGAGCCATCTCCAGGCGTTTATTTATATAAGATCATGGAAATCAACAGTGGAATCATGATGGAAAAGATGCCTAGTTTTATAGAAAACGGCGAACAATTAGCGAAAGAAATTTATAGAGATGCCATTCTGGCCATGTTTGAAAAAAATCCTGCCAAAAGACCTGAAAAAAGAACGAAACCATCTGAATCACTCCTGTTCTTGCCAGGTCCAGCTAAACCTTCAAACACACTAGAGAAAACACCCTAATCTTGCTTATTAGCCCACCACTTTTTGCACAATCTCTTCCATCTGATCAATCATCTTAGAAAACCCATAATGCTCAATAATCCAGGGCCTTAATTTTTGAGCCTCTTGGGAAAAATAATTTAAATTATTAATTAATAAAATAAGCTGGGAAACCATATTTTCCAGGTCATTTATTGGACTTAATTTATAACTCTGTCTTTCACTCTCTGGCCTTTGCGACAGCTCGCTTAAATCACAAATATCCGTCACAACAACAGGCAAGCTCATCATTAAATATTGACTTAAAGCCTGAGGGCTAGATTCCCCTTGATCTGAGGTTAAAACACCAATATCAAACATTGCCATATATTCAGCTGGGTTATTCACATGGCCTGTTATAAACACACTATCTGACAGATTTTTTTCTAAAATAATTTTTTCAAGCTCAGCGCGACAAGGCCCATCCCCAACCATTAAAAATTTTATATTTGTTTTTATATTCCCAGATTGAACAGAATCTTTAAGGGCCGCAGCTAGTTCTAAGAAAAAATCCATTCGCTTCATGCGTCTTAGAAATCCAACAATGCCAATCACAATAGCATCTTCGGGGATATTAAATTTTTTCTTTAAAGACTCTCTCAGAACCGCTTTATTAAAATTTTCTGGATTAAATTCCAGCTCACTGGGCCTTGTAGAAACCGCGGTAATTTTTTCTGGATCAATACTTTGATTTTTAATCATTCCTATACGCGTATTTTCTGAAGTTGTGACTATGTGATCTGCCAGACGATTAATAAAACTTGTTTTCTTAATGGCATAACTTAAATGCCGAGTGCGAATAAATTTAATTTTTGAAAATTTAGCCGCTAAGCCACCCACCCAAGTGTCTTTACTACTGTGAGTATTAATAATATTAATTTTATTTTGTTTAATAATTTTAATTAAACCAAAAAAAGTTTTTAAATCTAAATTTCCTCGAAACCCCAAAGCAAAAACGGGAAAGCCTAATTCTTGAGCTCTTTTATAAATAGGCGTATGGGCCGCTGCAGCTAGACCAACCCAGAAACCACGATCTTGCATTCCCTGCATTTCTGAAAGAATTCGAATCTCTTGCCCACCCCAGCCACCGGACCATTCTGTATGTAAAATTTTAATAGCATTTTTCATAAATCCATTAGCTCCAAAATAAAAAGCAGGGTTTAAATCCTGCTTTTTGATAAAAAAATAAAATTAAAAATTATTAAATTAATAATTAAAACGGAATATCGTCATCTTCAAACTTTGGATATTCCATGGCCGGCATGGGCGAGCTCATATTTGAATTATTTAAAACAGGCTGCCCCATGGAAGAACTAGCAGAAGCTTGAGCCGCTGGTTTTTTAGCGGCATAACTATTATTTCCAGTATTCCCAGACTCTTCGCCTGCTGAACCTCCAGCACCACCTTGACCACCAATTAATTGCATTTCACTGGCGACAATCTCTGTGGTGTATCTTTCTTGGCCTGCTTGATCCGTCCACTTATTAGTTCTTAAACGCCCTTCGACATAGACCATGCGACCTTTTTTTAAATACTCTCCAGCAATTTCTGCCAAACGCCCAAAGACAACCACACGATGCCACTCGGTAGACTCTACGAATTCACCCGTTTGCTTATCTTTATAGCCATCATTAGTTGCCAGTCTTAAATTACCAATGGCTGAGCCACTGGGCATATATCTAATCTCAGGGTCTGCGCCTAAGCGACCCAGAACAATAACTTTATTGACAGTACCTTTGGACATGTTTTTCTCCAGTAATTAATAAAAAAATAAAAATCTATTCAAAACTATTTTTAGAAAGCAGCGCAGAATAACTAAAAAGTTTCTCATCTTCAAAACGATCAGTGTCTATTTTTAAATACACGTGATCAAACCCAGAATCCAATCCAGAATCCAATCCAGAATCCATATAAACATGCACCACCCCTGGAATATGCTTTAAAAAATGCTGCGCTTTTTTTAAATCTTCAGGGTTAGTTATTTTATTAATTTTTAAAATTCGAGTCGCTAAATAACTAGGCCTAGGCATAGCAATAATTAAAACCAGCCAGACCAGACAAATCACAAAACTGGCAATAAAAACTAAGCCCAAAGACGTGCTAGATAAATAACCCCCCAAAGCCCCGCCTGCAAAAATTCCTAAAAATTGCGAGGAGGCATAAACACCCATCGCCGTTCCGCGCACTGTCGGCTTGGCAATCTTCGAGACTAGGGAGGGCATGATGGCTTCCAGTAAAGTAAAGGCGAAGAAAAATAAAACCAAAGCCGTTGCAATACCCAAAATAGAATCATAAAAATACGCAAAATGAATAAACACCAGCTCAACTAAAATTAAAATTAAAGCAGACACAGCCATTAATAATTTTAATATTCGTCTTTTTTCACCCAAAATAATTAAGGGTATCACGAGAGAAAAAGCAATAATTAATACGGGTAGATACATCATCCATTGGTGATTCAAACCCAAGCCTAATTTTTTAAATAATAAAATAGGCAAGACTAAAAAAGTGCTTGTTAATACGCCATGCAAAATAAAAACGCTGAGATTTAAAATCCAGAGAGATTTAGATTTAAAAATAATTTTCAAATCTAAATAATTAAATTCCTGATCTTTATGAAAAATAGATCTAACACTGGGAATCCCAAACCATAAAATTAATAAGCCTATGAGAGACAAAAAAGCCGTGAGATAAAAAATGCCTGACAGGCCAATAAATTTACCCAAAATAGGCCCGATGATCATAGACAGCATAAAAGTCAGACCAATGGTCATGCCGATCATGGACATGGCTTTAAATCTCACCTCATCGCGCGTGCTATCAGCTAATAGAGCCATCAAACTACTTCCAACAGCACCTAAACCTTGCAAGCTTCGACCTAAAATAACACCCAAAATAGAATGAGAGAAACCCGCTAATAAAGACCCCAGGAAAAATAAAATCAAACCAATAGTAATAATTTTTTTACGCCCAAAATAATCAGACAATAAACCCATGGGTGCCTGCATAATTCCTGCCATTAAGCCATAAACCCCCAAAGCCAAGCCCATTAAAAACGGCGTCGAACCTGACAGCTTATCGGCATAAAGAGAAAAAATTGGCAAAATAATAAATAAGCCCAGCATTCTAAAAGCAAAAATTCTAGAGATATTTATAGCTATTTTTTTCTCTATCTTGCTTAGCTTTAAGCCCTGATTTTCCGTGATTTGATCAGCTAAATTATTAGAAAGAGTATCAGACATAGTTGGGCTCGCTTCGGCAAAAAAGGGCTGTATGATACACGACCCCCAAAGCTATAGAAACCATAAAAATACAGGATTAATACTTAAAATGGATCAAATTATTGTTCGGGGTGCGCGCACTCATAATTTAAAAAATATGGATGTGACACTTCCTAGAAATCAATTAATTGTCATTACGGGTTTATCCGGTTCTGGAAAATCTTCTCTCGCTTTTGACACCCTCTATGCTGAAGGTCAGCGCCGCTATGTCGAGTCTCTTTCAGCTTACGCTCGCCAATTTTTGTCTTTGATGGAAAAGCCTGATGTAGATCATATAGAGGGTCTGTCTCCAGCGATTTCTATTGAACAAAAATCGACCTCTCATAATCCCAGATCAACCGTTGGGACGATTACAGAAATCTATGATTATTTAAGATTATTATTTGCTCGCATTGGAACCCCCCACTGTCCTACTCACCAGACCCCCCTTCAGGCTCAGACTATTCCAGAAATGGTTGATCGAATTCTTGCGCTACCCCCAGAAACAAAAATTACGATTTTGGCCCCCATGGTCCAGTCCAAAAAAGGCGAGCATGTCCAGCTCATGCAGAATTTATTATCCCAGGGCTATATTCGGGCGAGAATCAACGGCGAAATCTATGAGCTAGACCAGCCGCCTAAATTAGATTTACAGAAAAAACATAATATAGAAGTCGTTATTGACCGATTAAAAATCAAACCAGAGCTGGAAAAATCCAGACTTCATGAGTCTCTAGAAACCGCTTTGAATTTATCTCAGGGTTTAGTCCATGTTGATTTAGTATTTCCAGAAGAAAATTTAGAAAATAATAATAAAAATAATTTAGAAAACCCTTTAATTTTTTCAGCCAATTATGCCTGCCATCTCTGTGGCTACTCTCTGGAAGAGCTGGAGCCCAGACTGTTTTCTTTTAATAGCCCTCATGGTGCCTGCGCTCAGTGTGATGGTTTGGGCATGGAAGAAATCTTTGACCCTAAGAAAATTATTCATGAGCCTGATTTGTCTTTATCTCAGGGGGCTATTAGGGGCTGGAATAAAACTAATTTATTTTATTATTACCAGCTGGTTTCTCTTTCTGAACATTATGGCTTTGCCTTAGAAACCCCTTATAAAAACCTCCCTGAAGAAATTAAAAATATTTTATTATTCGGCTCAAAAAATCAAAAAATCAAAATAAAATTTACTAATTTGCAGGGCCAAATTTTCGAAAGCGAAAAAATATTCGAAGGCGTGATCCCCTATATTCAGAAAAAATATAAAGACGCTGACTCTTCCAGTATTAAAGAAGAGCTGAGCAAGTTTTTAACAAAACTACCTTGCTCCAGCTGCCACGGTAAAAGATTAAAATCTGGCGCCTGTGCCGTTTTAATTAATCAAGAAAATCTCCCTGATTTAACAGAGCTCCCTATTGCTAAAAGCTTTGAATTTTTTAAAACCTTAGGAGACAAATTAAGCGGCCAAAAAGCCAAAATCGCCGATAAAATTTTAAAAGAAATTCAGGATCGCCTAGGATTTTTAATCAATGTAGGACTGGATTATTTAACCCTCGCTCGTAAAGCAGAAACCCTATCGGGCGGCGAGGCCCAAAGGATTAGACTCGCCAGTCAAATTGGTGCGGGCCTAGTAGGTGTCATGTATGTTTTAGACGAACCCTCTATTGGCCTTCATCAAAGAGATAATGAGCGATTATTAAAAACCTTGTATCACTTAAGAGATCTGGGTAACACGGTCATTGTCGTTGAGCATGACGAAGAAACTATTCGAGCCGCTGATCATGTCCTAGACATTGGACCTGGCGCTGGTGTTCACGGTGGGGAAATTATTGCCCAAGGCACGCCTCAAGATATTGAAAACAATCCAAACTCTTTAACAGGCCAGTACTTAAAAAAAATCAGAAAAATAGAGATCCCCAAAAAACGCCATATTTTTAATCCCGTGGCCATGATTAGCTTAAAAGGCGCGACGGGAAATAATTTAAAAAATGTTGATTTAGAAATACCCATTGGCTTAATGACCTGTATTACCGGCGTTTCTGGCTCTGGAAAATCGACTTTAATTAATGACACCCTGTATCCCATCGCTGCGACCCAGCTCAATGGCGCAAGCACCCTGACGCCAGCGCCCTATGAAAGCATCAAGGGTTTAGAGCTCTTAGATAAAGTCGTGGATATCGACCAAAGCCCCATTGGCCGAACACCAAGATCTAACCCGGCCACTTATGTCGGTTTGTTTTCAGATATCCGAGATTTATTTTCTAATACTGAAGAAGCCAGAATCAGAGGCTATAAACCTGGAAGATTTAGTTTCAATGTTAAAGGCGGGCGCTGTGAAGCCTGTGAAGGCGATGGCGTCATTAAAGTCGAAATGCATTTTCTCCCCGATGTCTATGTCTTATGCGACAGCTGCAAAGGCCAGAGATACAGCCGAGAGACCCTGGAGATCAAATTTAAAAATAAAAACATTCATGAAGTCTTAGAAATGACCATCGAAGAAGCTGTTATATTTTTCGAAAATATTCCTAGCGTTTTAAGAAAAGTCCAGACTTTAGTCAGAGTGGGCTTGTCTTATATTAAATTAGGCCAGCGTGCGACGACTTTGTCTGGGGGTGAAGCTCAGCGGGTAAAATTATCTAAAGAGCTTGCCAGAAGAGATACAGGCAGTACTTTATATATCTTAGACGAACCCACGACTGGCCTGCATTTTGAAGATGTAAGACAGCTACTAGAAGTCCTTCATGATCTTCGAGACAAGGGCAATACCCTGGTAATCATTGAGCATAATTTAGACGTCGTAAAAACCGCTGATCATGTGATAGACCTCGGCCCTGAAGGGGGGATCAATGGCGGTCAAATTATTGCAAAAGGCTCTCCAGAAAAAATTGCAGAAAATCCTAGTTCTATTACGGGGAGGTTTTTAAAAACCTTGCTATAGCACCAAATTAAAAAGATCTGTAAAATCGCGCGCTGTTTAATTCGTGAGTGTTTTACAATGTTTGATCTTTTAATAAGACGCCTAGCAAAAGCTGGGCTCTCAACTGGACTCTCAACTGGGCACTCTTCTCGCGTTTTATCCACACTGGTTCTTCCACTGCGAGTTCAAAATAGTATTTCTTTTTCAACACCAGAGAACACTTTTGATGTTCCACCAGGTTATTTGGCACTTACCTTGGCCTCTTCGAAGCAGCCTATTTTAGGCGCTGCTCATCCACCAGAAAGCCCTCCCTATCACCGAGAGTCCATCATCTTGGGATTTCATAGTTTATCTACAGGACTTACTGCTTTAGCTTCATTGGACATGAACTCATTTCTTCAAGCTTTTTCTTTAGTGCCCACTTTATTAAAAATGATCGAAGGAACGCCAAGAGAGAAAGATAAGCTAATAAGCGCGAAACCCTCCCTGAGTCTTTTCATTAGTCTGACACCGCGGGCTTATCGTGATCCACATGATCTTGAAAAGATCACCCCTTCCTGTGCTTGGTTTGTGAAAAGAAAATTAGAATCACAAGTGGAATCACAGATTTTATTAGGCAAGCTAGCCGTATTAAATTTGCCGCCTAGTCGGTCTTTAACATTAGATTCACTCACAGGTCGATGCTATGTCAGAGAAAAAGAAATCCCGTCAGATCATGACAGAGCTGGTTCTCTTGAAAATCTCAACGCAAGACGATTGGCAAAAGTTGTTTTAGAAAAATGCGAAACAAAAGCAGCAGAAAAAAAAGCAGCAGAACCAAAACACCTCTGCTCTCAAACCGATTCTGATTTACTTAAAACCACCCCTGTTTTCAAAATCAGTGAATTTTTAAGACAAGCTCAGCTGGGCTCTGATTTAGAATCATTAGAATCAGAAGGAAGCCCGAGTGCCAGGTAATTTTCATGGCTAATCACTGTTTTTCCTAATTCTTTTTCAGCATCTTTACGGGCGTTGCCTGCCACACCGCCCCCTCGCTTTGCCACTTTTTTGTGAACTGAAAAGCAACAAAGGGGGGGGTAAATTGCCCCCCCTTTGTAGTTTCACTTACAGCGCCAATATAAGCGCTAATGTTTTTAAAAAATATTTTTAATTAATAAACACCCAAACCATCGCCACACCCCAGCCAATAAACGTCCAGCCAAACAATAAATTCAAAATAAAAATAGCAATCTTTTGCTTATGGTTTTTCATAAAGCCAATAATGGCTGGCAAGAAATACATCGCAATAAAAATAACTGAAAAAAAACAACCCAAAGCGGTGTCTAAAACATCCCAAAACATATCCATTAAATTTTTTCTCTCTAAAAATTATCTAAACCATAACCCTGGTTTTCCAGCAAACTAATCAAATCAATCACGCAAAGCCCTTCCAAACTATTCGGGTCTTTGCTGATTACTGACTCAATTAATCTAATCCCAGGCCCTTCAACTTTAAGACTCCCAGCGCACTCATAAGGCTGATATTTTTTTAAATAATTTTCAGCCATCGCTTGGGAATAATCTCTAAATTTAGTTTCAATGATATTTAACCTGGTTTCATATCTTTGAGTTTTAAAGTTTAATAAGCACAGACCATTTAAAAAATTAATAGTCCTGCCTCTAAATTTCATTAAAAAATCTAAACCCTCTTCGTAACCACTGGGCTTGCCAATAATCTCACCGTCTAAATCAGCCACTTGATCTGAACCAATGATTAAATAATTTTTATTTAAATCTTTAATTATTTCACTGACTTTTTGAGCTTTTCCAATCGCCAATCTAATCACTAAATCTTTAGCTAATTCCTGATCTTTCGGTGTTTCGTCAATATCAGGAATCATAATTTCAAAATCAAAGCCGGCTTTTTTTAAAATTTTCTGCCTCGCCTGCGAACTCGAGGCCAGAATGATTTCTAGATTTTTTTTACTCATATTTTTTATATTTATATTTTTTTAATTTTTTAATTTTTTAATTTCTTCACTATTTCAGCCAAGCGCTTGCCTGTCTCGAAACATAAAATTTTCTCATGAGCACTTAAGGGGTTATTACTTTGTGGCCCCGCTAAATGCGATACCCCATAAGGCGTACCGCCCGTACTGGTCTCTGACAAAGCGGCTTGACTATAAGGCGTGCCTAAAATCAACATCCCATGATGAATCAAAGGCAGCATCATGGTTAACAAAGTCGTCTCTTGCCCACCATGTAAACTGGCCGTGGAAGTAAAGACAGTTCCAGGTTTATTAATCAAAGCACCCTTCGCCCAAAGACTCCCTGTGCCATCTAGAAAATATTTTAAAGGCGCAGCCATATTCCCAAATCTCGTTGGACTACCCAAAGCCAATCCATCACAAGACTCCAGGTCTGCATGAGTTGCATACAAAGCCCCCGTGTCTGGAATATCAGATTCAATACTTTCACAATGACTTGATACTTTAGGCACGGTTCTTAATACAGCTTCACAGCCTTCAATACTTTCAATCCCACGCGCAAACTCATGGGCCATTTTTTCAACGGCGCCATAGTTTGAATAATATAAAACCAAAATTTTAAACATTTTTTCTTAGGCTCTTTCTAAAATCGGGACGAATACAAGATTCGCCCCTCTACCTTCTTTCTTAAAGTAGAACCATCAATTATTGAATGGTCTCTGTTGTTTTAGCTGGCTGTTTTTGCTGCAAGCCTTGAGCATACAAAGCATCAAAATTAACAGGTGCTAATTGCAAATCTGGAAAGCCCGCCCGAGTAACCAAACTAGAGAGCATTTCACGCGCATAGGGAAATAAAGTACTAGGACAAAAACTACCCAAAATATGACCCAACTGGGCTTCTGGAAAATTCGCAATCGTAAATATTCCGACTTGTTTTAACTGAATCAAAAAAGCAGTCTTTTGAGCAGTCTTAGCAGTGACCGTCAAAGTCAAAGTCACTTTATGCGTATTGGGCATGCTGGCCACTACTTCACTCGCTGTGTTTAATTCAATATTCGCCTCGGGTTTCCAGCTTTCTTGAAACATCGCGGGGCTATTGGGGGACTCGACAGAGACATCTTCGACGTAAATTTTTTGAATTAAAAATTCACCTTGAGGTGCTTGATTTTGATCTAATTCAGCCATGAGGTTTTCTCTCCTAATTAAAAAATAAAAATAAAAATAAAAAATTAAAAACTTAAAAAATAAATAAAAAAATTACGCAGGCGCGAGCCCTCTTGAATCAGCTGTTGGCTCAGCTAATTCATCTGGGGTTCCTGCGGGGGGTGTTCTTAGAGGTTTAGGGGCTGCTCGCAATATATCAGCAAGCAGTAAAGAAGTAGATGGAAGCCCAGTTGTTGCTCCTGCTGGCCCTCTATGATTACGCCCACTTAAAGTAAGAACAGTATCTACAGGTTTTGATTCCTCCCCTGACTTAGCTGATGTAGCTGATGTAGCTGATGCAGCTGATCTAGGAGTAGCACGGACCGCTGCTGCTGAAAGCCTAAAAAAAGAAAGGTCTGCTAGATCACCTAGAGAAATAACAGGAGCAGTTGGACCAGTTGGAGCAGAAAAACTAAAGACTCTACCCACAGCTCTCTGTACTGGAGGTGCACCGGGTGAGCCGGGTGACCTGGGTGCAACAGGTGAATGAGATAACTCTGAAGGACTTAAAGCTGGAAGAGCAGAGGGAGCAGCATGCGGTCTTACAGGAGGTGGAACTGCGCCTTCTTTTGCAGCCTGAGCAAAAATATTAGGAAGCGGAGTCGTAGGATGAGACACGGGGCCTCCGAGCTCATCAGCACCAGCTGGAGCTGCAACGCCTACAGCAACCAAATCCAAAACAGGGACTGTCAGCCCTCTTCCTATTTCCCGCTCATCGTGACGCTGTTTTTTACCCTTTGAAGCTAATTCCAGCTTTTCAAAGTCATCCAGAAATCCCTGGTCGGCTGGATTTATTTCTGCCACCTCAGCACGCCTTGTTTTTCCAAAAGCGCCACCTCCTTTAAAAGAAACCCCTGATTGACCCCGTCCCCTCGCAGGAGCTATAGCTCCTAAAGGTTTTGGTAAATCTGCTAGTAAATTTCGACCTGACATTGGTTTCGCTCCCTATTTATATTTATAAATTTAAAACTATTTCAACACTAAAAATTGCGCGGCAAAGCTATCTAAAGGCGAGCCAGCGGCTCCGCCTTCACTTGCCTGTAAAAAATAAATTGCAGATTCACCCGCTTGAGCCGCGATAAATTTGGCTTGATTTAAAGACTCTTGATATAGCTTTAAATTATTTTGACTAGATGAAACATCCCAATGAACGGACGTATTAATTATCCCTATATTTCTAGATTGACTCAGCGCTTGATCCTGCGGATAGGTATTTAAAAGTTGAATGCTAGAAGCCTCTAGAGGCTTTGAAAGATTATTCTCTGGAGCATAATTTTGATTCGGAAGAAAAATTCCATGAACGCCGTTTGGACCTTCTGGGTTAATCAAAACGCCAATCGCGGCAATAATAATTAAAATTAAAAGCGCCAGGATATTTTGGGTAATGGCTAAAGAAAAAAATGGGGAAACTTTTGGGGAACTTTTCATGGAAATTTTTACATGCACTTAATTTTCAAAGGGCGAGATCATAATGCTTTTTTTCTCGCTGGCAATTGAGTTCTAAGTTTGAACTCCAAGTTTTTTAAAAATCCCCTCACCTCCAGCGAGGCGAGAAGATTTATAAGCTCAGAATAAACTAAGAAAAAGACGGATATCGTTGAGCAGTGCAATTAGGGCTCGGGGTAATCTTGCCTATCTGGCTTGTATTTCCAGGACCCGATCCTGCTGCAGGGCCAGATAGGGGCCAAACATCCAGTAAGAAATTTTTGTTGATCATTCCAACATCATTTTGATCGACAAAACTTACCTGCTTAGTTGTAGTATTAATTACGCTTCCAGGATTGAGCGCTGTATCCGCTGTAATTGCAAAAGTATCTGGTTCAGGAGTGGACCCTATATTGGAATTCAAAGTCACACCCAAACAAACGACAAATAAACTCTGTCCATCCGAAGATGTCAGCACGTTATTACCATTTAAAAAACGATAGGCTGTTGCATTCGTATCTCTATATTCGGTCACGCCTGAAAGACTTAAAGTAACACTGGAAGCACCTGAACCTATGATGATATCTACATTCGGCGCGACAGCGTCTAAGTCATACGCACTATGATTATTATGACTGTTTGAATAAGCGCTACTGTCTTCATCTGCCAAAGCTTCATACCAGCAAGTTCCTGCATCATCAGCACCCAGACCTGCCTGCCAAGGGAGCGTCTCGTTTTGGCACTCATACGGACCCTCTCCTGACACAGACCAGAGTGGATCACCACCACCCTGCTTGGTTCCATCATTATTGTCGTAATAAATCTCCGCTGGAAGCGGTAAGTTTTTCTGCGTTAGATCAGCGCCAAGACTGCTATAACTCGCTGTAAAACTATAATCCAACCTTCCTGGCGAGCCCCCTTGCATTGCAGGTAAACTCACCGAATCTTGGCTTGGAATTGGGAGCCCCGAAGGCTGAGAACTAGAAGTAAAGTTATAAACAGGCTGATAGTTTCCATTGCTGAAGTTTGCAACCGATGAAAAATTCCTGAGTCCAAAAGTGAGGTTTTGTGAAGTATGATTTTGAACTGTAATACCCACGGGACCCACCTCGTTATCAGTAGCAGTATCAGAAGGGGTCGCAAAAACCCTTTCTGAAGCCAGGCAAGCGCTTAAAGAAAGCACTGATATAGCCAATTTTTTCATTACTAATTTTTTCATTATTTATTCCCCATTCTGCCAATGGCATTCCCTAAGCTATTTAAAATCTGCCCATTACTTTGAGTCGCTGTTGTGGAGCCGTTGACAGCTGCAACAATGGCTGAGTTGGTTTGATTTAATTTCACTAAATCGGCCAAAGTGGCGGCTAATAAAACATTGGTTCTTTGACCTTGCTCTAATTGCGCCGCTTGAATTTGATTACTCATCGCCACTTCTATTAATAACATTCTTAATAAATCCGGCACATTGGCTGACGCAACCGCTTGTTGCCAAGGATTACCCTGGGCGCCTGACGTACTGGGCTGAGCATTTTCTTGGCTGACTGCCTGAGCAATATTGTTCATTTTTCCAGACTGATAATCTTGAGCAACCGCTTGTAAAACGCCTGAAATCAAAGTCAGTTCAGGCATGGTATTTGAAAGCTGCACTTTACTTTGCGCCACCGCAACTTTAGGGGTGGCCGTGAGCTGATCAATATAACTTTGTACCGCTGGAGCCGTAAAAGCACTATTAGAATTAGTGGAGGCCGCTGGAGCCGTTGGTGTTAAATTTTGAATTTGGGTATTTAAAGCCCCGTAATTCATGCTCCCATCAGAATTTAATAAGTTCTTCGCTTGAGTATTATTTAAAGCAACATTGGGTGAAGCGAAACTCCAGAGATTACTAGAAGCGGGCATCACCAAAGGGATAATATTATTGGCGTTATTTTGCGCATAATTATTTTCGCAAGTAGTACTCAAAGCATAAGCTGTACTAGTCGCATTAAAATTATTAGCACCCGAATTATTAGAAGTAGTTATTAATGGCGTGGAATTATTATCAGTAGCATCACTGTTTTGATACAAAACACTATTAGGATCTGAACACTCGCTGGCGATGGCTTGTAAGAACCATTCTTGATAATTGCTTGGTGAAGCAGGCGCTGAAGTTGAGCCACTTGAACTAGACGAGCTTACTGCAGCTGAAGCTGGAGCTGCTGAAACAGAAAGAGAATCAAAACTTCCATCCCAGCTATTAGTGCCAAAAGCATTATTTAAATCTAAAACCCCCATGGCCGGGTATGTAGTCTTAAAATTAAAACTTGGATTATTTAAATAATTTTCTAGATCCTGGAGATTATTATTAGCCGTAGAAATATTAGTATTAATATTATTCAAGACCGTCATCATATTATTACTAATTACATTGTTGGTATTACTTTCTGTATTCTCAATATTTTGCAATGCATTTGAATAATTAGGATTAGCGGCAGAAGAAGGATTAACCAAAGTCCCCATCGAAGAGTCTGCTATAGAGAGCGAGGCTGGAAAATAAAGCAGCGCGCCCAAAGCCGCGCTGGTGATTATAAAATTTTTATTATTTTTATCTTTTTTACTCATGATTCATTATTTCCTTAATTTTTGTACGGGTATAGAGAGGCCAAGTTAAGGCGCTACTGGAGGGGTACCACCAGAAGCACCGCCACCTGCATCGCTCGTACCACCACCTGAAGGTGATTTCTGTTGAGCCATACCAGACATTGCTGAACCTATTTGCATTTGAGATTGAGCAGCAGAACTGTCTGCACCACCAGATTGAGATGCATGAGTTGACTGAGTCTGAGCTCCTGCTTGAGCTGTAGACCCTGCTGATTGCGCACCTTGTTGAGCAGATTGAGTGACACCACCGGATAATTTCTCTGCATCCTGAGCACCCGTACTTTGAACTTGAATACCAATCCAACCCAAGACTTTTTCAGGAATCATATAAATCATGGAGAAGCATTTGTTAAAGGCCATAACCATGAGTGAGCAGAATAATAAGAGCATTAAGACAGCTAAGACCCCTTCAGTCATGCTGGCGTTATTGCGATAAACAACATTAGAGCCTTCCCAGAAACTAGGTGCTTGTGCGCCCATGCTGCTTGCAAAACTTAAGATTTGCGAAGAAACAATCTGAAACGCCTGAGAAGAAAATTTAATTAATATAAAAGTGAGTATCAGGGCAGAAAATAATCCTAAAACCATGAGAACAGGTCTAAAGACAATGCCGATTAAGACTTTAAGACCTGCCAAAGTATGCCCCATATGCTGATGCCCACCGGGAACAGCCCAGGCTAAACAAAGTAAAGGCGCAGCAATGACCGCTTCCATGACACTTAAAAGCCAGGAAATTTGACCGGACCAGTAGAGAATAAAAGGCATGATGGGAACCAAGATGGCGAAAGACACCCCGGCGACAAACAAGGCCGTGGATACCGTAATAATTAAAGGTAACCACATGATCATCGAACCCATGCTGTAGCTCTGTTGAACAATTTTAAATTGTAAAACAACCGAGTAAGCCAACTCACGGACTTGGACAGCTGCTGCAGTCGCCGCACCCAACGAAGGATCTATCAAAGAAGAAACAGTACTAGCAGCGGCACCGCCATAAGCCCAATCTTTCATTTTTTCATAGATGTCATGGTCGTCACTAATATAATTATTAGCAGTATCTTCAATACTTTGGTAAACCATTTGAATAGATGAAACAACGACATCGATCATCTCTAAGCCCACCTGTTGGACCTGAGCGATGTTGTTATAACTACTTTCCATGACGGAATTAGGACCACTCCCAATTTCTTGATTACCGATACTATAAATATCATTCATGACGCCACCGAGTGCTTGCCCCATGATCATCGACCCACTGCTGTTATTACCCAGCACACGACTAAACATATCGGTCAGGACATCCGTCGCAGGTTGAACCTCTGTCGTCACACCAATCCCGCCATCTCCTGAAGTCGCAGACCCTGGATAAACATGGTTAAGTTTTAAGATCGTAATCATGTTTTCGATATTAATCGCCAAACTCTGCGCATTAGCTAGCTGTTCTGGGTAAGTTGTAAGCAATGGTAAATTGACTTGAATCTCCCACATGATCATCAATTGAATAGGCGCTTGATAATCCGCCGGGACATTTTGAAGCTCTGTAAATAAAGCACCATAGTCATTGCCTGATCCAGCTGCTGGATTATTACCAACACCCCCTGATGGTGGCTGAATAATGCCATTGGCAAAAGCTTGACTAAAACAGCTATCCGGTGTTCCCAAAGCATTAGTCACAAGGGCTTGCGCTGCAGAAAGAACCCCTGAAGAAGCGCCTCCAGCACTTAAAAAAGAAGTCGCATTAGGGTTGAAAATACAAATCGTATTGGCCCAAGTGGGGGTCACAAAAGCGGTACCTGCCAACTCCCCTGTTCCTGTTCCAATATTCACTGTCAAGGTATTCGACGTTGGTGGTGTGTAACCAGAACCCACCAAGGCAGAATAAAAATCATACATATTTTGACTGACTGGAGAGGAGTTAGTTAAATCCAAAATGCCACGGATATTATGACCAAAGTTATTACGATCTAGCTCATGAGCATTCACTGTAGTTGTTTTACTTCCTGAAACACCCGTTCCTGTCAAAGAAGCATCTGAAATAGAAAACTGATTAATATCTTCAGCAATCCGCTTGATATTGTCTGAGAGTCTTTGAGTAATAGACAAATAAACTTCGGAGCCATACCACCAGCTATAGCTATAATCCTGACTTGGAATGAAATAATAAGTATTCACGGAATTTCCACCGTTACCATAACTAGTGCTCTCGCGCAGACACTGCGCATTTTGACTGGGGTCTGTCGAGCCATTCCCTAGTTGAACTCCGAAAACAGTGTTGTCTGGTGAAACACCTGAAGGGGCAACAAGCACTGATACTCCGCTTTTAATAGCAGCCCCAATACTGTCATCTTCAATACAGCTTGTCCCTGTTCCAGGAACTGTCGTTTGACTCACACCACTAGCGGCCAATGCTTGAGAAACCGCCGCTTCTTTAGCAATTAATCTTTGAGTCATGTCATCGACGGCAGGACCCATATTACAAATGGAATAGCTGGCCGTATTAAAACCATTTGGATCACCTACACCACATTGAACAGCCGTCGCCGCAGGAGGATTCGCACCCCCTGTCACAGCAATGGAACTTACTGTGGCAAAAAGACCGTTAGGAGGGGGAGGAGTAACAGATCCTGCTGACACTATCGACGTATCCTGTTTTATGATATCTGTCACGTCAGACAAGACTGCGGCTGGTGTTTCAGGGTTTGGATCTGAAGAAAACGGATCACTAATAAGCTGACCAGTAGCAGAAGAAATAGAGCTCAAAGGAGCAAGACTGTATTCTAAGTTAGAAATACTAAACTTACCGTTATCAAAAAAAGGTGAGTTAGTTCCAAATGAGAATCTAAATTGTGGATATATCATCACCCTGAAATCCCCAGAGCCTGCTGATTGAGCATTATCATTGTTCGTGAGAGAGCTGGAGCTGACATTTCCGTTAGAAAGATCACTACCTACCGACAGAGGATAAATAATACCGGTACTACCCCCTTGCACTAATGAACTCCTCCATGAGGTGACGGCTTGAATACATTGCGACTGAGGCGTTGCGGGACCGTTAACACTGTCATAATTCGAAGCATTGTTACAATAACCAGTCTTCGTGCTGGGGTTATAAAATGCATTCATTGTGTAACCATAAAGTGGCGCATCAGCAAGCGCGGGCTCCTGGACACCTGTCACAGACAAAACGGGGGATGCACTTAAATCAGGCAGACCCATGACATCGAAAGCCGCTTGATATAAATATAATTTCGCGGCCTGTTGCGAAATTAAATTTTGAATAGGTCCAGGCAACTGGGAAGGCGGCATATAAAGCGCTGCTGCGACCGTATGACTCCAGACAATATTGGCCATATTCACACCGACTAAAACCAAGTGAAGAATAATAGCTTGGAGCGTACTCACTGAAGTCACCAAACTGGCCGTACCCGTCGCTGCAGTCAGCGTTGTTGGAACTGGAAACATTAAGACTGGCCCCAAGATGGCCCTAATCAAGGTATAAGTGGTGTTATGTTGTCGACCAAAAGCCACGCCTTCATGAGCCGTATTAATCGTCGCCATAATAACTATATAAGCAAAAATCATGCTGATTAAACCCACAGCGGCCCAATCAAAATAAGTCACCATCATGGAAAATAAGCTGACAAAGGTCGGGGCATTGGCTGCTTCGCCATAAAGAGAGATTGCCTGAACCGCCGGCAGTCCAAAGATATCTCCCAGCATTTCGACTGACTTATCCAAAGCACAGCTGGCACCAGGACAAGTCCCGAATAACAACTGACTGAGATCAAACGGATTAAAACCCAACATAATTAAATACCCCGTAGAGTTAAAAATATTAAAAATAATTAAATTATTAAACAAAACGGGACTGAGACTACTCAAGGATTTATCTTTCACAGCCAAAAAGCTGTAACGGATGTTTCTAAGCAAAAACTTAAAAAAATTAAGCCTTTGATATTTATTAAATAATTAAGTTACAAATTTGATTTAAAAAATTATTTTTCTATAAAAAATTTATAAAATTCAAAGACAAACAAGCTGTCTTGATTAAAAACAAGTTAAGCCTATTGACAAATAAAATTTAAAAACCCCTAAAAACAAATAAAAATAATCTAGAATTAAAATATAAAAATTATCTATAAATTAAAGGGGGTAAAAAATGAAAAAATATCAATTATTTACAAAAATAATTTTATCTATTTTTATTTTTTCCTGGCTAGAAACCCGCCTAGACATCAGCTACGGCACTCAAATTTGCCAAAAAATACCAATCACTATTATTAATCAGCAAAAAGACCCCATTGTTTTACTAGGCGCTGGAGAAAATTTAAGCATTCCAGGACAAAGCCAAGGCAGTTATCAAATTACCCCTCAGACTTTTTATAGTAAAAATTGCGACGCTATTTATTTAATTCAACATCCTGGAGAAAAGCCCCAGCTGGGATTATTAGATAAAAATCACAATCAAATTCAGCTTTCTCAGATCTCTCTAAGAATAGAAAAATCAGGGGTTTTAACGTCTAATTTACCCTATCAATTCTCAGCCCGAGAACTTATTCAATACGAGGGCCTTGGGCCATTTTTATCATAATCACTTGAATTATCAGGCCACGACCGCTAGCTTCCCCCCTTGAAATTTTTCACCCTCTTTATTAATTAAATCAAAGCGAGAAAATCAGCCATGAAATTTTTTTCAAAACTTAAAAAAACCGCCCAAAGAGCGACTTATTTTGATGACTTAAAAGAAGAAACGGTTTTAATTAAAAACTCTGCAGAGTCTTTAATAAACAGTGTTAAAGAAGTGAATCAAGAAGAAAAAAAGGCCAATCAAAGTCCTAAGAAATTTTCAGAGATTAATCCTGAAGATATTGCTTATTCTTCAAGAATGTACACCAGATTACTGGGCCTGTTTATTGGCCTCGATGTACTTGGCTTGATTTATTTAATTTACACCCTGGCAAAACACAGCTGGATGACCGCTCTTTCAGTGGTTTTCTTTTTGATTATTTGCGGCGCCTTGTCTTTTAGATTTCATTTTTTATTGATGGTTATTAAACAAAAAAATCTCCAGCTCACACTGCTCCAGTATTTAGCCCAGTGGTTTAATAAAACTAAATCAAGCTAAAAGCTGCGCCATTGCAGCCTTCCAACCAGCGAGCATCTCAGCTCGCTTTTTTATGTCTAAAAAACCGGGTTTAGCTGAAAGATCTAACTCCCACTGATGATCGATATCATGGAGATTATCAAAGCGCCCTATCTGCACAGCGACTAAATAGGCCACACCCAAAGCCGTGGTTTCTATGATTTTGGGACGAATAACCCCGATATCTAAAATATCGGCTAGGCACTGACAGAACCAAGTATTCTGAACCATGCCGCCATCTACTCTTAGCTCTGTAATACCCGCTCCATCTTTTTGCATGGCTTCTAGTAAATCAAAAGTTTGATAAGCCACAGCTTCTAAAGCTGCGCGAACGATATGCGCTTTACTAGAATTTCTAGATAAACCAGAAATCACACCCCTCACATCAGCACGCCAATGAGGCGCACCAAGGCCTGTTAAAGCTGGAATAAAATAAACGCCTTCTGAGCTATTCACTGACTGGGCTAAATTTTCAGTCTCTTGAGATGTTTTAATTAAGCCTAATTTATCTCGAAGCCATTTAACTCCAGCTCCTGCAATAAAAACACTGCCTTCGAGGGCATAAGTCACTTGGTTATTAATTTTATAGCCCACAGTGGTTAATAAACGATGCTGGGAATTGATGGTTTGAGCGCCTGTATTCAGCATCATAAAAGCACCCGTTCCAAAAGTGCATTTCATCAAACCTGGACTTAAGCAATTTTGACCAATCATGGCGGCTGACTGGTCTCCTGCGATGGCTTTAATAGGAATTTCAAAGCCAAATAATTTGGCTTCTGTCAGGCCATAATCATCGGCACAGTTTTTAACGATGGGTAATAATTTTCTAGGGATATTAAATAATTTCAATAAGTCTTCGTCCCAATCCTGCTTATGAATATTAAATAAGAGTGTTCTAGAAGCATTGGTTGCATCCGTCGCATGAACTTTTCCGCCCGTAAGTTTCCATAATAAAAAAGTGTCGACCGTTCCAAAAGCCAGCTCTCCTCGCTCCGCTTTTTCTCTAGAATTACTTACATAATCTAAAACCCATGAAATTTTTGTCGCTGAAAAATAAGGGTCTAGCCTTAGGCCTGTCTTGCTTTGTATCAGATCATGATATTTTTGATTGGCCTCACAAAAACTCAAAGTCCGGCGATCTTGCCAAACAATGGCCGGATAAATACATTGACCTGTTTTGCGATCCCAAATCAAGGTGGTCTCTCGTTGATTAGTAATTCCAATGCCTGAAATATCTTGCGCGCTGATATTGGCTTCTGCGATGGCTGAAAAACAGGCTTCTTTAGTTGTTTTCCAGATAGCTTCCGGATCATGCTCTACCCAGCCGTCTTTAGGGAAAAATTGTTCAAATTCTGATTGGGCTTTACCCACTATTTTAAAATCTTGATTAAAAATAATCGCCCGTGAACTCGTTGTCCCTTGATCAATGGCTAAGATATTCAAGATAAAATCCCCCTATAAAAATTTTAAAAATAAATCTAAAAATTAGTTTATCTTACGCACCCTATTTAATAACACTTAAGCACAGCATGATTAATTTAAACCAAGACCCAAACCAAGACCCAAACCAAGACCCAAATTCAAATTTAATAACTGATCTTTTTATTATTGGCGGTGGAATTAACGGCTGCGGAATTGCTTATGATGCCGCTGGAAGGGGTTTATCTGTCAGATTATGCGAGATGCGAGATCTAGCTTCTGAGACTTCTTCTTATAGCAGTAAGTTAATTCATGGGGGTTTGAGATATTTAGAATATTACGAATTTCGCTTAGTTCGTGAGGCTTTAAAAGAACGCGAGGTCTTATTAAAAATTGCGCCCCATTTAGTCCATCCACTGCATATTTTAATGCCCCATGATCAGCATCATCGCCCCGCCTGGATGATTAAATTGGGCTTGTTTTTATACGACCATTTAAATCTTTCTCAGACTTTGCCTAAAAGCCGCACTTTAAAAATTTATCCTGATTTTCCAGAAGAACCTTTAAAACATCCTGTCAAAATAGCTTTTGAATACTCTGACTGTACCGTCGATGACGCGAGATTGGTTTTGCATTTAGCCCTGGGAGCCCAGAAAAAAAATGCTGAAATTTTGACTCATCATCGCGTTGAAAAAATTGTTCGAAATGTAAAATTAAACCGCTATGAAATTCTGGTTTTAAATACTGAAACTAATACTTTTACTACTTTTTATTCTAAAGCTGTGATTAATTCTTCAGGGCCGTGGGTTGAAGATATTTTAAAAAACAAAGTTACTAAAGATTCTGAGATTCACTCCCAGCACCATGTCAAATTAATCAAAGGCTCACACCTAGTTATTAAAAAATTATACGCTGGAGAGCAGGCTTATATTTTACAAAATAGTGATAACAGAATTGTTTTTGTTATCCCCTATAGAAAAAATTTTACTTTAATTGGAACCACTGATTTGAGTTACACGGGCGATCCTCATGAAGTTAAAATATCGCCTGAAGAAGTTGAGTATTTAATTAATATCACTAATCAATATTTCAAATCTCAAATTACTCAAGAACAAATTATCTGGAGCTATGCCGGCGTTCGGCCATTGCAAAGCGACGAGCATGACAACCCCAGTAAAGTCACCCGAGATTACACCCTGGAAATTAATGACTTTGAGGGAACCTTGCCGTTTTTATCTGTTTTTGGTGGAAAAATTACGACTTTTAGAAAACTAGCAGAGCATGCTTTAAGCAAGTTAAAACCTTATTTTGCAAATTTTGCAATGGGCCCGGCCTGGACTAATCAAGAAGTTTTGCCTGGAGGTGACTTTTCGAGCTTTAAATCTTTGGTTTTAAATCTTTTAGAAAAATTTAATTTTTTAACACCAGACGAAGCCCATCGAATAGCTTACGCCTATGGCACTCGTGCTTTTGAATTTCTTAAAGACGCTCAAAATCTTTCAGATCTAGGCATTTATTTTGGCCATGGCTTAACACAAGCCGAAGTGAATTTTATGATTCATAGTGAATTTGCAAGATCGACTGAAGATATTTTAAACAGACGAAGCAAATTGGTTTTGTATTTTTCAGAACAGGAAACTCAAAATCTTCAAGATTATTTAGATGGTCGGGACGGCTGGATTTGAACCAGCGACCCCATGCACCCCATGCATGTGCGCTACCAGGCTGCGCTACGCCCCGACTAAAATTAAAGCCCTCGATCAGCAGCCGCTAATCAAGGGCGGCGCACTGTATCAAAGAAGAAAAACACCATCAAGTCATTTTTTTTATTTATTTTTTTACTAACCCAGCTTAACCCAGGGCTTCAAGAGAATTAACTACGGGTCTATTTAAAGCCTTACCAACGGCCTCGCAAGTTAATAGGCCTCGATGGATATTTAATCCTGCTCTTAAATACTCGTCGTCTAATAAAGCTTGGTGATAACCCTTATCTGCTAGAGCTAAAACATAAGGCAAAGTCGCGTTATTTAAAGCCATCGTTGAGGTTCTGGCGACGGCTCCCGGCATGTTGGCAACACAGTAGTGAACAATATGATCAACCACATAAGTCGGCTCTGCGTGAGTTGTTGCTCTTGAGGTTTCACAACAACCGCCTTGGTCAATAGCCACGTCCACAATGACTGAACCACGACGCATGCGAGACAAGTGCTCTTTTTTAATAATTTTAGGCGCCGCAGCTCCTGGGACTAAGACCGCTCCAATAACAAGATCTGCTTGGGTAATACAGCGCTCAATATTTTCATGGGTAGAGTACAAAGTATTTAATCTTGAACCAAAGAGATCATCGAGCTCTTTAATTCTACTAATAGAGCGATCAAGAACTGTGACATTCGCGCCCATGCCAATGGCTATTTTAATAGCATTAAGACCAACGACACCGCCGCCAATAACTAGAACATCTCCAGCACCGACCCCTGGAACACCACCTAATAAAACACCTCGACCACCCTGGGCGCGTTCTAAACAATGCGCTCCTGCTTGAATGGACATTCTCCCCGCCACTTCACTCATTGGCGATAATAAAGGCAGTCGGCCTTGGCGATCTGTGACTGTTTCATAGGCAATCGCCGTACAGCCAGAATCTAATAATAATTGGGTTTGCTCAGGGTCTGGCGCTAAATGCAAATAAGTAAATAAAACATGGTCTTTATTTAACATCGCACACTCTTGGGGCTGAGGCTCTTTGACTTTGATAATTAAATTGGCTGTTTTAAAAATTTCCTGAGCTGTATTAAGTATTTTCGCGCCACTTTTTAAATAATCTTGATCTGAAAATCCTAGGCCTGCTCCCGCATGAGTTTCTACATAGACTTCATGACCATGATGCACCAGCTCTCTGACTGAACCTGGGGTCATACCCACGCGATACTCATGATTTTTAATTTCTTTAGGAATGCCAATCAACATAGAAAAATGATCCTTAGATATATTAATTACATATAGGGCGAAAACAGGTTTAAAAAAGCGTTGCGCAATTTAATTCTGAAGGTGCGTGATTGCAAGTAGGCCCGGCTGATCTTTTTAGCCTTAGATTTAACCTCTTCAAAATGCGAAATCAATTGCGAGGCTAGGCGTGGAGAGTAAACCTCTAAGCCGTATTCAAAATTTAAATACATGCTTCTATTGTCAATATTAGAAGACCCTAATAAGACATACTGATCATCCATAATTAAAATTTTTGTATGAGCAAAAGGGCCAGACCTGTAATACAACTCAAGATCACAATTTAACAAAGTAGGAAATAAAGACTCACTGGCCCATTGCACAAACCCTAAGTTATTCACCTGAGGCATAATAATCTCAACTTTAATTCCCCTTAAAGCCGCCGTAGTAAAAAACGTCCGCATCGACTGATCCAGGATTAAATAAGGCGTCATAATCCGAATAGAGTGCCGAGCAGAACATAAAGCACCGCGTATTAACAAAGAAATCTTTGGCAAATTTTGACTAGGTCCGTCTGTCACTCCTCGGCAAAGCATTGACCCTTGAGACTCCCCATTAAAATAAAAAACAGGAGGAGTGACTTCTCCAGTCGCAAAGTACCAGCTTCTCATAAAGCTATCTTGCATCTGGCCAACGACAGGACCTCGAATTTTAAAATGAATATCTAAAATTTTTGGAGAATTTTCTGGTGAGTTTTTTAAATAATTATCATCATGAATATTCATGCCTCCTGTAAAACCCACACCCCCATCAATAATTAATAACTTTCGATGGTTACGAAGATTCAAATGCAGGGTGTAATAAAAGCTTTTAAAAGGCGGTAAAAACAAAGCGACAGGAACACCCTGCTTTCTTAATTTTCTATAAGCCGTTGGCCAAGAATATAAAGCACCCACCCCGTCTATTAAGACTTTTACTTCAACGCCTCGTTGATGCGCCTGAACTAAAGCATTGATTATTTCTTGAGCTATGCCCGAGTTTCCAAAAATATAAGTCGATAAATAAATACTTTGCTCTGCTTTATTAATCTCTGAAATCATCTCGGGATAAGCTTCCGTCCCATTAAACAAAGGCTCTACATGACAGCCTGGAACAAGTTCTTGTTCGTTAATCCGATCCCCCAGATGCTTCTGACGAATAAAGTCATGAAAAACCTCATTGCAAATCTCAAGACTTTGATTGAATAAATTTTCTTCTAATTTCTCCGCTGGGACACCGGGTTCTTTTTGATTAAATTTTCGCTCGTTGTGCCAGCTCTGCCCAACGTTCTGAATCCGATTCACACCGAAAATTAAATACAAAGCCAAGCCAATCCCTGGAAGCGCAAAACAGACCGCAATCCAACATAAAGCGGACGTGGGCTCTTTACGAGTCATCATGACATGAATCGCAGCGATGATATTGGCAAGGCTTAGTAAAACAAGCGTTAAAAGATCTAAAAAATGAAACAACATGATTTTTATATTCAAATATTTTCTAATAAAAATAATATAACAATCATAGGTGTTTTAATTAGGGTTTTAATCTTTTTCCAGTAATTAAAAATCTAGATAAAAACCTCTTGCCCTAGATTTTCTCTTGCCATCTTTATTCTTAACTCACGACAGGCATTGAGTTGAATTTGCCTGACTCGCTCACGTGTTAAATTCAACGCTTGACCCACTTGCTCTAAAGTCATGGCATCAAAGCCTTTCAAACCAAAACGCATGGCAATCACTGTCGATGATCGTGTATTCAGCTGACCTAGCCATTGCGCTATTTGGCCCTCTAATTCTTCTTGGCCCAGCTGATCAATAATAGAAACCTCGTCTTCAGGGGCAATATGCTCTAAGACAGACTGATTATTATCTTCGCCTAGTAAACGATCCAAGGAATCCACTGGCGTATTCAAACTCAATATTTTTTTAATATCTTCGACAGGCCGGTCTAAAAAATCCGCAATCTCTTGAGCAGAGGGCTCGTGATCCATATTTTGAGCCATCTCACGAGCGGCTCTTAAATAAACATTTAACTCTTTTAATAAATGCACGGGAATCCGAATGGTTCTTACTTGGTTTAACAAAGCACGCTCAATACTGTCTGTGATCCACCAAGTGGCATAAGTTGAAAATCGAAATCCTAATTGATGATCAAATTTTCCAACGGCATGAATTAAACCTAAATTTCCCTCTTCAATTAAATCTAATAAATCCAGCCCTCTATACATATATTTCTTAGCAATCTTGACCACTAATCTTAAATTAGCCTCGATCATTTTATTTCTAGATTGCTCACAGCCTTCTTGAATTTTTCTGGCTAATTCTTTTTCTTGATCGGCGGTTAATAACACTGAAAAGCCAATATTTTTTAGATAAATCTGCGTGGCGTCTAAATTAAAATCTTGTTCTAAATCTTTCGGGGATTTCATCATCATTCTCACTCTATTTATTTTTATTTTTAATAATTTTTATTTTTAATCTTTAAAATTTTTAATTAATTAAAAAGACAGGCGAAGCGTAGGGTCTTAAAAAAAGAGACACTAGCGCTATAAAACAAGTTCAGAGATAGCTGATCTTTCAGATGGCGAATTTCGCACAAGTATTTATGATGAGCCGCTTCTTAACTCATAAAAAAATTAATAAAAAACTATAAAATTATAAAACTATGAAAAATTCCAAAAAAATTAATTTAAATACTGGCTTAGATACTTATGTAGTCGGCGGCGCCGTGAGAGATCAATTACTGGGCTTAAGCCCCCATGAGATAGACACCCTGGTGCTTGGCTCCAGCCCCGAAGAAATGATTAATTTAGGTTTTATCCCAGTTGGTAAACACTTCCCTGTTTTTTTACATCCAGAGACCCATGCAGAATTTGCGCTGGCCAGAACAGAGCGAAAAGTAGGCCCTGGTCATCAGGGTTTTGAATTTTTTGCAGATCCTAGCGTCACCATTGAGCAAGATTTGAGCCGGCGAGATTTGACTATTAATGCCATTGCCCAAGATAAGCTAGGTCATTTAATAGACCCCTATCATGGCCAAAAAGATTTAAAGTTAAAAATCTTAAGACATATTTCTAACGCCTTTACTGAAGACCCCTTAAGAGTCTTTCGCGTGGCAAGATTCATGGCTCAACTGGCTGATTTTAATTTCACCATTGCCCCTGAGACTTTAGAGCTCATGAAAAAAATAACCCAAAGTGGAGAGTTAAATTATTTAAGTGATGAGCGGATCTGGGAGGAAACCCTTAAAGCTCTAAAATGTAAGAACTCTGATTTATATTTTCAGACTTTGATTAATACGGGCGCTATAAGCCGCTGTTTTGAAAATTTTTCCCTGCCAGAAAATACAAAAATAAATATAAAAATAAATCCAGAAATAAAATTAGCTCTTTATTTATTTAACCCAGAAATCAAAATCAAATTAAAAATTCCTAAAGATTATTTAGAGTTAATTTTATTAAGCCGAAAGTATTATAAAAATCTTTGTGAGTTTAAAACTCCAGAAGCTCTAATAAGCTTACTAGAGCACTTAGATTATTTCAGACGACCTGAAAGATTCTGGAAAATTATTTTAATCTGCGAGCAAATAAGTTTAAGAAACAAAGATTTTTTAGATAAGAAATTAATTCAGAAATCCTGTGAGTTATTAAAAAATTTAGATATTCCAAATTTAAAAAATTTATCAAATTTATCAGGTGTGGAAATAAAAGCAGCGATTCATCAGGAGAGAATTAAGTTAATCACTTTGCTTTTTTAATTTTACTAACTGCGTTCCCCAGTGAAGCTTAGATCTCAAGACCGAGTAATAGTCATAGTTTTGCGCATGTAATAATTTTAAAGTCTGGTCTTGCTTAGTAATTTTAATCTCATCGCCGACGGCTAAATTAACATGAACCTGGCCGTCGTAACTTAATCGGGGCGCGGTTTGATTATCGTCAGTAATTAAAATTTTTATCTCACTACTGGCATCGACAACGATGGGCCTGGAAGTCAGCGTATGAGGAAACATGGGCACTAAAATTAAAGCCTGCATATCAGGCTGTAGAATCGGCCCACCGGCTGAGAGATTATAAGCAGTAGACCCTGTTGGTGTTGAAATAATCAAACCATCAGATCTTTGTGAGTAAACAAAAAGGTTATTAATTTTTAATTCAAATTCGATCATTTGGGCAATATCGCCTGGAAATAGCACAATGTCGTTTAAAGCAGATCCTGCGCTGATTGTTTTCCCCGCCCGAAAGACTTCTGCTTGAATTAAAAATCGACTTTCAATTAAACATTGCCCCATTAATAAAGGCTCTAGCTGCTCGGCCATATCTTCATCTGGGTTGATATCTGTTAAGTAACCCAGCTGCCCCCTGTTAATTCCAATGATGGGTTTATTGAGTAAAGAGAAAGCGCGCGCAACTCGAATTAAATTACCATCGCCACCTACAACAATGCCGCAGTCACAATGATTGGGCAGGGTTTCTAGATTAAAAATATTTGAATGGGGCTGATTTTTTAAAGCTTCTGCCGTGTCTGCTTCCAGTAAAACTTCTAAGCCCCAGTGATTTAATAACTCCAGCAAAGTCAAAACAGTTTGGGCCACTTTTGGATTTTTATGAGTTCCAATAAGACCAATCGTTTTATATCGCATATTTTTTGGGGACATCTGGAAAACCAACCTCGTTCTATGGGTATAATTAAGGACCGCGAATTATACTGCAAAGTCCCAACCATGCTACACGTTGCCCTCTACGAACCTGAGATTCCGCCCAACACGGGCAATATTATTAGACTCTGTGCTAATACGGGCGTCCAGCTCCATCTGATAGAACCTTTGGGATTTGAACTCACCGATTCACGATGTCAGAGAGCAGGATTGGATTACCATGAATTTGCCAAAATTATTAAGCATAAAAATTATGCTGATTTTTTAATTTATTTTAAAAATACAAATTTTAGAATCTTCGCCTGTTCGACTCATGGGACAAAATTTCACTCAGAAGTTAATTATCAAGACGGTGATATTTTTTTATTTGGCCCAGAAACCCGGGGCTTGCCCAAAGAAATCAGAAGTTCTGAAGAAATGTTTGAAATTATAAAAATCCCCATGGTCCCTAATTCACGCAGCTTAAATTTATCTAATTCAGTGGCTGTTATAGTCTACGAAGCCTGGAGACAGCTGGAGTTTAATATTTTTTAAAAAATTTTATTCCCAACCCTGCATCTCTATTAACCTACTTCGCGTTCTCTCGAAAATATTATTTAATCTTGAGCCCGTATAAATTTGTAAAATCTCGCAATTAGCTGAGATGATTAATTTTATTTGCCGGTCATATAACTCATCGATCAGACTCACAAATCTTCTGGCGTAATCATCCATCGAGTCATCCATGGGACTTAAATCACTGAGCAAAATATGCGTATATAAATCAGCCAGCTCAATATAATCCGCCGCTCCCCTTCCTAATCCACACAAGACTTTAAATTCAAACCAAATGATTTTGTCTGCCTGTAACACACAGGCTAATTCACGCTGGCATACAATAATTTTTTGATTTTTTATCAGCCCTAACTCACCCTTTTTTACTAATTTTTCAAAATGCGCCTGCATCCAGGAATATTCATAGTCTTTTCCAGGTAAATACCCTGGAGATTGAGGGGATAAGTATTTCTGGGATAAATCATGAGAAATTTTTTGCGAAAATTGGCATGCTAATTGGGGTAATAATTCCCGGTAATCCTTCTGAGAATCGACTGAAATAATTTTTAAATTATTTTTTAAAATAATAATGCTTTCCAGAAATCGATCTCTTTGAATCCCGCCTAGATATAAATTATCTGGATGGGTATTCGATGTCGTGATTAAAATCACTTTATTTTTAAATAAATTTTTTAATAGCTCACCCAGAATCATGGCATCGGCAATATCTTCGACCATGAATTCGTCTAAGCAAATAATTTTAAATTCTTGCGCTAATTCTTGAGCAATGATTTCTAAGGGGTCTTGTTTTATTTTTATATTTT
>CAMCUU010000002.1 GCA_945879065.1 Francisella tularensis subsp. holarctica
TAAGGGTAATTACTTATGAATTCTAAATTTGATCTCTCAGAGTCATTAGCAGATAACGCTGTTATCAAAGTGATTGGTGTCGGTGGCGGAGGCTGTAATGCCATTGCGCACATGCTCAAGCAAAATATCGAAGGGGTAGAGTTTATCTGTGCGAATACAGACGCACAGGCTTTGCGTAATTCAGAAGCGCGCCATGTGATTCAACTGGGGCCTGAATTAACCAAAGGCTTGGGTGCTGGAGCGAATCCTGAAATTGGCAAAAGAGCAGCTCAAGAAGACCGGATGCGCATTCAAGAAATGTTGGCTGGGTCTGACATGATTTTTATTACTGCTGGAATGGGTGGTGGAACAGGGACAGGTGCCGCGCCAGTGATTGCTGAAATTGCGCGTGATTTAGGTATTCTCACTGTTGCTGTTGTGACTCGTCCCTTCCCCTTTGAAGGCCGTAAACGTAGCCAAGTCGCTGAGGCTGGAATTATTGAATTAGCACAAAGAGTGGATTCTTTAATTACTATTCCGAATGAAAAATTGCTCACTGTTTTGGGTAAAAATATTAGTTTATTAGATGCGTTTAGAGCCGCTAATAATGTCTTACAAGGCGCAGTCCAAGGAATCTCAGAATTAATTACACGTCCTGGTTTGATCAACGTCGACTTTGCGGATGTCCGTACCGTTATGTCTGAAATGGGCATGGCGATGATGGGAACGGCTTCTGCTCGTGGTGAAAATCGTGCGCAATTAGCTGCTGAAGCCGCGGTTGCGAGTCCTTTATTAGAAGACATTGCGCTTTCTGGCGCCAAAGGGGTGTTGGTAAATATTACCGCTGGCATGGATATGACCATTGGTGAGTTTGAAGAAGTCGGCGAAGTGATTAAATCTTTCACTTCAGATCAAGCAACAGTCGTTGTTGGGACAGTCATTGATCCTGAAATGTCCGACGAACTTCGTGTGACCATCGTAGTAACAGGTCTAAGTGCCATGCAGGGAGATCGTTTCCAGGCAAAAGCACAGCCTGCTGTGCACCAAACAGGACGTCCTTCGGTGATGCGTCGTCATGTGAGTTCTCATAATCCTCAAGGTGCGCCAGTGCCTGTAGCGCCCACTCATCATGCCACTCATACCACTCATGCGACTCATGCGACTCATGCGGTTCCTGAGCGTGTCGGTGTCGATACGGGTGTAGGTGGCGTGGGGTCTGATTATTTAGACATCCCCACTTTCTTACGTCGTCAGTCTGACTAGAAAAATAATGTCTATCGCCATGCAAAAAACCATCAAAAGACCGATCCATGTTCAGGGGGTCGGTCTGCATTCTGGAAAATTAGTCAAGATGCGTGCGCTTCCAGCGCCAGCGGGCTCAGGGATTATTTTTAAAAGAATCGATCTGGAAATCCCTATTTTAATTCCTGTCAAAGTCGATGCCATCGAAGAGGCGCTGTTGTGCACTCGTCTTTCTTCACAAGCTTCACAAGCCTCACAAGGTAGCGCCCAAGAAGGGCGTGTGAGTGTTTCGACTATTGAACATTTGCTCTCGGCTTTGTGTGCTTTAGAAATCGACAATATTTTATTTGAGATCGACGCCGACGAAGTGCCCATTATGGACGGCAGTGCGTCTTCTTATATTTTTTTACTCCAATCAGCGGGTATTACAGAGCAAGAAGAAAATCGACGGTTTTTAAAAATTAAAAATACAATTCGCATCGAAGACCCTCAAGATAAAAATAAATATGCTGAATTTTCGCCCACCCAAAAAGGCCTAGAGATTCAATACAGTATTGATTTTGAACACCCGATTATTTCTAGTACGGCCCAATCTATTCATATTTATTTTCAGCCCACGACTTATATTAAAGAAATTTCGAGAGCGCGAACCTTTGGTTTTATTAAAGATCTCGAGATGCTCCAGGCGAATAATTTAGCCCGAGGAGCCAGCTTAGAAAATGCCATTGGCTTGACTGACGATGCCGTCATGAACCCCGAAGGTTTGAGATATCAAGACGAATTTGTAAGACATAAATTATTAGATGCCATTGGGGATCTTTATGTCGCGGGGCCCATACTAGGTAAATTTACGGGGCATAAAACATCGCATACTTTGAATAATCAGTTATTACGAAAATTATTATCTAGCCCAGATAATTATGAGTGGGTCTCATAGAAGTTCCGGGCCCAATGGCTAAATGGATAACGGGAACTTGTAAAGCCAATGGAATTGACCTGCACTACCTCCGAACTGGTGGTGACAAACCTCCTGTCGTTCTGTTGCACGGGCTCATGTTGAGTGCCGCGTGCTCGACTCCTTTGGCGCGAGCGCTGGAGGAAAATTATGACATTGTCATGCCAGATGCTCGAGGCCACGGGTCTTCTAGTGCTCCGGACCATGGTTATTGTTATAACAACCTTGCCACCGATGTCGTGAGTCTTATTGACACACTCGGAATCGAATTTCCAGTATTACTTGGTCATTCTATGGGCGGCATGACAGCGGCTGTGGTTGCCAGCCGGATCCCTCATAACTTGCGGGGGCTGATCTTGGCTGATCCAACTTTTCTGACGCCAAAAATTCAGCAAGAAGTTTATGAGAGTGATGTCGCGGATCAGCATCGTCAAATTCTCAATCGACCTAAAGAGAAGTACTTAGCTGAAGTCCTAGTTCGACATAGTCACCGATCGCGAGAGATCATTGAGCTATTCGCGCAAGCAAGATTTCAAACCAGTATGCATGCCTTCGATATTTTAACGCCACCGAATCCTGACTATATACAGCTGATCAAAGCCCTTGATGTTCCAAGCCTCCTTGTTATCGGTGATCTTGGTTTAGTAGTTTCCACTGAGATGGCCACAGAACTGGCTGATCTCAATCAACATTTGAAAGTTGCCCAGATCGCAGAAGCGGGTCATGCGGTTCCTTATGATCAACCAGAGCGCTTTGCGGCTATCGTTCAAACTTTTTTACGATTATTTTTATAGTGCGACGAGTGCAAGCAACTACTTAAAGGTCGGTGAATTTCACTGAGCATATTTCAATAGCTTTTCCAGCTGTTTTTTAATTTTTTCATCTTGGCAAGATTGAATAGTTTGATTTAATAATTCTGAAGATTGCTTAGAGAATTTTTTATTTTTATTTAAATTATTTTTATTTAAATCTTTATTTAAATCTTTGTTTAAATTTTGAGCAAAAACACTGGGGTCTATTTTAATATCTATAGAACTAATCCCTGCAAAAACGGGATTGGCTCTTAAATTAACTAATAAATTAGCTTTTAAATAATGCCATTTAGCCGCCATGGCACTGGAGCTGACAACTAGATTAATTTTACCCAGAGCTGGGTCAAAATAAGCCAGCTTGCAATGGGGCTGTAAAAAGCTGGGAATATTTAACTTTAATTGCTTGTCTAAATATTCAAATTTTTTAATTTGAGAGATTAAATTTCTTAATGGATTTTCAGACCCCTGAGAAATCTGAGTATTTAAAATTAATTTAGTTAATTCTGGTTTTTCTAATTTTTTAATACTCATATTTTTTTCTTATTTTTTCTTATTTCTTTTAGCTTTTTTTAATTCCCCTCTGTGCAGAGGGGTCTTTGCGGCGGGGTCTTTGTGTATACTCTGCGGCTTTTATTTTTGAGCTTTATTTTAGCCGATAGACCGGGGTCAGAAACAACTATGTCCGCTTTTTTACAAAAAATATTTGGAAGTCGAAACGAGAGATTAATTAGCCAGCTAGGCAAGAAAGTAGTGAAAATAAATCAGCTGGAAAAATCCATGCAAGATTTAAGTGCTGAGGGGTTAATTAATAAAACACAAGAATTAAAATCCAGAGTCCAAGCGGGAGAAAATCTAGATTCTGTTTTACCAGAAGCGTTTGCTTTAGTTCGTGAGGCGTCTTCTCGGGTTTTGGGCATGAGACATTTTGATGTGCAGTTAATTGGCGGCATGGTCTTACACCAGGGCAAGATTGCAGAAATGCGAACTGGGGAAGGCAAAACCCTAGTGGCTACTTTGCCTGCTTTTTTAAATGCCCTGACGGGGAATGGCGTTCATGTCATTACCGTCAATGATTATTTAGTCCAGCGGGATGCGGCTGAGATGGGGAAATTATTTTCAGCCTTGGGTTTAAGCACGGGGATTATTATTAATAATCTATCTCCAGAAGAGAGAAAAAAAGCTTACAGCTGCGATATTACCTATGGGACTAATAACGAATTTGGCTTTGATTATTTAAGAGACAATATGACTTTCTCGAAAGATCAGCAGGTCCAGAGAAAATTAAACTATGCCATTATCGATGAAGTGGATTCTATTTTAATTGACGAAGCCAGAACGCCCTTGGTTATTTCAGGCCCCGCGGAAGACAGTTCAGAGTTATACAAAGCTTTAACTTTATTAGTTAAAAAATTAAAGCCCAGAGAGGGCGAAACAGGGCCTGGAGATTATTATCTAGACGAAAAATCCAAGCAGGCTTTTCTCACAGAAGATGGTCATCATCATATGGAAAATTTACTAGCTGAGGCTGGTTTACTAAGCCCTGGAGAAAGTCTTTATGCGGCTGAGAATGTCTCCAAGATGCATTATATTAGCGCCGTTCTAAGAGCCAATTTTTTATATGCTTTAGATACGCACTATATGATTAAAAATGGCGAAGTTTTAATTGTCGATGAGCATACAGGGCGTGCCATGCAAGGCCGTCGTTGGTCCGATGGATTACACCAGGCTATTGAAGCGAAAGAAGGGGTAAAAATTCAGAACGAAAATCAGACCCTCGCGTCAATTACTTTCCAGAATTTTTTCAGACAATACACAAAAATTTCTGGTATGACTGGAACGGCTGATACAGAGGCCTATGAGTTTCATCAGATTTATGGCCTGGAAGTCATTGTGATTCCTACTAATAAACCCATGGTGAGATTGGATTACCCCGATGTCGTGTATCTTACAGAGCAAGAAAAATTTGAAGCCATTGTCAAAGAAATCGAAGTCTGTCATGCAAGACAGCAGCCTGTTTTAGTCGGAACGACGTCGATAGAAAACTCTGAAAAATTAGCGCATTTATTAAATCAAAAAAATATTCCTCATGATGTTTTAAACGCCAAACAGCATGAACGCGAAGCGCATATTATTGCCCAAGCAGGTCGACCTGGAGCCGTGACTATTGCGACCAATATGGCCGGTCGTGGGACAGATATTATGCTGGGGGGTAATTACAAGGCTGAGATAGAAAATAAAAAAATAGAATTAAATTTAGAAAATCTAGAGCCAGAATTAATTAAAAAAATCAAACAAGAATGGATGGCTCAGCATCAGCAGGTCTTACAAGCGGGTGGTTTATATATTTTAGGCACCGAGCGTCATGAATCTCGACGTGTAGATAACCAGCTCAGAGGTCGGGCAGGGCGTCAGGGCGACCCTGGAGTGAGTCGTTTTTATTTATCTCTCGAAGACCATCTATTAAGAATCTTCGCAGGCCCTTGGGTTAAAACATTAATGTCTAGAATCGGCATGGGGCGCGGTGAGGCTATTGAGAGTCGCATGGTCTCTAATCAAATTGCCAAGGCGCAAAAAAGAGTCGAAAACCATCACTTTGATATTCGAAAAGCCCTTTTAGAATTTGACAATGTGGCGAATGATCAGCGCCAGGTAATTTATAAAGAACGTCAAATTTTAATTGACAGCCAAGACATGACTGAAACCATTGAAGCCATGCGAGATAAAGTCGCTGAGAGTTTGATTTTTCAGCATATGCCGCCGCATACCCTGGAAGCCCAGTGGGATATTCCAGGTTTAGAGCGGGCTTTATTAGGCGATTTTGGTCTGAGTATTCCTATTCGTGAGTGGCTAGATCAAGACCAGACCCTGACAGAGCAAGAAGTTTTGCCCAGGGTTTTAAATTTATTACAAGAAAATTATAAAAATAAAAAATCAAAATTAGATCTTGTGAGTATTAATCAATTAGAAAAAACCATTGTTTTACAAATCTTAGATAATTACTGGCGAGAGCATTTAGGCCAGATGGATCATTTAAGACATAGCGTGAATTTACGGGGCTATGCCATGAAAGATCCTAAGCAAGAATATAAACGCGAGTCTTTTAATTTATTTAGCAAAATGCTGGAAAGATTTAGATACGAGGTCATTGGGACTTTGTCTAAATTGCAAATTAACCCGGTTAATAACCCAGTTAATAACCCTCCTAATAATTCAGCAACTAATCCAACTCCAGAAAATAGGGTGACCTTACAAAAGCCCAGAGAAGATAATCAAAAACATATGGGCGTCATGAATTTTCAGCAGGCGTCTTTAACCCATCTAGGCACTCAAGTGGATCTACCGCTGAGGGACTCTGCGGTGATAAAACCTAATGAAGCGCATTTAGCCCAAGAAAAAATCATCAGCCGTAACGAGCCCTGTCCTTGTGGTTCTGGGGGAAAATTTAAGCACTGTCATGGAAAATTAGAGTAAAAAATAATGGCTAAGAAAAATATTCAGGCGCTGATTTTTGATTTCGATGGTGTTTTATTTGACAGCAGCCGGCTGCATTTTGAGGCAATGCAGATTGTTTTGTCAGAGCTGGAGATTGATCTTTCTTATGAGACCTATCGCCAAAAATATTTTGGTGTTAATGACCTCGTTATTTTTCAAAATTTATTACCCAAAATTTATTCAGATCCTGTGTTTATTAGATCTTTATTACAAAAGAAAATAAAAATTTTCTTAGAAAAAGTTCATCATGATTTAACTATTCCAGCGATTCCGGGGGTTTTAGATTTTTTAAAAAATATAGAAAATATGATTTTTTCCAGGGCCATTTTCAGCAATGGTAATGGCCTGGAAGTTAATTCTATTTTAGAAAAATTAGAGTGCGGCGAATTAAAATCTTACTTTCAATTTGTCACGACCATTGATGATGTGACTTATGGCAAGCCCAACCCAGAGGGTTATTTATTAAGCGCGAAAAAATTAAAAATAAATCCAGAGCATTGCTTAGTGATTGAAGATTCTTTAGAGGGCCTTCGTGCGGGGAAATCAGCAGGAATGACAGTGATTGGACTCGCGACGACGTATGAGAAAAAAATATTAAAACCCCATGCTGACTTTGTTGCAGAGAGTTATAAAGATGCCTGGGAGTTTGTGTCAAATCAGACTAGATAGACTAGATAATTGGCGCGCCCGGAGAGATTCGAACTCCCGACCACCTGGTTCGTAGCCAGGTACTCTATCCAGCTGAGCTACGGGCGCTGAAAAGAGGCGCAATTGTATGGATGCCCCTGGGGTGGTGTCAATAGTTTTGGAAGGGCTTTGGAAGAAATGTATTCGCCTTGACTGGTTTTGCTCGCAACCCTAGTATCGGGCCCTCTTTGGAGACCCTTGTGATTATTTTTTAGATTATTTTTGATTAATAAATAGGAAAAACTTGTATGAAATTTTTACCAAAATTATTGCCTGTTGTTTTACTCGTAGCGGCTGGTACCAGCTTTGCTGCAAGCACCCCAACTTACACGACTCAGGATCAACAATTAGGTTATACCTTAGGGTATGACATGGGCAAAGGCCTGAAGCAACAGGGTGTTTCTGTTGATATCACTGCTTTCAATGCCGGATATACCGCCGCAAATTCCAATGCCACACCGGCTTTAAGCGCTGATCAAATGAAAGCAGCGACAGATCAATATCGCCAAGTGGTCATGGCCAGCATGAAAAAAGAACAAGCTGCTCAGCAAGCCAAAATAGATGCTCAAGCGACGACGAATGCGACCGCTAGCCAAGCATTTATAACCAAGACTTCTAAGCAAGATGGCGTCATGAAATTATCCGATGGTGTTTATTATAAAGTGATCACTATGGGTAAAGGCCCGATGCCTAAAGCGACTGACACAGTGACTGTCAATTACGAAGGGTCTTTAATGGACGGTAAAGTATTTGATAGTTCTTATGCTCGTCATACCCCAGCCTCTATTCCATTGAATGCCGTCATTCCTGGTTGGACAACAGCGCTGACTCATATGCCCGTCGGCTCTACCTGGACTTTATATCTCTCCCCAGACCAAGCCTATGGTAAATATGCGCCTCCAGTGATTGGCCCTAACCAAGCTTTAGTATTCAAAGTTGAATTAATTAAAATCGACGCCCCTGCTGCTAAAAGCTAGGTGTGATTTGAATTAAGAGTGAAATTAAAAAAAGCCAAGATTTTTAAATTTTGGCTTTTTTTTTAAATTTTAAATTTTTTATTTTTATTTTTTTTATTTATTTTTTAGGAGAACTCAATCATGAAATTAAGCACTGCTCTTGTTTCCATGGTCCTTGTTGGTGCTGTCTGCATTGGTGGAACGGCGTTTTATTTTCAAAAACATAATGCAAATTCAAATTTAACTTCAGCCAGTAATCTTAATTCTACTCAAGCGGCTAAGGCTTTAATCGCCAAAGCAACCGGTGGACGAGCTGTTGTTTTACAAACTTTTATGAGTGGACCGTTCCAGGGCTTTATTTTAAAAGGGACCGAGGCTAATTCTCCCGAAGGGATTTTATTTACCTATATAGATCCTACTACCGGCCCCTATTTAATCAGCGGTAATCTTATGAACAGCCAATTGAAAAGCTTAACCGAGCAAGCTTTTGATCAATATATTAGCCCCGGCAAAGCCAAAGCCGCTTGGGATAGTATTGGCGCTGTAAGCTATGTCTCCATGGGTTCAGATTCAGCCCCTCATAAACTTTATGTCGTTGCAGATCCCAACTGTGTTTTCTGTCATCAGTTTTATACGGCTTCTAAATCTTATGTCGACTCAGGTCAGTTACAAATTCGCTGGATCTTGGGTGCATTCTTGAAAGACTCCAGCAAAGGCCGTGCAGCCGCTATTTTGGGTGCTGCTAATCCTGCTGCGGCGTTTACGCAAAACGAACAAGGCTTTAACGACGCTGGAGAAGAAGGCGGAATCACGCCTGCTTCTACTATATCTCCAGCAGTGACGGCACAGATCAAAGCCAATATGGACTTCATGATTAAAAATCAATTTATGCAGACCCCAACTTTGATTTATAAAAACATGGGCAATACCCCCATGATGTACACAGGTCTGCCAGATGCTGATCAGCTGAAGGTCTTGGTTAATTCCATGGGATCTAGTTTCTAGAAATTATTATTGATTAAAAATAATAGAAATTAGGGTGTAGGGGCGAATCTTGTATTCGCCCTTATTTTTTGATGAGCGGCTTCACAAGATTGGTTATTTTTAAAACCAAAACTGAACAAATATAAGTCAGCGCTAATACTAAAATTAAGATTAATAAATAAGTTAAAAAATTAATATTTTTAGCTTTCAGCCAAATAATAAAATAAATATAAATATACCCATGGACTAAAAAACCGGGGGCTATTAACTCTCGAAGATGGTTGATAAATCTAGATCTCTCCAGCTTTTCAAAGCCCCATAGTTTCATGCCTACTAATAAAATTCCCAGTAATCCCAGCCCCAATAAGCTATTAGCTATGGGCCAAGTATAAAAATTAATTTGAGCGAGAAAAAATAGAGCTAAAAATAAGAGAGATAATAAAATAACTAAAAAATTATTTATTTTTAAAATCTTAAAATTTTCTGCGCGAGCTAAAACTAAGCCTATAGCAATAGGCATCAGTGCAGACACCGGCGTGAGATTTAAATTCAAACCCCAGGAATTAGTCCAAGGATTAATAAAAACTTGGGTGAAATATTGAATAAAAATTAAGCATAAAATTAACTTAAAACCATATTTTTTATAGCTCGATAAAATTATTGGGAAAATTAAATACAGCTCAAAAATCATTCCAATAAACCACCAGGGGCCTAAGAGCATATCTTGATCAGGCGGGATCCAAAGCTGAATGCTTGAGAAAATTAAAATCCAGTGAAATAAGCTGGGTGAATGAGCCATGTTGCATTCGATCCAAAGCGATGTCACAAGCCAGGGAATTAATAAATAAACTAAGCGATTTTTAAAATAAGGCAGAAATTCCAAAGGGGTATTTTCATAGCGTTTATATAAGCCATAGCCTGTCAGAATTAAAAAACTCGCAACGGCGGTGTAGCCTAGGCTGTTAATTAATAGGGGTATGAATCTCCAGGTCAAAAAAGTTTGATGGAGCAATATTTGATATAAGTTTAAATAATTAGATTGCCAGTAAAATTCACTCAAGGGCCAATGGGTTGCTGGGCTGATTAAATTAGTACTGGTGTTATGAATAATGATTAAGATCATCAGGAATATTTGAAATAATTGGGTTTGAAGACGTGTCATAGTTTTCCATTGAGTTAGCAGAGTTTTCTTTAGCCGTATCCGTCTAATTATTAGCCGGATAGGCATTTCTGGCGTTTGGAGTAATTAAGACACCAGTGGTCCATTGCTATTATTAGATTCAATGGCCTCAGGATCCCCACCGCCAGTGTAAAGAGCAGCGAGGAGAGTAAGGGTGGGGCGATGCCAAGGAGATTGGGAGATCATGAGCGTTTCCTATCCTGAGTTTATGCTGCAGTTAGCTGGATCTGCGATGAAACTAACCGTTGCTGAGCTGTCTCCCACGTAAGAACTAACACTAACGTTCGCAGTGACGTTGTTATAACAATGACAGAACTCAGTGTTATCAGTTCCCCAATCTCCTTGAATACCCCCATCTGCGTAACCGTAGTAAGAAATAGAAAAGGCCCGAACTGAGGCTGGATCTAGATCAGGGATATTGCTTGCAATCGTATAAAGTTTGGCTCCATCAATATTATAGGCTGAGCTTCCAGGTGAAAAAGAAAAGCTAGGGGCATTAATAGGAAGAGTTTCGCCCATATATCCGGCCGTACAGTCTGAGGTGCTATAGAAAGCAAATATGGCGTTGGTGATAGGGTGCCCGCTCCAAGTGTTATTAAAAGTAATCGTTCCTGCTGAGGGGTCCGTGCCCAATGCGCCTGTCCCCGCAGGTTTTAAAATATTTCCCAGAGAAAAACTGGGATTCGCGGCAAATAAATAGGCTGAAAAAGCAAGGCTGAATAAGCCCAATCCCAATACAAAGGCCGATTTTTTAAGCAAGATTCTCATCACTAGTTTTTCTCGAGAGCGCTAAAAATAATAAGGGCGTGAATTTAGCTGAAGATTTCAGTTTTTGGGTATTCATCTTTTAAAAAGTAACTGATTTTTTTATCCCAATTTTTGATAAAGATTTTTAATTATTTTTAAATAATTTCTCCACCTCAGTCCGGCTAAATGCATAGTTGCATTGACAAAATTCGCACAGGACTTCGATCGAATCTTTTCCATCAGCACCGTCTAAAATTTTAAAACTTTCTTCTCGGCCCATGAGTAAAATCGCATTGCGCATTTTGTCGATAGAGCAAGTACAGCCGAAATAAAGCGCTCTGGGTTCAAAGGCTAAGATAGGATCTTCGTTGAATAGTTTATAAAGCAAATTTTCAGGGCGGTCTTCTAATAATTCTTGATCTGTCAGGGTGTTAGCCAAAACAGAGACATGAGCAAAATGATCTTCGTTTTCTAGATTTTCCAGGGTATTAATATCAGGCATGCGTTGTAATAAAATCCCAGCGGCTTTTTGATCAGCTTGATTTTTTTGATTTGACACACTGATTTTTAAAAAAGTCTGGAGCTGATCGGATTGGCAAAAATAAGCCCGCATGGAATCACTTAAAGAATCACCTGTTAGGGGGATAATGCTCTGAAAGCGGTCCATCGAAGATTCAGACTGATAAGTCATGACTAGTTTTCCATCGGGGCCTAAGAGCTCTAAGAAAGATAAGTCAGCAGGAGGTAAATTTGTCCACTGTGCGAGGGCTCTCAGCTTGCAATCATGAGTGCATTGAACAGACAGTAATTGAATAAAGCTGGTCCTGTTGTTTTGTTCCGAATTATTTTGATTATTTTGGAACTGGAGCGTTATTTTTCCGCGCTCTTTCGACAGATTAAATAATAAGACCACGGCCACTAAAGCTTCAGACAGCAAAGTTTGAATAGCGGGTGGGTAATCTCTTTGGGCCAAGATAGTTTTTATCACTTGGTCGAGTTTAACCATAACGCCGCGGATGGGTCTTTGGTTAAAAATAAAGCTGAATAAAAGGTCAGAAGAGTTTGAGAGATCTTGAGTCATGTTTTTCTTAATTTATTTAATTTATTTAATTTATTTAATTTATTTATTTATTTATTTATTTATTTTTAATGAATAGCGAGGGAGGGATAAGCCGTATCGCTTGGTAATAAATTACATCGCCAGTATTCCATAGTGGACACCACTTGAAACCCCAGATTTTTATAAAGCTTCATTTCGATGATTTCGTTAGAACCCACCAGTGTTTTAACTTGCTGGGCGGGTTTTGTTCGTACTTGAAAAGCAGCCGCTAAGACGAGTTTTAAAAATTCAGCCGCCAGAGTGTTATTAGTTTTATTTTTATTTTTATCTTTATCTTTATCTTTATTTTCTACAAGCACACAAAAATCATGTAATAAGACAATTTGATTATTTTTAATCAAGTGCACTTTTCCTATTGGGCCTATTGGGTTTTTTAAGGGTTTTTTTAATAAATTATTTTCAGGGAAGGCTAGAAAAGCAGAACGGCAGGGCTCTTCCAGTATCACCATAATGCGTGCAAGTTCTTCAGAATAAGAAGATTTAAAAGCTTCTGCGCCGAGGCGTGCCAAGGTTTCAGCATCGCTTTTTTTGGCTTTTTTAATCTGAATGGGTGCTGGATTAGTTAAATCAGCAGAATAGAGATCAAAATAAGCTTCTCGATCAATGGCCATATTGCTTTCACTAGATTGATAGACCGCTTGATAGCGTTTTAATAATTTTTTGGCATACACAGACTCTTTGGGGCAGCAAAAAATACAGTAGTCGAGCTGGAGTAGAGAAAGCTCAATTTGGGCCTCACCAAATAGCCGCGTGAAATAGCCCTTTTTTCGATAGCTGGGATGCGTGAGGGCGCAAATTTCGACAAAGTTGTCGCCAAACATAAAAAAAGAGACACAGGCGGCCAATTGATTATCAGAGTAAAGCAAATAATCCGTGATGGCCCCATTGCCCCGATTGACCATGGAGTTCACGTAAAAGTGAGTAGAGAAGCCATCAATGGCTTCTGACTGAGTTATTAATTCTGATATTTCAGAAAGTTCAGTGTCAGATAATTGAGTAGTTTTAATAATTCGAATCACAGTTTAAAAAACGCTCTTATTTTTAATAGTTGATCTCGAATCTGAACCGCTTGTTCAAACTCAAGATTTTCCGCATGTCGACGCATGGCCTTTTCGAGGGTCGTTATTGTCTGTTTTGCCTGTGCAGGGGTCAATGCATCAAGGGCGATATCCTTATGGATATTTTGATTTTTATCCGTGATTTTTTCTCGGGTACTGCGGGTATCTTGCGTATTTCTATAACCCTCTTGGGTCAAAATATTATCCACTGATTTGTGAATCCCCTGGGGAGTAATTCCATGAATTTGATTGAATTCGATTTGTTTATTTCTGCGTCTATTAGTTTCATCGATGGCTCTTTGCATGGAATTTGTGATTCTATCGGCATATAAAATCGCTCGGCCATTAATATGTCTGGCTGCTCGCCCAATCGTTTGAATTAAAGCGCGATCGGATCTTAAAAACCCTTCTTTATCCGCGTCGAAAATAGCGACTGTAGAAACTTCCGGCATGTCTAAGCCTTCTCTGAGTAAATTAATGCCAATTAAAACATCAAATATACCAGCTCTTAAGTCTTGAATAATTTCAATGCGCTCAACGGTTTCAATATCCGAGTGTAAATATCTGACTTTAATACCATGGTCTAATAAAAAATCAGCGAGATCTTCCGCCATTCTTTTAGTGAGCGTTGTAATTAAAACGCGTTCTTGTTTTTCAGTGGCTAATTTAATTTCCTGCATGACATCGTCTACTTGGGAGCCAGCCGGTTTAATTTGAATAACGGGGTCGATTAAACCAGTGGGTCTGACTAATTGTTCTGCAATGGCGCTGGCTTTTTCTAGTTCGAAATTTCCAGGTGTTGCTGAGACATAAATAGTCTGAGGCATGAGGTTTAAAAATTCTTCAAATTTTAAGGGCCTGTTATCCATGGCGCTGGGTAATCTAAAGCCATAATTAACCAAATTTTCTTTGCGCGCTCGATCGCCTTTGTACATAGCGCCTAGCTGCGGAATAGTGACATGGGATTCGTCGATAAATAACAAAGCATCTTTAGGTAAATAGTCTATTAAAGTGGGTGGGGGCTCTCCAGAAGATCTTCCTGATAAATATCTGGAATAATTTTCTATCCCAGTGCAGTAGCCCATTTCGACCATCATCTCCAGGTCAAAATAAGTTCTTTGTTTGAGTCTTGCGGCTTCTAAGATTTTATCTTGCGACTCCAGCTCTTTGACTCTTTGAGCCAGCTCTAATTTCACATCGTCGATAATTTCTAGAATTCGTTCTTTGGGCGTCACATAGTGAGATTTTGGGTAAATAGTTAACCTGGAAACTTTTTGGCTGATCTTTCCAGTCAGAGGGTCAAAGTAAGAAAGAGATTCTATTTGATCGTCGAATAACTCTATGCGAATAGACTCTTTTTCAGAATCTGCTGGGAAAATATCTATTAAATCTCCCCGTACTCTAAAAGACCCCCGGTCTAAAACCACATCATTGCGCTCGTATTGCATCTTGCTTAATTTTTTTAAAATTTCCCGCTGATCTAATTTATCTTTTAAATTTAAATGCAAGACCATGGATAAATAAGTCTCGGGGTCTCCCAAGCCATAAATAGCAGAGACGGTCGCAACAATAATAGTGTCATGGCGTTCTAAAATAGCTTTGGTGGCTGACAGTCTCATCTGTTCAATGTGCTCATTAATAGACGCATCTTTTTCTATAAAAGTATCTGACTGGGGGACGTAAGCTTCGGGCTGATAATAATCATAATAAGACACGAAATATTCGACGGAATTCTCTGGAAAAAAGCTTCGCATCTCGCCATAGAGCTGGGCTGCGAGGGTTTTATTATGGGCCAGGATTAAAGCGGGTCTTTGAGTATTTTTAATTAAATTAGCCATGGTAAAAGTCTTACCCGACCCCGTAACGCCTAATAACACTTGATGCATTAAGCCATTATTTAAACCTTGTTCTAATAATTTTATAGCACTGGGCTGATCTCCAGCAGGGCTGTGAGGTGAGTGTAAAACAAAGGGCTTAATTGAATTTAACAAGGCATCTCTCTTCTTGAATACCTGGAATACCTGGAACTTGAATTAAAATTTTCTCAATATTGTTAATTTTTATATTTTTATTATTTAAATTTTTAAGCTCAGTAATTTCTAAATCAGTCTCGAGATACTTGCCTTTCATGGCCAGAAAAAAATTGGGAGAGGGGGTGTCAGAGGGTTTGATTAATAAATTTTGGCAAGCCAGAAACATATCTGTTAAAGAGCTAAAAGCTCTGGAAATAATGATATTAAATTGATTTTTATAGTTTAAATTTTCTCCCGCTTCTTCAGCTCTTAAATTTAAAACTTCGCAATTTTTTAAATCTAATTCATAGATAACTTGCGTTAAAAATCTGGTTTTCTTCCCATTGCTGTCTAGCAAACTAAAAAATTTGCCAGGACAGGAGTCAGAGTAAGCAATAGCTAAGATTAATCCTGGGATTCCAGCACCTGTGCCAATATCAATAATTTTGGTTAATTTATTTTCTGGGTTTTTATTTTCTAGATATTTAATAACACTGAGCGAATCTAAAACATGATGGGTCAGCATTTTTTTGGGGTCTGTTATGGCCGTTAAGTTATAAGTTTTATTCCATTTATATAATAAATTTAAATAGGCCAAGAGCTGATTAATTTGGGTGTCTGATAAATTTAAATCTAATGCTTTGACGCCCGCTCGGAGAGGCTGCTCCAGTGTTTTAAAATCCATGGTTATTTTAATCATCTCTTAGCTGAAAAAGCGGGTATTGTACTGGAGATGCAGCTAGAAAAAACCTAGAAAATAGCGAATTTTAAGAGGGGCTTTGTTCAGGAATACAAGGTAAATTATCACCTAGTAAATGCAGTTTTTGGGCTTTCTGCAAGGCAAAGATTTTTGTCCAAAAGTCTTGCTCAATATCGCGATGATTAATGGGGTAGCAGAAAAAAATAATACTAATTTTTATGCCCTTCTCACCCTCTCCAGCAGGCTCAGCACGGACTTTAGGATGTAGGTCAATTAATTTAGCCAGCTCTTTATTATGATCTTTGATATACCGATGGCAGTAGGTCTTATCGTCTTTATAGCAATCATGTAGCACTTCGCTAATGGCTTTGGCAAACAAGTCTTTAATAGGATTTAAATCAGAATCATAGGGAATTAAACACTCGGTTTTATAGCGACACAAATTAGTATCTGGAGAGTAAGTAATAATGGGCTTGGTAATAATCAAACCATTGGGGATTTTGATAGATTTTCCAGTGGTTTGCCTAATGCCAATTTCATCCGCTTCGTAGATTTTAAAAAACAGGGGGCCAATCGTATGGACATAACCACTGAGCTCTTCGATTTTTATATAGTCACCTTCTACAAATATTCCACGCCAGTTAATAATTAACCAGCCGACAAAGTTCATGATGGTTTCTTTATTCGTAATCACTAAGCCTGCCGCGACGATACTTAACATGGTAAAAAAATGTTCGAGGCCTTCGATCCAGATTTTTAAAATAATTAAAGCAAAGAGACAGATTGAAATATAAATCACGCGAGAGCGAAATTTGGCCTGATGTTTTTTGGTGTCATAGCGACGGGCAAAGATCAAATTAGTAAACATCGCCGCACAAAATAAAATAATGGCGGCTAAGACAGAATCAACCAGGCCCATAAAAATGGGGTCGTTTAGAAAATTGGGAAAACTAGCCAGATGGGTAGAAATCTTAGAAAGAGCTGACATGATTTAATCTCACTTATTTTTTTAATATTTATTTTAATTTTATTTAAAGCCATTTTAGAAATTTTAAAATACAAAATTCAGTGATCATGAGTATGAGTAAAATCACACACACAATCCAAAAAGAGAGGGAGAAACCAGCGCCTGGAATTCCCCCGACATTGATGCCGAGTAAGCCAGTAATAAAACTTAGGGGCATAAAAATCACGGCGACAATAGATAATAAAAATATTTTGTTATTAATTTGCTCTTGGGTTGCATTCATTAATTCTTCTTGTAATAAATTGGCTCTGTCCCGTGCGCTCTCTAAATCTTCAAGAATTCTAGTCGTGCTGTCAGCAGATTCTCGCAAGCTGATTTTTTGCAAGTCGCCTAACCAAGGTAATTTATCTAAAGGGAGTCTTAGCAAAGCTTCGCGTTGAGGAATTAAATAGCGACGAATGCCAATAATTTCTCGGCGATATTCGGATAATTTTTTTCTTTTCTCATGGATATGTTCTTGGCTGTCTTCTAATTGATCCATCTGTTCATTGATATCAATGGCTAAGTCAGACATTTTTTCAATAATAGATTCCAAGATTAATCTTAAAATATCCATGCTATTGCTGACTAAAATATCTTGGTTCACTTGGCTTAAAAGCTTGCCCATAAAGTCCAATGGTTTTCTATGCACAGAGACAATGATTTTTTCATTAATCCAGAGTCTTAAAGAAATCATCTCAGAGGGCTCTTGGCTATGGTTGGGATTTAAGCAGCGAAGATTTAATAATAATCCCTCTGGTGTGGCCTCGGCTCTGGGGCGCGTTTCGCTGGCTGATAAAGATCGAGCAATATATTTAGGAATGCTAGGAACCGCTGAAATAGTTTTCTGAGGGGTGGGGCAGTGGATATTAATCCAGATAAATCCGTCTTTTCTTTCCAGGGCTTCTGGAATCTTGGATATTTCTAGATTTTCAGCCGTGCCTTCTGAATAAACAAAAGTGGCTTTGATATTTCTTTTATCTAAAAATTCTAGTGGCATGGTGTGAAGCTCCCAGCTTGGCTCAATCAATAACAGCTCAATAGTGCGGGGCCTAGTATAGATTTTGTTTGGGCTAAAAAAATATGAGTTAAAAAAGAGTTTAAGAAAAATTGAATATGGCTAGTTGATCTGGTATAAAGGCGCCCGTTTTATTGGTTGGAATCATTTGAAATTAAGGAATTGAGATGGCAAGAGTCTGTCAATTAACGGGGAAAAGACCCATGACAGGGAATAAAGTTTCCCATGCAAATAACAAAACGAAGCGTCGTTTCTTGCCTAACTTGCAGATTCATCGTTTTTGGGTTCCTAGTGAGAACCGCTACGTCAAACTTCGTATTTCCCACAAAGCCATGCGGACTATTGATAAAAATGGTATCGAGGCAGTGTTGGTAGATCTTCGCGCTCAGGGCGTTAAAGTTTAAAAATTAGAAAGTAAGGAGTACTTCCATGGCAAAGAAAGGGAAGGTTGAGAAAATTCGTATGGTCGCTTCTGATGGCTCAGGTCATTTTTATACCACGCAAAAAAATAAGCAGAACACCCCAGCAAAATTAGAGCTCTCTAAATTTAATCCGGTTGCTCGCAAACATATGTTGTATAAAGAATCCAAGATTAAGTAATAAAATTAAGTAATTTTTTAAATTATAAAATTTTAATAAAAACCCAGTTAATTCTGGGTTTTTTCTTATGTATTTTTTGCTCTTTATTTTTTATCTGCTGAGGGCAGTCTCGTCACTGATGAGACCGCTGAGAGATAGCGCAGATACCACAGAAGAAGCGGTCAAGAAAAGAGTGCTGATGCCACACAAGGTGCTGATGACGTTAATACGCAGATTTTTGTAGTGGACATAATCTTTAGCTTTTGCCAATGACAGACCTAGTGCCATGGATGAAAGAGTTCCCAAGGCTAGAAAGCATAAGCTTGCAGTCAGCAGCTGGGCTTGAGGTGGGCGCTCTTTAGGGTAAGTGGCAGCGACATAGATCTCTTGAAAGACGGGAGGGAGTATATGAATTGCTAGTCCAAAAGGGCTGACCTGTGCGGCCCATGCTCTCATCAAATCCTCGTCTAAACCCCCTTTTAAGTATTCTTTTATAGAGGCAGCTAGAGAAGAAAAATAACCTAATGACGCGGGTTCCCTTTTCGTCAGTTCCCCTCTCGCTCTTTCCGCTTGCTGTCTTCTTGTCATAGTTGAACACTCCATCGTAGTTAATTAAGTTACCCAATTTTTCAAAATTGGGTGGGTCTAAAAACAGGGCCGCGATAAAACAAGAGATCGAAATAAAAAGCAATCTTGTTATTGGGCTTTAGATTTTTTTCAGAATTTTAAACTCGTAGTCATATTGATTTTCTTTATTTTCAGGCAGGGTTTTATCATGAAATTCGGAGTGAGTTAAACACCAGTCAGAAGATTTAAAAGCTGGAAAAAACGCATCGCCGTTTAGATTCACTTTGACTTCTGTTAAATAAATCTTCGACGCATAGGGTAAGAAAATTTCATAAATCTCAGCGCCGCCGATAACCATAATCTCGATTATTTCTAGATTGTCTGGATTGTCTGGATTCTCTGGATTCTGAAGATTTAAAACATCTTGGAAATTATTAAATATCTCAGCCCCTGGAAATTTAAAATTTTGATTTCGAGTTAAAACTATATTTCGTCGCTTGGGTAATATTTTGCCAATCGATTCGAGCGTTTTTCTACCCATGACAATGGGCTTATTTAAAGTCAGCTCTCTAAATTTTTTTAAATCACTGGGCAAACTCCAGGGGAGTTGATTGTTAATCCCAATGACCTGGTTTAAAGAACAAGCGGCGATGAGAGAAATATTATTTTTCATGATAAAAATCAAACCGCAATCGGCGCTTTAATACTCTCGTGATATTTATAATTGACTAACTCAAAATCACTTATTTCATAGCTGAAAATATCTTTCGCTTTGTTTTTAATTAATAGCTGCGGCGGCGCCAAAGGCTCGCGTGAAAGCTGCTTGGCGACTTGCTCATAGTGATTGCTGTAAATATGACAGTCACCACCAGTCCAGACAAATTCCCCGAGTTTTAAATCACATTGCTGGGCAATCATATGAGTTAATAAAGCGTAAGAGGCAATGTTAAAAGGCACGCCTAAGAAAGCGTCTGCTGATCTTTGCATTAATAAACAAGAGAGTTTCCCATCGGCGACATAAAATTGGAAAAAAGCATGACAAGGCGGCAGGGCCATCTTAGATAATTCGCCGACATTCCAGGCAGAAACAATAATTCTGCGAGAGTCGGGATTAGTTTTTAATTGTTGAATCACATCACTGATTTGATCAATCACTTTGCCATCTGTTGTAGGCCAAGCGCGCCATTGATGACCATAGACGGGCCCTAAGTTTCCATGCTCGTCGGCCCATTCGTCCCAGATATGAATATTGTTATCTAAAAGATATTGAATATTGGTGTCACCTTTTAAAAACCAGAGCAATTCGCAAATAACACCCTTCATAAATAATTTTTTAGTGGTGACTGCTGGAAAGCCTTTGGACAAATCAAAACGCATCTGATGGCCAAAAATACTTAAAGTCCCAGTGCCAGTTCGATCTGTTTTTTCAACGCCTTCGTTTTTAATCCGTCTTAGAAAATCTAAATATTCTTTCATGTTAATCCCCTGATTTAACCCTATTTTTTCTGGCCCAATAAATTATCAGAACCCCAGTAATTATCATGGGGATGCATAGTAATTGCCCCATAGTAAAAATATTTAAATAAAAGCCTTTTTGAATATCGGGCTCTCTGAAAAATTCTATAAAAAATCTTATTAATCCGTACAACACTAAAAACAAACCAGAGACTTCCATGCGAGGTCTTAGCTTTCTGGAGTAGATAAATAAAATTAAAAATAACAAAACCCCCTCGCCCAAGAATTCAAATAATTGGGAGGGATATCTGGGATAAGGCCCGCCATTGGGGAAAATCATGCCAATAGGAGAATTAGTCACGCGGCCAAATAATTCGCCGTTGATAAAATTACCCAATCTTCCAGCGCCTAAGCCAATAGGGACTAAAGGCGCATAGAAATCAGTCACATCGAAAAATTTGATTTTATTTTTCTTCGCAAAGATCCAGGAAAATAATAAGACCCCTAATAAACCCCCATGAAACGACATGCCGCCGTCCCAGAGGTAAAAAATTTCTTTGGGATCACTTAAATAATAAGAAAAGTTATAAAACAAAACATAGCCTAATCTTCCACCCAAAATTACACCCAGAGCCCCGAATAATAAGCCTTCTGAGACTAAGTCAGAATTGTTAATGCCCCGCTGCCAGGGTTTTTTAGATCTAAAAGATCCCAAGATAAAAGCCGAGATAAAGCCCAATAAATACATCAGGCCATACCAGTGGATTTTTAGGGGGCCCAGGGACAGGGCAATAGGATTAATGTGGGGGTAAGAAAGCATGGGATCTTATTAAATTTTTAATTATTTTTAAGATCCCAAACTTTAGCATTGAAGCCCGCTTGGACTGAAGCAATTTATGCAGGTTCAGTTCCTGGGGTCTCCCCATCATCGGCAGCACCGGCGGTTTTTGTGACTCCAGCTCCAGCTCCAGCTCCAGCTCCAGCTCCAGCTCCAGCTCCAGCTCCAGCTCCAGCTCCCATTATGACTAATGAGTTTCTATCAGAGGAAGAGCGACGACCGCTGTGATCATATTCTTCTTGGCGGGACTGGTAAAAGAAGCCTACTTCAGTGCCAGCTTTTTTAAGTAGGGCAATTAAGTAGGAGTTTTCATGCCTGCCCTTGAACTCCGTAAACGCTTCATTTCTAGCGCCGCCAGTATAATTTGTGTTTATTGGGAGGTGCCGTGCTGCATTGGAAGCGTTTATATAAATAACCCAGGCTATCATAGCCTCCTCATCGGTAAGTTCTTTCAGTCTAGAAATAAGATCAGTTGCCCCGGCTACTCCAGCCTGGTTTATTTGGTATTCTAATACGGTGATAGCAAAGATTGGCATGAAATAATCTCCTTTATGAATTTTTTAAATATTTGTACAAAACGCCGCGCATTATTTCTTTTTTTTTTTGCTGTAAACCTTGTTTTTACATTAAAAGTCTAATTTTTATTAAGTTTTTAAATGTCTTTAAAAGCCCAGTGTTTCTGTCAATGCTTGTGTAAATTCCGGCGAGGAAAGTTCTGGAGTACAATGCGCCCTTTTTTCTGGGTACTGGTTTCAATAGGGATTTAAAAAAATGACGGTAGATTTTGGGATTGGTGTGAGTAATTTTGCTGAGATTATTAATCTCAAAGCAACTTATATAGACAAGACTTTATTGATCAAAGAGCTCTTAGAAGATTTTTCTTCTGTCATTTTATTTCCCCGCCCCAGAAGGTTTGGGAAAACTTTAAATATGACCATGCTCCAGTGTTTCCTAGATAGGAAAGACATAGAAAAAAAAAGACTTATTTATTAATTTGAAAATTTCCCAGTATTCAAAAATTTTAAAGCATCAGGGAATCTATCCCGTTATTTTTGTTTCTCTTAAAGAAATCAAAAAAGATAATTTTAAAGAAGCGCTAGAGGGCATTAGAGTTTTAATTCAAAAACTATTTCACGCCCATCAAGATCTTTATGAAGAATTAGCGCCACACTACCAAGCTCGATTTGATCGCTTATTAAATCTTGAAGGCTCCAATGCTGAGTTGGCCCAAAGCTTGCAATTTTTATCTGAAATTCTAGAGAAAAAATATGATCAAAAAGTCTGGATCTTAATCGACGAATACGACACGCCCTTGCAGCAGGCTTGGATGAAAGATTTTTACGAGCCCATGAAATCTTTTATGCAAAGTTTTTTAGGCGCGGCTTTAAAAGACAATACTTCGCTTTATAAAAGCGTCTTAACTGGAATCATGCGGGTCTCGAAAGAAGGTTTATTTTCGGATTTAAATAATATCAAAGTCCATTCAATGCTTTCTGAAAGATATGCTTCTTATTTTGGTTTTACTGAAAAAGAGGTGGACTGGATTTGCCAAGAGGCTGGTTTATCAGATCAGCGTGAAAAAGTGCGTGAATGGTACAAGGGCTATCAGTTTGGTGACTTAGCGATTTATAACCCCTGGTCCATTATTAATGTTGCAACAGAGAAAATATTTGAATCTTATTGGGTTCAAACGGGTTCCAGTCAAATTCTTGAAGATCTAATAGCCAAATCTTCCGATGAATTTAAATCGGATTTTGAAGCTTTAATTCAGGGTAAAAATATTAAAAAATCTATTAGTGAAAGAATCTCTTTCCCAGAAATTAAAAATAGAGTTGAAGATTCTATTTGGGCCTTTTTATTATTCGCTGGGTATTTGAAAATTACTCATAAAGAAAGTACTAACCAAGATCCTATTTGCCAGCTGCAAATTCCGAACGAAGAAATCAAAGGGATTTATCAAAGTTATTTTTTAGGCTGGCTGAAAAAATCTAATTCAAGACAGGGCGAAAAAATGCTGGATGCCTTAGTTGCTGGAGATGTGATTAATTTCGAGAAAAACTTTACCAGCTATTTACAAGAAACTCTGTCTTATTTTGATTTTGGAAAAACCATTCATCCTGAAAAATTTTACCATGCCTTAGTACTTGGCATGCTCGTGTATTTAAGAGCCACTCATCAGGTTTTATCTAATCGAGAGTCTGGGTTTGGAAGATATGACGTCATGATTATTCCCAAAGATGTTTCAAAACTGGGGATTATTATTGAATTTAAACTCGCAGAGTCGGGGTCCAATAAAATCATGGCACAAGAAGCAGAAAGTGGTTTGGCGCAAATAGATGCTAAGAATTACCAGTCGGAATTAAATGCCAGAGGGGTTGGTCAGATTTTAAAAATCGCCATTGTGTTTTTCAAAAAGAAAGTACTGATTTTGCATGAGAGATAAAAAAATCGGGATCTTTAATCACTTTACTTATTTTAAGATCCCGAGTTTTGGTATTGAAGCGCGCTTGGACTGAAGAAGTTTATGGAAGAGAGGCGCCCCATTCCCACGCAGCATCAGAATAATCAGCAGGGCCTACGGTTACTATGGCTCCAGCTCGAGCTCGAGCTCCAGCTCCAGCGAAAGGGGTAGCAGTACCAGCCATGGAAGCCGCCTGTTCTTTTTCGCGCTTCTGGTAAAAAAGAGCTAAGTCAGTTCCAGCTTGTTTAAGTAGGGCAACTAAGGAGGAGTTTTTATCCCTGCTCTCGAAGTCGGTACACTCAGCCTCGGTAGCGCCTGATGCATAGAATGCCCTTTGAGTGGGGGTCTTTGCTGCATTGTAAGCGTTGCTATAAATGGTCCAGCATATTGCATTTACATCATCGCCAAGGCTTTTCAGTATAAGAGTAAGATCAGACACACTAGGCAACCCAGTGTGATTTTGACCGGCAATGAAAAAAGAAAATTTCATGAAATAACCTCGCTTATGGATTAAGTAGTTGTACAAAACGCCGCGCATTATTTCTTTTTTTTTTGCTGTAAAAAAGTCGAATTTTTTATTAAGTTTTTAAATTAAAAAATCGGATAGAGAAATAACCCTGACGAAAAAATTGGTATCTAATAAAGAATCGTGAAGATCCCCAGAGTGAATGAGAACAGGAATGATTGAAATATTTTTGGGTAGCGCGGCGCGAGCGAGTTTTTCTCGCATTTCTTGGGCGAGCTCTCGTTTTAAACTGGTTCTGGTGAATTTGATTTCGCAGGCATAAAGAACCCCAAGTTTTGTTTGAATTAAATAATCAATCTGACAGCCTTTTTGTCTTTGAGTGGGACGCTGGAAAAAGGGGCCTTCAGAGAGGACGTCGTCTGGTGCGATGCCCAGTAAATTTTTCAGTCGAGCTCGATTATGAAGGACTAAATTTTCTACTTGTAAGCCCATGATTCCCGTCCATCCAGGCAGTGAAGACAGGGCTTGGTGTTCGAACTGATTTTTTTTGATCTTGGCAAAGTTGGGCAAAATATATTTGATATAAAACCTTAAATAATTATCAGAAAGTCGGTATTGGCTGAGCTTAGAGGGTTTGCCTGAGCCAAGATCCCAGGTGAAGTCTCGTGTGATAAATCCAGAGCATTCGAGATTATTTAAAAAATTGCTGAGAGGGCCGCCGCTTTTTTTTTCCAGTTTTTCTAAAAGCGCTTCGCGTTGTAGTGAGCCTTCAGAAAGGGCTTCAACGATATCTTGATAAATAGGATTTTTCTGTTCGAGTACGGAAGAAAAAATATAGTCATAGTCATTAAATAAAAGCCCGGTGGGGGTAAAGCAAAGCTGCTTAATGTTATCGTCGGCGGATTGGTCCAGCCTTATTTCTTCTAAGTATTTTGGGACACCTCCTGTGACAGAAAGAATTTTTAATTTGTCATAGTCAGAAATCAAGCTGCTTCTTGATTGCCAAAATTGATTGCATTCGGCAAGGCTTAATTCGCCTAGTTTTAATTTTAATGAGATCCGCCCGTAGAAGCTTTTATTAGAAATTAAATTTTGATCGACCCAGACAGAAACAGAGCTGCATAGCACTAAAACAAGATTGGGATTTTTTTTAAACTCCAGGTCCCAAGCGCTTTTTAGCTTGCTCAAAAACAAAGGACTGTCTTGGGCCATCCAAGAAAGTTCATCCAAGAGAATGACAATTTTTCCTACTCGAGTCTCTTGGGCCAAAGCAAAGAAAGCTTCGGACCAGTCGGAAATTTCTGAGTATTTTTTGGATGATTTTGGACATTGCAGTTTGAGGCGAGTTATAAATTCATCCATTTGATCTTGTGGTGTCACGCCTTTTTCAGGATACAAGCCAGAGAAAGAATAAAATTGGCTCTTAGAGCCAAATTCTTCAATCAGCCGGCTTTTACCAATTCTGCGTCGACCGTAGACAACAACCAGGCTGGCGGAAGATTTTAATTGCAGGCCGTAGAGCAGGGCGAGATCTGCTTGGCGGCCAATAAAGTGAGTGTTTGAATTAATGTGGTTTGTTGCTTGGTTTATTGAAGGCATTGTTAGGGCTCTTATATTTTTTTGAAATGTTTTGAAATAATAACTGAGGGCATGGTACAGAAAAGTATTAAATCTACAAATTAATAAATCCACAAAATAACAAATGTCGATTTGTGGATTTTCTATTAAAAACAATAGCATTGATTTTTAAGCAAATTTTATATTTTTATTGGTTTTTATTATTAATTCTAACAATCCACAAAATAACAAATGCAGATTTGTGGATTTTCAAAGTGCAGGTGAAGAAGTGTTTTTCTGGGATACATTTTTGGGGTGCGTAACTCACCCAACCTGTTATAGGTCTTGTAAAATAGGTTTTATAAAACAGCTTCCATAAAACATGTTCTATGAATTAAGAGAGTCATCAATGCCTAGTTCCCCTTATTCCCCTCGTTCTTTTATTTTGCCGTTTATCCCTCTGACTAAGATCGCCATTGTGGCGACAGCCTCTGTTTCTCCAGAGGCAGAAGTAAAAAATTTAGAAAAAATTATCCCAGAGAAATTTTCTGTGCCAGTAGTTTTTGGCTCTGAGTGTTATATCCCGCCTAAGAATGCCCAGGAGAAAGCCGAAAGATTTTTAAGTTATTGTTTAGATGACTCTGTGAGTCATTTATGGTCTTGTCGTGGGGGTGAGGGCTCTGCAGATATTATTATTTATCTGGAAGAAAATTTAGATAAGTTAAAAAAAGCCAAGCCCAAGATGCTGATTGGTTTTTCTGATTTTACGGTGATCTTAATTTTTTTCTCGCAAAAATTAGGCTGGCCGGCGGTTCATGGCATGGGTGCTTTGCAGTGGGTGAGGAAGTTTCCCGATGATTTGACTATGGATAAAACCCTGGACTTAGTTATTAATAAAAAATACTCAGGGGTTTTAAATAATTTAACAGCGTTGAATCAGGCGGGATTAAAAGCCCAAGAAAGTAAGCAAATCATTCAGGGTGAATTAACCGGCGGAAATTTGACCCTTTTGGCTATCAGCATTAAAGACAGCTGGGAGATAGAGACAGCTGGAAAGATATTATTTATAGAAGACTGGAACGAGAAGGGTTACCAGATGCAAAGGGCTTTAAAATATTTTTATCGAATTAAAAAATTAGAAAATATTAAGGCTTTAATTATTGGAGATTTAATGGCTGGAAGATTGGATCCCGATGATTTGGAAAATAAAAAACAAGAAGAAATCTTGTGGAGATTAATAAGAGTCTTTGCTGAAGATTATTTAAAAGAGATTCCTGTTTTTTATACCTCCAGAATTGGACATGGCAATGCCAATGATCCTTTGGTTTTGGGTTGGGATGTAAGGCTGGAATATTAAGCTTTGGTATGAAAATAAAAATTGGCGGAGAGAGAGGGATTCGAACCCCCGGAACCTTTCAGTTCAACAGTTTTCAAGACTGCCGCATTAAACCGCTCTGCCATCTCTCCGCAAGTATTGATTTTTTTAAAGTTTGGAGGGGGGTCTGGGATAGTGTTTAGGCCATCAGATCCAGCCCCCTTCTCATTTGCAGAAGGTTGTTCCTCCTAACTGCAGCGCGGGATCATACAGAGATAAGGTGCCAAAAAAAAGAAGTTCAGCTCAAGAGTTTTGAATAATTTTTATATAATTTTTTAAGCAAAAAAATACCCCAGAAGTTAGACAGAACTGCTGGGGTAGAGTTTTACTATGAGGTAAAAATAAGAGCTAAAAATTAATTATTCGCCATCGTCTTCCATATCAGCGGTAATCAAATGACGCTTTTCCATATAGTTATAAAGCGTCTGCGGATGGCAGTTAATTAATTTTGCAATAGAGGCTTTAGATATTTTGAGATCCAGATATTTCTGAATGTCTTTTTTGTGTTTATCTAATTTTAAAGTCTTATTGAGCTTGCCTTTGGGGCGACCAAGAGGCAGACCCTGAGCGCGACGACGAGCTAAAGCTTCAGTCGTTCTTTTGGCAACGAAATCGCTTTCGATATGTTGCATGAGCTCTAGAAATTGTTGGATATCCACTGTTTTTTCAGCGGTAAAAATTTGGTTGTACTTAGCCAGATGCAAAATAATGCCTTTCTCTAAGAAAGACTCCATGGCTTCTAGTACTTGAGACGTTGATCTTGCGACATCGCTAGCTTCATAAACAATGATTTCAGTGCCACGTTTAGCTTTAGCCATCAGGGTGCTGATTTGGCGACGGCGCCAGTTGGTTTTGTTGCTCTCAGAGTCTTGAACAAACTCATCGATGATTAAACTATTTTTCGAAGCATATTCTCTCAGTTCGTTTTCGAGCTCACATTGGTCGGCATGTTCATGAGTGCAGACGTATCCATATATCATTTATATTCTCTCCTTAAAATGTCAGCTTAATATTGCGACACGGGCTGGAATATACAGCAACAAATTTTGCTCTTCAACGCACGTCACAATCGTATCAATTATCCCAATTCTTATTGGATTATTTGATTTTTTAATTTCGCTAATAACGCTATTTTTTAAAATCATGTTCTTTTGATTTTTATAAAAACATATTGAATTACAAGATAATATTTTATAAATCACTGTGTTTAACAATGATGATTTTAGTTTTTATTTTTTATAAATATAAAGTTATTACAGTCACTGGATAACACCCAAGATGCCCATGAATAGAGAGTTTTAGGTCAAAAATATTGCCATAAAAAGTCTTTACTATTTGTTTTATTTCCAAGATGTTTTGAAGGCGATTTTTATTGTTATTTATTAATAGAAATAATAAAAAATTAAATAAAATTTATAGATAAAATTTAAGAGAGAAAAAGTAGGAAAAAAAGAGAGAAAAAGAAAACGCACTGGCAAGGTTTTTAGGAGGAGGAGAGAGTACGCTGCCAGTGCGTTTGAACGTTTAGAACGTTGCTGAGTTTACAGTTTGCTAGCCTTTGGCCAACGAAACAGTGTTATTGAACCAGAGATTCATCACCAATAAAACACCAATTTTAGGTGTTAGAATTTGTCAGATAAAAATAAAGCAAGTCAGCCGATAAGCCGGGTTCTGTCGTGGACAGTCATTTCTCTAGGCTGCAAATCACTCTGCAGCTCAAGCAACCTACCCGGACTCAGCGCGGGTCACGCCCTTGAGTCCCTATTTGGTCTTGCTCCGAACGGGGTTTTCCCTGCCACTTTTGTTGCCAAAAGTGCGGTGCGCTCTTACCGCACCATTTCACCCTTACCCTTTCTGACCAAGATAAATCTTGAACAAAACGGGCGGTATATTTTCTGTGGCACTTTCCGTAAGCTCGCGCTTCCCAGTTGTTAACTGGCGTTCTACCCATTGGAGCCCGGACTTTCCTCCAGGTGTTTTAAAGCACCCAGCGACTGCCTAGCCAACTTGCGGCGCGGATGGTATCAAATCAGGGGGCTCAATGCTGTTATTATTTATTATTATTTTTATTTAAAATCCAGTGGGTTAAATAAATACAAATAAAACTAACTAAAACACCTGATAAAACATCTGAAAGATAATGCCAGCCGGTGCTTAAAGTTGAAAAAATAATAGCCAAACTGAGTATAAAAACTGGCCAAAAGATAAGTCTAAAATCTCGCCACACCCAGGCGCAAAAAATGGCCAAAATGGTATGAAAAGAGGGGAAAGAAATATCAGACCCTAGAAATAAATGAGAACTGGCGCCTTTGTATCTCAGCAAATCAATATTTTTTAAGAGGGTGTTTTGGGTAGAGTCCAGCCAATAAGAATAACTAGCCATAGGACCAATGGCGGGTAGAAAAAAGCAAATAAAAGCACCAAGAAAAAAAGAAATAGAAAAAAGTAAGGCAATTTCACGGTCTTTAGGGTGATCTCGCGTAGAGGCCCAGGGCAGAATAAATATTGAAAAATAAATAAGCCAAATCAGAGATTGGTAGGCCTGGTAAGAATAATAATTTAAAACGGGATGATATTGTTTTATAGCATCTGCAAAGAGGCCTGTGTTAAACCCAAGTATCTGATCTGTTTTGGACAGTGTGTGGTCAATCAATGGAAAAGGACTTAAAGGCAGAACGTGAAGGGCCACGGTCGTAGATAAACTGGCAAAGAGACAGAGACTTAGCGTTCTTGCTAAGCAGCATGCTCCTGGGTTTTCACCCCAGCGGCCTACCCCATAAATAAAAATAAATAGGATAAAAAGAGGCGTTATTTTTAAAAAATAATGCCAATCAAAAGGGTAGTGATGGGTTAAGTGCAAGCCAATGCCTAAAAATAAAACGGCTATTGAGCAAAGAAGACAGACCCAGGTATCCCATTTAAATAATTGGAGTAATGGGCGTAATGGGTGTAATGGGTGTGAAGATAAATTATTCGCTTTAATTTTTAGCAAGCTTCCAGGTAAAGTGCGGGCCTTAATTATATTGATTGAAATAAAAATAAGAGTTCAACTTCATGAGTTTTTCTAGTTCAGCCCATCTAACCGTTTTACGCGAAGAAGCTGTTGAGGCTTTATTAACTTTATTAACTAATAAAAATCCAGATGCCCCAAAAAATATTTATATAGACGGGACCTTTGGTCGCGGGGGGCATAGCGAATTAATTTTAAAAAATTTAGATCAAAATAATTTAAATAATAAACTCATAGCCATTGATAAAGACTTAGAAGCTGTAAGCTTTGCTCAAGATAAATTTATTTATTCTCAAGACCCAAGATTTAAAATTATTCATAGCTCTTTTGGGGATATTTTAAATATTGTTAAAAATTTAAATTTACTGGGGAAAATCTCTGGAATTTTACTAGACCTAGGGGTTTCTTCGCCTCAAATAGACCAGGCCGAAAGAGGCATGAGCTTTATGAAAGATGGCGTATTAGATATGCGGATGGATCAGAGTCAGGGCCAGACTTGTGCAGAGTTTTTAAGTCAAGTGGGTGAAGAAGAGCTGGCTAATATTTTATTTAAATACGGGGATGAAAAATTCAGTCGCAAGATTGCCAAAGCTATTATTACTCGCCGAGAAATTTCACCCATATTAACTACTGGAGATTTGGCCAAAATTATTGCAGACGCAGTGGTTTTTAAAGATAAATTTAAGCATCCAGCGACTCGGTCTTTTCAGGCTTTGAGGATTTTTTTAAATAAAGAATTAGAAGATCTGGAAAAATTTTTAGAAAGTATTGAACAAGTCTTAGCGCCAGGGGGAAAGTTAGTGATTATTAGCTTTCATTCTTTAGAAGATCGGCTGGTTAAAAACTTTTTTAATTTAAAAATAAAAGGGCCCGAAATTCCCAGAAATGTGCCCTTGAAAGCCCATGAGTATTTTAAATCTCGCTGGAAATTAATAGACAAAAAAATTAAGCCATCTGAGCAAGAGTTATTAAATAATACGCGAGCAAGATCGGCTATTTTAAGAGCTGGAATTTTTCTGGGTTAGTAATTTTTATTTTAAAATTTTTAAATAAATCAAATAATTATATTTATTTTGTGTATTAGAGTGCTGCTTATAAATTATATATAACCAGCACACTAATACAGAATGTTGTACTAGAGGGCTGATTATAAATGCTGTATAGTCAGCCCGCTAATACAGAAATTTGTGTTAGAGGGCTGATTGTAATTAAGAGATACATAGAATGATTGTTGGTCGTACAAAAGAAACAGCGGAGCTATTAGATGCTTTTGAGTCGTTAAGAGCAGAATTCATTGTTCTTTATGGTCGTCGCCGGATTGGGAAAACTTTTCTGATTGAAGAGCTTTATGGCAAAGAAGAAAATACTTATTTCTTGCACGCGACCGGTATTCGAAAAGGGACGATGGCAGAGCAATTGAAAACCTTTGCTCAGAGTTTGAGCAAGGCCTTTTATAATGGGATTGCTCTGGCTGCACAGAGCTCTTGGCTGGATATGTTGAATGAGGTCCACAAGACCATCCAACAGGCTGATCCCAAGAAAAAAATTGTTTTATTTTTAGATGAGCTGCCTTGGTTATGTACTGATAAAAGCAGATTGCTGGAAGCTATGGATTATTACTGGAATCGCTATTGGAAAAATGACGCGAGAATCAAATTAGTGATCTGTGGCTCCAGTGCTTCGTGGATGATTAGAAAAATTATTAATCATAAAGGGGGGCTGCATAACCGGCAGACTCGGCAAATTATTTTAAAGCCTTTTACCTTGTCTGAGACCCGTGATTTTCTAGAAGCTTCCAGTATTTATTTAAGCCCAGAACAAATTGTTCAGATGTATTTATTCTGCGGCGGGGTCCCTTATTATTTAAGTTATATCCAGAAAGGAAAATCAGCCGCACAAATGATGGACCAGCTTTGTTTTAACGCTTCCGGAATTTTATACGGAGAGTTTGATAAGTTGTTTGATGCGCTATTTGATGACGCAGAGATTTATAAAAATCTGATTCGAATTATTTCAAGCAAACGAGAAGGCTTAAGTATTCGAGAAATCGAAGAAGAAAATGAAGGAATTTCCAAGGGTGGGACCTTAAGTCAGCAACTAAAAGCACTGGAAGAAGCGTCATTTATCAAATCTTTCACGCCTCTCGGCCATCAACGTCAGGGTACTTACTATCGCGTCATTGATGAGTACTGTTATTTTTATTTGCGTTGGATTGAGCCTGCCCGAAAAACTTTATCTTTAGATCAAGAGGACCCTGAGTACTGGTCCAGTAAAGTAGGAACCCCTGAGTATTACCAATGGCTAGGCTATGGCTTCGAGGCGATTTGTTATAAGCATATTGGAGAAATTCGACGAGCTTTAGAGATTAAACCTGGAGCCATGATTGGTGCTTGGCGATATGCACCCAGAAAAAATAAAGAAAATAAAGAAAACAAAGAAGAACGAGGCGCGCAAATTGATCTGATTTTTGATCGTCCCGATGGGCTGATTACTCTTTGTGAAATTAAATATACCGACGCGCCGTTTGAAATAGACAAAGCCTATTTTGAAGCGCTGGAGCGTAAAAAAGCAGTGTATAAAAAACAGACCCGTTCTAATAAGCATTTGCACTGGGCTTTGATCTCAGCGCATGGGCTTAAAAAAAATGCGTATTCAGAAATGCTGATTGATCAAGTGGTCTTGTTAGAGCAGTTATTTCCAGCTAATAAAAAAGTAAAAATAAAAAATAAAAAATAAAAAATAATTAAATTAAATAGAGATAAAACCATGTCCCAAATAATAAATTCCCAAGAGATTAACCAGGCTATTAAAAATACTTTTTTTAATCTAAGCAGCATTGCGATTATTTTTTTGAGCTTAATTTTATTTCTAGAATCTCTCTGGGTGATTAGTCAAAAATGCCACGCCAGGGCTTTAAATATTCAGTACTCCCAGCTGGTTGCCCAAACTAATTTTTTAAACAGCCAGTGGTCGCAGTTATTAATAGAACAAGGGGCTTTTGGGTCGGCGGCCCATATTGAACAGGCCGCACAGGATTATTTAAACATGCAAAGTCCCAAGCCTCAGGATGTGAGGATTGTGTCTTAGCTGTGACTTGGGTCACTTTCCTCCGTAACTTGGGCCATCACCTTCTCCAAAGCGGCGATAAGCATCTCTTGCTGCGGCCTTGGCAGCTTCAGCAGCTTCTTTTTCAGCGGCTTTACGAGCAAGCGCTTCTGATCTCATACGAGCGGTTCTTTCTTTATCAGTTTCTGCTGTGCTTGCTGGACTTCCACTGGCGCCGCCTTCTGTTGGAGTGTGCTTAGGTGAAAATGCCAATGCGGCAGAGCCACGATGAACTGCAGGCAGAATAGCAACACCAGAGGGTGTATAGAAATCACCGACTTTTTTAGCTACTGCTTCAGAAGTTTTTGCATAAGCAGCTTGAATATTTTTTGTGACTTCTAAAAACTTTTCCAAAACAGGGGTCAGGCTATTTAAAGGCAGTGTTGGCATATCGGAGGGTAACAAAGTGACGCTCTCGCTAATGCTCAGGGAGGATAAGGGTATGGGGGCTATGGAGTAAACCGCCGAAGGCGCGCTTTCAGAACTGCTTTTTAGGCTGCTTGCAGGGCTTTCATCAGTGACGCTAGGGGCTGGCAGTAGCTTGCCTACCTCAGCTTCAATCACTGGGATTAAGTTATTCGCAATAGCGATCAGTGTCAGCTGATTGAATGTCCCTAAAAAAGAAACGTGGATTGTCTCGGGCTTATCTGGAGTGGAATCAGTAGCCTCAGCGAGTCGAAATAATCTTGCATGTTCTGCGAACCAGCCTTTTAGGTGCTCTTTTTTTATCTGAGCGGCTTCGCCCAATTTTTCGACTAAGAAAGCAGAGATTGTTGAAAGATTCCCGCCCGAAATTTCAAGAACCATTTGGCTCCCTGTATCGCTCAATTTTTCTGCCCTGACTTGTAATTTGAAAGGCATGTTATCTGCCGCTGCGCCAGAACCACCGCCGCCTGCACCTGCTGGGGCTGCTGTTGAATCTTTAGCTGGAAAACTACTCATATTTTTTATTCCTCACTTCGTAAAAATTAATAATATTTTTTAAAAAAATTGCTTAAAGATAAAACTTAAGCGGAGCGGAGATTAAAATTTTTTCTGCTGGAAAAGAATCTAAAAAAGCTGAAAAAATAAATAAAAAAGAGCTGTAGAAAAAAGCGTTTTTTGATCTATGAACAAAGACTTTTTGTAGGGGTAGGTCCGTGTATCAATAATCAATAAAAAACAGAAATTTTTCTGAAATTTAATTTGCTAGTCAAATGCCTAGTAAGTAAATGCCTAGTAAAATTAACCAAGCCCAGTTCCATAATTATTCCCATTCCCATTCCCATTCCTATGGCCATCTAAGTGGGGGGTAGAGCCTTTTGGTTTATGTCTTTTTAATGGAACAGCGGTGTGGCCACTTGCAACTATTGTTGAACCACCTGCATCGGAGCGCGTATCCGAAGGGACGGGATCTGTTGCATTTCCAGTAGCGACTGACGCAGGCAAGTGTTTTTGATCTTTATAAACACCTAGATTTTCAACAAGAGAGCTGATGTTCATAAAAAGCGCTAAGAGCATATTGATGCCAATACCAGCCCCGAGTTGATAATGTGGGTGGCGTTCAAAAGGAAGCTCAGTGTGCTGGGCAACCCAGTGGCCCGTTAGCTGACAACCATCTTTGATGATCGGTGCGATGGCATCTTTAGCGCTGGAAAAAAGAGGTGCAGCGGAGGGAGCCAAAGAAAGGACGGCAAGCACAACCGCTAAGATCCTCAGGCCAGGTAAGTTTCGTTGATGCTTATTCCAAATGGGTTCTAGTCCACGAATTAATCCACGAGAAATCCATAAAATATAAAATGGATAATTAATCCCAGTGGATATCCATTGGATAGCTAAGTGAGTGCCTACAGCTGTTTTTTGAAACTGGCAGGCTATGTTTTGGCCAAGTGCATTAGGGTTGCCTAAGGCAGTCAAGACACTGGCTCGCATAGTGAGTACATACAGCGCTGAGCCAATGACCGAAACAGCTGATAATAAGCCAATGATGCGTTTGACGCTGGGGCTATTTTCTAAACCGTGAGTGTTCTTCTCTAGATCAAACCATTCATAGCGGTAGGCGTTTTTTAAATAATTCCAGGTATCTGGGATAGCGGCAAAGCCTTGAAGAACAGCTAAAGCCCGAGCGATGGCAGTCATATACCAACCGAAGACGGTCCCCACTGAACCCGGTAAATCTAAAAGCACTGCTCCAGCAACAGTGGCTTCCAGCATGGAAATAGCAGCAGTGAGGCAGAGAGGGTAAAGAAGAGCAGCTATAAGATCAGCAGGGATTCCCGTCAGGCCACAAAAAGCATTGAATAATTTTTGATATTTTTGTCGCGTGGTATTTTTTCCATCTTTCTTCGGGCCGACCAAAAAGTTTCTAAACACTAAATAATAAAGCCCAAAGTTAATGACCGCGCTATCTCCAGCGGTTACCCATCGAAATGGATTAGAGTGAATTTCTGTTGAGCCTTGGCGATTCATACATACATAAGCAAAAGCAACAGGGAGCGCTAAAACAACGGCTGTTTTATTTAAGTTTGCAAGAGTGGTTCCTAAGGCGCTCATCTCTTGCTTAAACCAATCGCAGCATGTTTGTTTTTTAGGAGTCATAAAAGCGCTTGCTGAAGTGGGTAACTCAGAAGTTAAAAGCGAGCTTCCAGGACCAGCCTCAGGATCTGTATTGGGGCCTTGAGGTGCTGGGGTGTCAGGGGTTCCATAACTTGTTCCATTCCCCAAAACAGCATTCAGTGGATTAAAGACGTTCGTGGGTTGTCCTGACATTGTTGATCTCGCTTTTTTAGCTTATTTAAACAGCGGCGGACGGTACAAAAACACTTTGCCAATTGCAATCCTCAATTTTTAGGGGCGAATCTTGCATGGGGGGCCGATTTTTTTATTATTAAATCGGCTTCTCCAGCAACCCATAATAAAACCCATCGCCTCCAGAGAGCTCAGCCTCTGGATCTGCCCCATCTCCAGGGAAAATCTGCCAGCCAAATTTAGTTTTAGTCCCTAAGGGCAATTCAAAATCTAGTTTTTTAAATTCAGGATGGGCTGATAAAAACTGGCCCAGGACATAGTCATTCTCAATGGGTAATACAGAGCAGGTGGTATAGAGCAGTAAACCACCTGGTTTTAAACAGCCAGATAAATTATTTAATAGCTGGAGTTGATCTCTCGGCAATCTTTTTAAATCAGACTCTTTGCGCAGAAATAAAATATCGGGATGTCTTCGCACTACTCCAGTCGCTGAGCAAGGCGCGTCTAATAAAATTCGGTCGAATTGATCCAGTGGATTAACCCCCTCTCTGTCCTGAAAGATTTCATCTTTCAGTCCTGTCTCTCCCGCCAGGGGAGAGACGAGATCTGAGTGATCAGCCAACAAATCTGCGCAAATAATTTTAGGTAATTCAAACCCGGCTCTTTGAAAATTTTCTTTTAATTTTTCAAGTCTTAAAAAATCAGAATCTGCACAGGTGAGATCTAGCTCTTTATTCACTTCTAATAAGCTTAAAGCCTTGCCACCCGGTGCTGAGCAAGCATCTAATATTTTTAAATTATTATTTTTATTTGATAAATCTAATAATTTTAATAACTGGGGCACATAGTGCAAAGACAAATCTTGAATATAAAACCAGCCTTCTGAATAGCCGGGTAAATCTAAAATATTAATATTTTTAGCTCTTAACTCCAGGCAATTTTCCAGACCCAAATCCAGTCTTTGAATAGCTGAAATATCTTTAAGATTTAATAAATTTAAATAATCTTGGGTCTTTATTTTTTGGCTATTAATTCTTAAAAAAATCGGCACTTTAGACTCTGAATTTTTTAAAATACTGTCCCAATTATTTTTTTTATTTTCTGGAAAATATTTCTTTAAATTTTTGACCCACCAGTCTGGCCCATAGACTTTTTTAAATTTGGGTTTTTCTCTTAAGTCTTTTCTTAAACAAGCGTTGATTAAACTCTTGGCCCAGTTTTTATTAATTAAATCTAATAACTCTACTGTTTCGAAAACTACGGCGTGGTCGCTCACGGACATAAATCTAATTTGATATAAGCCCATTAATAAAATAATAAAAACATCTTGGTCTTTGCTTTTAAATTCTTGGGTTAAATAAGTTTTAGCTAATTTTTCTAGGCCAAAATATTCCCGCAAGACCCCATAAGATAAAGTCTTCACCCAGGCCCGGTTTAAGCTGGAGATAGAGTCTAAATATTCATGTTCTACGTGGCTTAAAGAGTGCTTTTTAATTAACACTTCACTCAAAATAGAAAACCCAAGGGCTCTTAAATTATCGCCGCTGTTCATGTTTTATATACCCCTGTGATTTTTTAGATTTTTTAAATTTTTTAAATTAATTTTTTTGAAAGATTAAATCCCAGACCCCATGGCCTAAGTTTTCACCGCGTTTTTGAAATTTAGTACTGGGCCGTCCGGTTATTTCTTGATTGGGTGCAAAATTATTTAACCCGTAAATATTGGATAAGTCTTGATTCTCACCCAGAATTTTTAGCATCTGCTCTGCATAGTTTTCCCAGTCTGTTGCTAGATGAATTTGACCAGAGTTTTTTAATTTTAAAACTAATTTTTTAACAAATTCTTCTTGAATTAACCTTCTTTTATGATGCTTTTTCTTATGCCAAGGATCTGGAAAAAATATTTGTATTTTTTGTAAATAATTATTGGGAATATATTTTTCTAAAATCTCTACGGCATCATGAGATAAAACTTTTAAATTAGTTAAATTTTCTTGATTCTTATTTTCTTGTTCTATGCCCAGTAAAATATGCCCCACTCCAGGTCGATGAACTTCCAGGCCCAGATAATTTAAATCTGGATTGTCTTTGGCCATTTGAATTAAAGAATCCCCCATCCCAAAACCGATTTCTAAGACCAGAGGGTTGTTATTTTTAAAGTTTTTATTTAATTCTAAATTTAAATCTATGCCATAAATTAAATACAACTGATCCAAAGCCCGGGCTTGCGAGGGAGTCAGCCGACCTTCTCGCCGAACGAAGCTTTTGATGGTTCTTAGGTTTTTTTGATTTGCTGGTAAATCAGTGGGTAAACCAGCGGGTAAATCAGCGGGTAAATTTTCTGGTGAATTAGCAGATAAATTTTTTAAAAAATTATTAGAAAAATTATTAGAAGAAATAGTCATGCCAGTGCTTTTGCGAAAAAGGATAATGACTATAATGGCGCCGATTTTTTTGTAAAGAGGATTGCCAGCATGGCCAAAACAATTGCCCTTCTTCAGCAGAAGGGAGGTTCAGGGAAAACGACAACGTCGGTGAATTTAGCCGGTGGATTGCGTGAGTGTGGTTATAAAGTTTTGATTACAGACATGGACAAAGATAAGCCAGACGCTTGGTCTTGGGCTGCTAAAAGCGAATCCATGAAAGACTTGGCCATTCAGGTTGATGAAAAACAAGCGCGTGAAGAATTATCTAAGCTCAAGTTAATTTATGATTTTATTATTATTGACACCCCGCCAAATTTTCAGACCGCTGCGCTCAAAGCGGCTTTACTCGCAGATCTAGTAGTTATACCTACAGCACCTTCAGGCATGGATCTTTCTGGTTTATTAGAAGCTAAAGAATTAGCTCAAACAGCGGACAGACCCTATAAATTATTGGCTAATAGAGTGGCTAAAAATACCGTCATGAGTCGGAGCTTATTACAAGTCTTAGAAGAAGATGGGCATGGTTTTGAATCCCATATTCCCCAGAGCATTAAATTTGTGGAAGCCGAATCTCAGGGTTTATATATCGGTGAGTATGAACCCAATGGCAATGCCCACCATGCAGTAAAACAAGTCTGTAAAGAAGTTTTAGATTTTTTTAACTTAGCCCATAAGAAATCCCCGCAAACCCAGGCTAATCAGGCTAATCAGGCTAATCAGGCTAATCAGGCTAATCAGGCTCATCAAGACAAAATCTTAGAAAAAGAAATAGGTTAATTTCCATGAAAAAAATATCTTTATTTGGTCGTAAACGCTTGGGAGATTTGGTCGAAACAGAGACTATTTCTGAGATTAAAAAAGATGAATTATTAGCTTTAAAATTAGATCAAATTAATACCGAAGCTCGGTCTGCGGGAAATTTACAAATGCTGCCGATTGATTTGATCAAGCCCGATTTAAATCAGCCCAGAAAGCAATTTAGGCATATTGATTCTTTGGCTAAAAGCATTGAAGAAAAAGGGATTATCCAGCCCATTATTGTGTCTATTAAAAACAAAGACGGCTTTTATACCATTATTGCTGGAGAGCGTAGATACAGAGCCGCTCTTGAGGCTGGATTATTAACTTTGCCCTGTATTATTCGCCAAGAGTCAGACGCCAATATTTTAATTTTGCAATTATTAGAAAACGACCAAAGAGAAAACGTCTCGCCCTTGGAAGAATCAGAAGCTTTGTGTCAATTGATTAACCAAATGAATTTATCTAAAGCCCAAATTGCCAAAGAACTAGGTCGTGATCCGAGCTGGGTGTCGATTAGGTTGGGTTTGAAAAAAGCCAGTGAGGGAATAAAAGCCTTAATTCAAGACGGCATTATTGAAGACATTCGAACCCTTCATGAATTAAGAATGTTCGAAGAGTCTGATCCGATTAAAGCCCAGACTTTAATTACCAGAATGCGCAATAACACCGTGACCGGGTCTTATCGACAAGTGATTGCGAATGCCAGGCGCGAGAAAAATTCTAGTTTAAGAGCTGCCAGGACTTATAAGATTCAAAATATAAAACTAGATCAGCAAGAAAGTACAACTTATCTGGAGCTGGACTTAGGGGGTGAACGCCCTGTTCGCTATGAAATTGATCAAGATTTATTGGAAAATTTTGTGAGTAATCTAATCAGCAATTTAGACTTAGCTGAAGTTACTGTTTAAAAGTTTAAAAATTTAAAAATTATTACTGGAGAGCCTTATGCGTCGTCAATGGTATCTAGGTTTTGGCCTGATTTTGCTCTTTGTTTTTTTATTATTAGTCATGATTCATCATGGCCCCTGGATGCTGATTTTCTTAGTGCCCTTATTATTACTTTGGGCCTATGACGTCACCCAGACCAAGCACGCTATTTTGAGAAATTTTCCAGTCTTAGGGCATATCCGATTTTTTCTAGAATTTTTCAGGCCTGAAATTCAGCAATATTTTATTGCCGATGATGTCTCTGAGCGGCCCTTTGATCGAGAGACTAGAAGTATTGTGTACCAACGGTCGAAGAATATTCGAGATACGATTCCGTTTGGAACTGAACGAGATATTCGAGCCATTGGTTATGAGTGGATTTTACATTCTTTAAGACCGGTTCCTGTCAGCCATGTTGAACCTAGAATTATGATCGGTGGACCCCAGTGTAAGCAGCCTTATTCAGCCTCTCGATTGAATATTTCAGCCATGAGTCATGGGGCTATTTCAGCGAATGCTATTTTGGCTTTGAACGAAGGCGCGAAACTAGGCAATTTTTATCACAATACGGGTGAAGGCGGCTTAAGTGAGTACCATTTAAGACCCGGCGGTGATATCACTTTTCAAATAGGAACGGCTTACTTTGGCTGCCGTGATGATCATGGGAATTTTGACCCGGAAGAATTCGCAAAAAAAGCGGCTTATCCCCAGGTCAAAATGATCGAATTAAAGTTATCTCAAGGTGCGAAGCCTTCTCATGGCGGGATTTTACCAGCGGCGAAAGTCACTCAAGAGATTGCGGCTATTCGTAAAGTTAAAATGGGCGAAGATGTTTTCTCACCGCCGGCTCATACGGCTTTTTCTACTCCAGAAGAGCTGATTTTATTTATTCAAAAATTGCGCGAATTATCTCAGGGCAAACCCGTAGGTTTTAAATTATGCATGGGACGAAAAACAGATTTTTTTGCCATTTGCAAAGCCATGCTCTCGACCCAAATTTTTCCTGATTTTATTAATATTGACGGTGCTGAAGGGGGTACGGGAGCTGCGCCTTTAGAATATGCCAACCATGTCGGAACGCCTTTAGACGAAGGCTTAAACTTTGCTCACAATGCTTTAATTGGCATCGGAGCTCGGGACAAAATTAAACTTATTTGCAGCGGTAAAGTGGCAACAGGTTTTGATATTTTGACCAAGATGGCGCTAGGTGCGGATGTTTGTAACGCCGCTCGTAGTTTCATGATGTCCTTAGGCTGTATTCAGTCTAAACAATGCAATGCGAATACTTGCCCCACAGGCGTTGCCACTCAAGATAAAAGATTAATGAAAGGCCTGGTAATTAAAGAGAAAAAACATCGCGTCTTGAATTACCATAATTTAACCATGCATGCTTTCTTAGAATTAATTGCAGCCATGGGGATTTCTAATCCTAGTGATATTCAGCCTATTCATATTAAGCGACGCATCGCGCCGGATTTAATCAAAACCTATGCTGAAATTTATGATTATTTTGAAGAAGGTTGTTTATTAAAACCAGAGACGATTCCGATTCACTATGCCCGCCATTGGCTGACGGCTTCGGAGAAACATTTTAAATAAACTTTATTTTTAAATTTTTAATAGAAAAATTTTAATAAAAAAAATAGCGGATCAGATCAAGCGTGAGGGAGAGAGGGAATAATCTGATTCGCTATGAGTTTTTCTAGTTTTTATTTAAATTTATTCTTTGACTACTAAGACATCACAGGGCTGCTTGGTCAAAATAGCCCGCGCGACGGTAAATAAAGCCATGAGTCCACTGCGACAATTGCCCACCACAATTAAATCTGTCTCAGTCCGACGGGCGTGTTCAAAAATCGCTTGATTGGCAATCCCTTGTCTTAAAAAACGTTTATTCATGGGTATTCCCACACGATCACCGATTTCATTCATATCATGTTCAGCTTTCTTTTGAATTTCATTTTCAAGATCTGTGATGCTGGCCAGAGAAAATTCCATACCTCGGCTTAGCTCTCTGGTGACGTGCAATAAACTTAAAGTGGCTCCCGTCTCTTTGGCGATAAAAGCAGCGCGTTGAGCGGCTTTAAATTCTTCTTTGATGGGCGAGTCAATGGCCATTAAAATATGCTGATAAGAATGCATTTGAGAATCCTCCTAAATTGATTCTAATATTGATTCTAGTTTTAATTTTTTAGTCGATCTAATTTAATAAACCCCTTGGGAATAAACACTTTCCAGAGGTTTTTATTATTTAAAAATTATTTAAAAATTATTTAAACGGGTCAAAAATAAGGCCGGGGAGAATAGACGAGGGGCTTAATTACGCAAGACTATTTTTAATTTAAAATATCATATAAAAATATCAATCTAAAAATTGATAAAGCTGCCTTCGACAGTCATTAATTTCTGAAAATTCAATCCCATGCAGGCCTGTTCTTATGGCGCTTTCAATATTTTCTTTCATGTCGTCAATTAAAATACTTTCGTGGGCCAAAATCTGATTATGGTCCAAGAGATAATGATAAATCTTAGGGTCTGGCTTTAATAATTTAATTTTTCCCGAGACTGTAATATGCGCAAATAAATTAAAAAAATCATATTTCTGAAATAAATAATTAAAAAATTCTTCCGACATATTTGTTAAGCAATAGAGCTCTAATTTTTCTCCTAATTTTTCACCTAGTTTTTTTCTCTGATCCAGCTCTTTTAATAATTCAATAGAATCTTTTTTGGGTGTTAAAGATTCTTTGGCTGTATATAAAGCATGCTGGGCTAGCTCTAAACTAATCCCCCATTGCGCTTGCATCTTTTGAGCAACTTCTTTCTCAGAAATAAGGCCCTGATCAAAGGCCAGCCAGTCAGCCAGGCGAAACATACTGGGCGTAAATTTTCCAGAATATTCCGTATTTTTAAAAGCCTGATTAATAATATTTTCTGGATTCCAGGTTAATAAAACATTCCCAATATCAAAAATAATATTTTTTCTTTTTCTTTTTTTTTCTATTTCACTCACTTGGCTTCTCCTATTTTCCCAATTTATTCCCTATTTATTCCCAATTTATTCCCAATTTTTTAACACTTTTAAGACAGGCTCACCCACTTGAGCTTAGCTAGATAATTTCAGTACTATGCCGCAAATTTATTAAAATAATACGGATTTAAAACATTGAAAGAATTAATAAAAAATATTAATAAAAATAATTCACAAACCCTCTCAATCATTCATTCTTATTATTCTAACTCGCCCAATTTTTCAGAAGCGGCTTTAAATATTCTGCTTGAAAAAACCAGTCAATGGTTAGCGCAAGATCAGTGTTTTATTATTTTTCTAGAGTCTTCCCAATATCCCCAGTTACTTAAAGAAATTCATAGACCGCCTGAAATTTTATATCTCCAGGGAAATATTAAAATTTTAGAAGAGCCCAAAATAGCCGTCGTCGGCTCTCGCCAAATGAGTGATTATGGCAAAGATAATGCCTGGGCTTTTTCAAAGTTTCTCGCTGAGTCTGGTTTAACAATTACCAGCGGTTTAGCTTTAGGCATTGACGGCGTTGCCCATGAAGCCGCGCTCAGTGCAGGAGGCTATACCATTGCGGTTTTGCCTACTGGAATTGACCAGTGTTATCCCAGATCTCATGCGTCTTTATTAAATAAAATAATTAGCTCTGGACAGGGCTTGGTTATTAGCGAATTTCCCTTAGGAACGCCGCCTTTGAAAACAGGGTTTCCTAGAAGAAATAGAATTATTAGTGGTCTGAGTATGGGTGTCTTAGTAGTCGAGGCAGCTTTGAAAAGCGGGTCTTTAATTACGGCTCGAACGGCCATGGAACAAGGCCGAGAAGTCTTCGCGATTCCAGGGTCTATTCATCATGCTTTATCTAAAGGCTGTCATGAATTAATTAAAACCGGTGCGAAATGTGTTGAATCTGGCAGCGATATTCTGGAAGAATGCCGGCCTTTCTTGGGGGAGCACTTAGGTAAAGATATTTATAGGGCGCATAAAATTACCACGCAGATGACGCAATTGAACCTGCTGGAGGCCCATGGTACACCTGGAGAAGTGATGGATGAGTCGGTCACGGGGCTTGCGGCAGATCAAGATTATCGCGCTTTATTAGAAATCATGGGGCCTGAAATCTCTCGCATCGATGATTTAATCCAAGCTGTTAATAGACCCGCCCGTGAAGTGGCTTCGATGCTCTTGATGCTGGAGTTAGACGGTTGGCTGGAGCAGGTCAATGGTGGCTATAAGAGAGTAAAAAATTTTAGAAATAATTAAATTAAATTAAAGGGAAGGCGCATGAAAGCCAATTTATTAGAAATCATTATGAGTTTATTTGCTCAACAGACTTTTCAGACAGGCCCTGCTCACCAAATTAATCAGGCTCACCAAACCCAGCCAATTCACCAGGCCACGCCTAAGCCCTATCCAGCAGCGCTGGACTCTCGTTGTTCTAATGCTTCTTGGAGAATTTACGCCGCGCCTGAAAAAGAAAAATTAGGAGAGGCCGGTGTTAACTTGCTCGAAGAATTAGTTCGAACCAATATTATTAATTTATTAGACAGAGAGCAGGTGATTAACCAAATTTTTTTACTAGACACTCTCGATACTCAGGAGATTCCATTAGATCACCTAAGATGGGTCCTTTTTGTGACCCTGGCGATGAAAGCAAAGAACGCACAAGAGCTTTCTTGGCTCGATTGTTTAATTTTAAAAAATCAAAATCAAAATCAAAATAATAAAAATAAACTTACTGTTCATTAATTAAATTAATTTAATAATCCTACTTACTCTCACTTACTCCAAGAGGACCCTATGGCAAATTGTTTGATCGTGGTTGAGTCTCCAGCCAAAGCAAAAACATTGAAAAAATATCTGGGCGCGGACTTTGAAGTCTTGGCGTCTTATGGCCATGTCCGTGACTTATTGCCCAAATCAGGCGCGGTTGATACAGCCCACGATTTTGCCATGACGTATGAATTAATTGATCGAAATATTAAGCATGTCGATGCCATTGCGAAGGCTTTAAAAAAAGCCGATGTTTTATATCTGGCGACTGACCCTGATCGTGAAGGTGAGGCGATTTCTTGGCATTTATTAGAGATATTAAAAAGCAAAGATTTAATTAAGGATAAACAAGTCTTTCGAGTCGCTTTCTATGAAATTACTAAAAAAGCCGTGAACGAAGCCGTGAGTAATCCCAGAGAATTGTCCATGGATTTGATCAATGCCCAGCAGGCCAGAAGGGCTTTGGATTATTTAGTAGGGTTTAACTTATCGCCTTTACTCTGGAAAAAAATCCGAAGGGGCTTATCAGCCGGACGGGTTCAATCACCCGCTTTAAGACTAATAGTCGAAAGAGAAATAGAGATAGAAAAATTTATTCCTAGAGAATACTGGTCAGTTGAAGCTGATTGTGAAGCGGGCTTTACGGCGAAGCTCACCCAATATAAGCAAGAAAAATTAGAGCAGTTTTCTATTAATAATTCGATGCAAGCTCTGGATATTCGCACTTGGTTATTAAATAAAACCCAGAAAAAATTAATAGTCAGTCAAGTTGAGAAGAAGCAAAGAAAAAGAAATCCTGCCGCGCCTTTTACCACCTCGACTTTACAGCAAGAAGCCGCCCGAAAATTAGGCTTTGGGGCAACGAAAACTATGAGAACGGCCCAGAATCTTTATGAAGGGGTCGAGACTTCAGAAGGGCAGGTGGGTTTGATTAGCTATATGCGTACAGACTCTGTGAATTTGGCCCAAGAGGCGATTGAAGAAATCAGAAGTTTTATTAAATTAAATTATGGCGATGAATATTTACCAGAAAGCCCCAAAATTTATAAAACTAAATCTAAGAATGCCCAGGAAGCTCATGAAGCCATTAGGCCCACGTCTGTTTTGAGAACCCCTGAAAGTTTAAAGCCTTATTTAAATACAGATCAATTCAAGCTTTATAATTTAATTTGGCAGCGGACCATGGCCTGTCAGATGATCCATGCGACTTTAGATACTGTGGCTATTGATTTTGATGTGCCTGATAAAACTAATTCTGAAGCAAGATTTAGAGCCACTGGGTCTGTGATCGCTCATCCTGGCTATATGCGTTTGTATCAAGAAAGTTTTGATGAACCTAGTCAAGAAGACGACGCCGATGAAAAAATGCTGCCTGTTTTAAACATGGGCGATGTGGTTAATTTAAAAGATATCAAGGCAGACCAGCATTTTACCGAAGCACCACCCAGATATTCAGAAGCGTCTTTAGTCAAAGCTTTAGAAGAACATGGGATTGGAAGACCCTCGACTTATGCGTCCATTCTTTCGACTTTAGAGCAGCGCGAGTATGTTTTATTAGATAACAAAAGATTTAAGCCGACCGATGTGGGTCGCATAGTGACTAAGTTTTTAACGGAATATTTTACTAAATATGTTGATTATGATTTTACCGCGAAATTAGAAGACAGCTTGGATGATGTCGCCTGTGGAGAGCATCAATGGGTGCCTTTATTGCGCGAATTTTGGGATCCGTTTCACCAAAAGATTGGCGAAATTGAATTGTCTGTGAAGCGCTCCGATGTGACTCAAGAAGCGACGGATGAAACCTGTCCTGAATGTCAAAAACCGTTGGTTATAAAACTAGGAAAGACGGGCAGATTTTTTGGCTGTACGGGCTATCCAGAATGTTCTTACACCCGCTCTATGGATAATCCAGATGATCCTGACGCAGCCTCTCGTGAGCCTGAAATTATTGCGGGAAGATCTTGCCCAGAATGTCAATCTGCCCTGCATGTTAAAACTGGAAAATATGGGAAATTTATTGGCTGCAGTAGTTATCCTAAATGTAAATTTATGGAACCTTTAGTCAAACCTAAAGAAACGGGCGTGAGATGTCCGGAATGTCATGAAGGTGAAATCTTAGAAAGAAAGTCCAAACGCGGAAAAGTATTTTATTCTTGCTCGAAATATCCCGCTTGTGCTTATGCCCTCTGGAATAAGCCTATTTCAGAAGCTTGTCCTCAGTGTCATTGGCCGATTTTAACTTTATCTATTACTAAATCTCGCGGGACTGAAAAAGTCTGCCCCCAGAAAAATTGCGGCTATGTCGCTAAGGCAGAATCTTAATGACTCACAACAATAATCAAACCAAAAAAATCTTATTACTCCAGGGGCCTAATTTAAATTTACTGGGGACGCGAGAGCCTGAAATCTATGGCTATAAAACTTTGCAAGATATTCATGATGCTTGTGAGCTGCAAGCTCAAAAAGCAGGTGTGGAATTAACTTGTTTTCAAAGTAATTCTGAAGGCGAATTAATTAATAAAGTTCATGAAGCTAAATCTAAAAATTTTGATTTTATTTTAATCAATCCAGCCGGTTTAACTCATACTTCTATTATTTTAAGAGATGCTTTATTAGCCGTGAATATTCCTCTTATAGAAATTCACTTGTCTAATATTTTCAAAAGAGAAGAGTTTAGAAAACACTCTTATTTTTCAGATATTGCACTGGGATTAATATCAGGGCTTGGAGAGGCTGGCTATGGGTTTGCACTATCGTATGCAATCCAATATCTTATGCGCTGATTTTTTGGGGCAACTATAAAAATATTTAAGATTAAAATATTAAAAATTAAATTAAAAATTAACTAAAGGGAATTTTCATGGCTTATAAAATTGAACAGATCGAAGCTTTAATTAAGCTTCTTGAGAATCATGACAGCATGACTGAATTAGAAATTAACGATGGTGATTTTTCAGTCAGACTTTCTCGCGGATCCTCCCATATTTCTGCTTCTCATGCTCCTGTTCATCATGCGATTTCGCCTATAGCCCATGCAGCCCATCACGCAACTACTCCAGCGCCAGCAGCTCCAGCTCCAGCGCCAGCAGCTCCAGTAGTAGAAGCAGGGCATATGGTTAAGTCTCCCATGGTCGGTACTTTTTATTCTTCGCCTTCTCCAGGCGCGCCTAAATTTATTGAAATTGGCAAGGCTATTAAGATTGGCGACACCATTGGGATTGTCGAAGCTATGAAAATGATGAATCAAATCGAGTCGGATAAAGCCGGTATTGTCAAAGCCATTTTGATTGAAGACGGCAAGCCTGTTGAATACGACCAACCTTTAATCATTGTTGAGTAAACATTCATGTTCAAAAAAGTATTAATCGCCAATCGGGGTGAAATTGCCCTGCGTATTCTAAGAGCCTGCCGTGAGTTAAGAATCAAAACTGTCGCAGTTCATTCGACTATTGATAGAAATCTTAAGCATGTAAAATTAGCCGATGAGTCTGTGTGTATTGGCCCGGCGCCTTCTGCTCAAAGCTATTTAAATATTCCAGCCATCATTGCTGCCGCTGAAGTCACTGGCGCTGAGGCTATTCATCCAGGTTATGGATTTTTATCTGAGAACGCAGATTTTGCACAAAGAGTCGAAGAATCTGGTTTTGTATTTATTGGCCCAAGACCTCAAGATATTCGAACGATGGGTGATAAAGTTGCGGCGATTAATGCCATGAAAAAAGCCGGTGTTCCAACGGTTCCAGGTTCTGGCGGGCCTTTAGGCGATAACGAATCTGAGAATTTAAAAATGGGTGAAAAAATCGGCTATCCCGTGATTATCAAAGCCGCAGGCGGCGGCGGTGGTCGTGGTATGCGGGTGGTCAGAGCCAAAGAAGAATTAATCAGATCGATCCAAATGACCCGTCAGGAAGCCAAAGCGGCTTTTAATAATGACATGGTCTATATGGAAAAATTTTTAGAAAATCCGCGTCATATTGAAATTCAAATCTTGGCTGATGGCCGAGGTCATGCCATTCACTTAGGTGAGCGGGATTGCTCGATGCAAAGACGTCATCAAAAAGTCTTAGAAGAAGCACCAGCACCTGGTATTACAGAAAAACAACGCGATAAAATTGGCGCTTTATGTGTCAAAGCCTGTGAATTAATTAAATATCGTGGCGCGGGGACTTTTGAATTTTTATACGAAAACGGCCAATTTTACTTTATTGAAATGAACACTCGGGTCCAAGTAGAACACCCCGTGACTGAATTAATTACGGGCGTAGATATTGTCAAAGAGCAATTAAAAATCGCCTTTGGGTTACCCCTCACTCATGCTCAAAAAGACATTGTAATCAAAGGCCATGCCATTGAGTGCCGTATTAATGCTGAAGATCCAGAGACTTTAATGCCCTGTCCTGGAAAAATTAATTTATATCATCCTCCCGGTGGACCTGGCGTTCGCGTGGATTCGCATATTTATTCCAGCTATGTCGTCCCGCCAAACTATGACTCGATGATTGGCAAAGTCATTACTTATGGCCGTACGCGAGAAGCGGCCATCGCTCGAATGGAAAATGCGCTTTTAGAAACCAATATCACGGGGATCAAAACCAATATTCCGCTTCAGCAAAAAATATTGGCGGATCTTAATTTTCAAAAAGGTGGCACGAATATTCATTATTTAGAAAAATATATTTTGAAAACGTCGCATTAATTATTAGTAACTACTCAGGTACCCATGCATGCGCAGCCCTGCGGGAACCGCTTTTGATAGGGCTTTTGATAAAGCTTTTGAATAAGAGGGGGCCAGTCTGGGCTGCTAGATTGGGCTGCTAGATTGGGCTGCTAGATTGGGCTGCTAGGTCTGGAAAAGATCTTCTAGAACTACCACCCCGGTGACCAGCTCATGAAAATATTTATTTTCTTTCAAGCCAGTGGCTGAAATAAATGCAAGAAAAATTTGATTTTTCGTGCGCGTTTTTTCTTTATAAATATTTATTTTTTGCTTTAAATTTTCTGCATAATCTTGATCAATCAAAAAGGCGTCTTTGCTATATTTAATTTCACAGACCGTTGTCACGCCATCATCTCGCTCAAACAGCAAGTCAATTTGGGTTCCCGCCCCAGAATTTTCAGATCGTGGCGTGTATTTCCAGGCGCCACTGATGGCGCTGCCACTGATCCCCAAAGCATTTTTAATCTCCGTAATATGTTTATAACACAGGGACTCAAAGGCATAGCCCATCCAGTTGTAATACGGCGGTGTTCCTATTTTTTCTGACCAAAATTTTCTATTTCGCTCTTCAGCAATGAAACTGCCTTTTGTGGGCTCTATCCATTTTAAATAAAAATAACAGTACTCATCCGTCACTCGATAGTAAGCGCCCTGCCGTTTATTACCGAGGGGGATAAAAGACTTGATAAACCCAGTGCTTTCTAGATCCTCCAGCTTCTCTGTTAGCGTACCGCCCATGGATAAAAATTGACTCTTAGATTCGATATAAGCGCGATCAACGCCCGATCTTTTATCTGCAATGATTCGAATTAATTCTTTATAAACGGGTGCATTTTCAAAAAGAGAATCAAACACTTTATCAAATTCAGAATATAAAATGCCGTTCTCTCTAAAGCACAACTTATCAATCATCTGAGCGGCAGACTGCCCTTTTCTAATATGAGATAAATAAAAGGGAATTCCCCCACAAAACATGTAAATTTGTGTTATCTGCTCGTGATTTAAATCCAGTCCTGTCTTTTTAAAAAACTGTGCCGTTTCGCTTAAATTAAAAGGGCGTAACAAGATCTCACGAGTTGTTCTGTTATGAAGTCCGCCCTTATTTCTAATAATTTTTTTGATAATCCAAGAGGCGCTCGAACCACAAATAATTAATTTAATTCGTGGATCATTTTTCCAGCGTCGATTCCAATAATGATCCAAGGCCTGAAGTAATCGAGATTTTTTAGTACAGAGCCAGGGCAGCTCATCCAAAAATAAAATAATTTTTCTATTGCCACTTAGATGATTAAGCGCCTTTGTCAGCTCTTCAAAAGCCTTCATCCAAGACGCTGATTTCTCAATGGAAGCACCCTGATAAAAAGTCTCCCCGATAGACTTCCCGAATTCATTTAATTGCTCAGAGAGCGTGCCGTCTTGAACGCCAGTGACGTGAAAAAAATGGCAGGGTTTTGATTTGAAAAACTCTTCAATTAAGAAAGTTTTACCAATTCGTCTTCGACCATAAACAGTCACAAACTCTGCTTTTCCAGAATTAAAGACATCCAGTAATTCTGCTTTCTCTTCTCTGCGACCCGCAATAATATTGATCATTTTGATGCTTTCTGTGTTAGTTGGCTGAATATAAATCTATCATAATCAGCCGACTAATACAAAAATCCTGTGTTAGTTGGCTGATTATGACCTTTCTATAATCAGCCGACTAACACAAATTATTGATTAAATTTTATTTATTCCCGCAGTAAAATCCGATAAGCCGGATTGATCACTAGATATTTTTTCCCGCCCAAATCTTCTAATAAATCACGGCTTAATAAAGCCTGCAGGGCATTAGGAATAGAGGTGCTGGGAAGCTCCATAAGCTCAGAAGCTTCTGCAGTATAAATTCCAGAATCCGCATGAGTCGCTAAATATTTCAATAATTTTTTCTGCGCTTCACCCAAAGAAAAAAACTCTCTGAGTAAATCACTTCGCTCTTCTTCAATAATTAAAATCCAACTGCTCTCCACGTCTTCAATTTTGGGTAGTTTTTTAGAACACAGCGTCCATAAGGCATCGCATAAATAATTCACATAGTAAGGATGCCGCTCTGTCAGATTCATAATGGCCTGGAATACATCTTCTTCTAAAGGCTTTTTCCACTGCTCTTGCGCTGCAATATTCAAATGATCCCGATAGTGGGTCTCAAAGATTCTTTGCAACTTAATTTTCTTACAGAGCTTGTATAAAGGCCGACCGGCATCCTGAAAAATACTTTCTATCAGATGCCGATTACTGCCAGAAAAAATGAAAGATAAATATCTGGTCTCCTGGGCTGCGCTGCGAATCCCGCCTTCTATGCCCATATTCGCACCCAATTCAGCCACACGCTGAAATTCATCTAGGACCAAAACAGCCATCTGTTTTTTCTCAGCTAATAAGCTTTCTAAAAATAATAAAGCCTCTCGCAAAGTCTCAGGCACAGAAGCTTGCTGATTAATAATCTCCAGCTCCAGGCGAAATCCATACACTTCATAGGCTAGTTTTGGCTTGAGATTTTTAAAGCCGTATTTCACCACTTGAAGAGCCTTATCAATCGAACTCACCGCTTTGCCTATTAACTCTAAAATCCCTTTCAAAATTAAACGCTCAAGATTTTTCTCACTGGTCGCCAAGTGCAAATCCACAGTCACATGAGGCAGTCCAGAAAGGGCTAACACTTTTTCACACAAACTGCTTTTGCCATAACGTCTAGGCGCTGCTAAGAAACTATGTTTTCCATTTTGGATATTGCCAAGCAAAGTCTCCGTTTCTTCAGTGCGATTACAAAAGGCTGGATCATAAGCTTTACCTAAAGGAAAGTACTGACGTGGAAGCATTTTTACTATCTCTTTGATTATCAATTTAAAAATAAAGAAATAATAAAATAACATATTATTAAAAATAATTCAAAAAAAGATTATTTTTTCAATCTTTTTTCAGATAATCCAAAAGAAGATTATTTCTAACCATCCGCCAGCTGATAAAAATCTTGATCTAGATTTTCCAGATTTAAATATAGATTTATATTCAAATTCACTTCCAAACCCAAGCGTTTTAAATCTTCTAGATTTTTATAATTTTTAATCTCTGGGCCCATTTTTTTAATTAATAACAAAATTAAAAAATCATCTTCATGCTTGGGGGTTTTGATCACATGGTGCTGAGATAAAGCCTGATTAAATAAATCCAAATTAATTATTTTTATATTTTTATTTAAAACTTGCTCAGCCTGCTTATTTAATCTTTCCCAGATCAAGTCTTGATAAGCCGGGTCTAGATTATTCCAGTCAATAATTTCTTTAAATCTTCTTTTACACCCCCGACAGACTTCATCGCCATAAACCGTCGAACAGATGCCAATGCAGGGGGTATTAATACGCATAATATTTAAGAAGCTCCTCCTGGGACAGGGGTTGATCCATGGGCTTGTTCAGATGTTTTTTCTTTGTCAGCAACTGGGGCGGCTTGAACATAGACCAGATCCATAACAACAGTGGCAGAAGCGCCAGGGCCCCCTGCACCTGCACCTGAACCTGAACCTGAACCTGAACCCGCACCAGCACTTGCAGGCTCATCCCGTTCATCACCCTCTGCCTCTCCTTCAGGACTCTCAGAGAAAAATACGCGTTGGCTCTCCTCAGTCCATAGCGCTTCACTCAGACGATGCAATAACACTGAGAAATAAGCCGCGCCTTGTGGACTTTTAATACTTTCCAAATCTGCAGGCTTAATATGGCCATCAATATTTCTAAAAAGCACAAAGCCCGGAGCTCTGTATCCCTTTATTATTTCTAAAATTGCCGCCTCATAGGCTTCATACAAGGGCACAAAGTTGCGACCTGCGACGCTTTTTGGAGAGACTGATTTCCCCTCAGCGTCAGGCTCACTAAGGAACTTATGGGTTAAACGATTTAATTGCCCAGCCAGCTTGTAGGCGAATAAATAATTAAAAAATTTATTCTCTGCCGTAGCGCCGTATGACAAGCTATCCAATGCTTTTTTTAGTTCTTCAAAAAGCTTTGTTTGCAAGCCATGTTCTGGTAAAGAGCCAGTAAACCAAGACAAGAGCGCTGCACCAGTACCTATAGGGTCCAACACACACTCAGTCACAGATTTTTGCGCAAGGGGATTCTTGTAAGCGATCACAAAATCTTCGAAGGCTTGTTTCAAGCCTTCGACCATGACATCAATGGGCGTTACTCCTGACATTAGACGCTCCTTTTTGTTTTCTATTTTTTGCTTTTTATTGCTATCTGCGGGCAGCGCACCCAGAAGATTTTCTAGCTGCCAATTGGGCTAAAAATTCTTTTTCTAATTGAGTCTCTGCAAGCTTAACAGCCCTGGGCTCTGGCATTCTGCGATCGCTTTTTAGAATTTTGCTCACTCTAGAAGGACGGTTTTGTTCCAAAAAATCTTGTAGCTCTTTCTGCTCTTGCCTGGTCAGAACGACTGTCTTTTCACCTGCTTTTCTGACTTTCGCAGCTTCTGCCGCTTTAAGCGCTGCTCGCAGCATTAAATCAGCCTGTTGTGCCGTCACTTTTTCTTTTGGCGCTTTTGGCTTTTTAGCTCCTGAAGCCGCCGCTTCGGCGACAAAAGGTGCCGCAGCGGCAGCCCCTACAGCAGCCATAGGCGTGTCTACTGGAGAATTAGCTGGCGTCACTGTCAATGCGACATCGAGGAGAAACTTTCGTCTAACAGGCGTGAAAACTAAAGGTGAAGAAGAAGCAGTAAGCGCAAGCGCTCCTTCCTGAGACTCATCTACTACTAGTAAGCATGGTCCTAAAAATTGGTTGATCACCCTTTGCCAAGGATCCAGATTCACCAACGCCACTGAAGCTTGACCTTGAGGAGTTACTTCTGTGATAACAGAGGCCGCTGTGCCTTTGTCTTCCACAATTTCAACCCTTGATCTACTTCTTTCTGAGTCAGCAAATCTTGCAGGAACAGCCGAACCTAAATTTCTTAAGAAACTAAGAGTATCCCCATCCAAAAAGAGATCGCATATTACCGGAGCATGAGGAGAGGCAAGGTGTTTCACGGTCAGCTGGCCAGGAACAAAAGCCAAATTTAACCCCCTTGGAATACCACCTGAAATACCCGCAGCAACAGCTCGGCAGAGGGCTTTCATATCAGGAGATTTTGTATTCTGACAAACGACCTCCGCCAATGGTGTTGCACCCTCAGGTGCTGCACGGCCATCAGCGACGGCAGATCCTGTCTTCAAAAGAAATAAAGCATCGCCAGTACAATCAGAAGCAAATTTTGCTTGGGCTTCAGCTGTCCAGCAGACACTCTCTAAGCCTTCGAGTAATGCTAAAAATTGGCTTGCTATTGGATTCTTAACATCAGGAATAGCGCTGGCAAGCGACGCGTCAGTCAGCTGTGTATTGATTTTATCTGTTAACACACTGACTAAATGTTCTGAAAAGGCTTCCGCTAATGTTTTATAAGCCGGCGCAAAACTAGTACCAGAATCAACAGCCGTCCCTGTCACTTTCGTATGTAATTTTCCAACTAAAACAAAAGCTGCTACTAATTTAAAAAATTGAGCCCTGAGGTCATAAGAAGCAGCGCTTGTATTTAAAGCTGCTTGAAGATTTCTAAATAATTCAGTTTGAGGAGCATGATGGCCACTCCGGTCCAAAGAAGCTGACCAAGCAGCAGGTGAAAGCCAGCTCCCACTAGCTGCATTGGCATAAGTTGTTACAAAAACATCCAAGGCCGCTTTTAATTTCCCAACCAATTTCGCATTAATAGAAAACCCTGCTCCAGACATACACACTCCCCGTGTTTATTAATTTTAAAAGCAGGGTATAAAAACAATTTTATGGTTTTGATTCAAGGGGGATTGAAAAAAAATCTAGGTAAAAAAAAGGGGCGCCTAGAAGATACGCCCCATGAATATTTTTAGAAAAGCCTAAAAACCCTAAAAAGCCCCCATCGACTGTGCCAGCATGCGCTCTAGACTTCGAATATCTTTGCAAAATAATCTAATTCCTTCGGCTAATTTCTCCGTCGCCATGGCGTTTTCGTTTAATAAAAATCTAAATTGAGATTCACTCAGACTTATTTTTTCTTGAATTTTTTTCTTGGATTCTTGAATAGATAACACTTGTGGCAAATCACCAAAATCTTGCGCTAATTCAGCCAATAAATTGGGACTAATGGTTAAAAAATCACAGCCCGCTAAGCCTTGTATCTGGCCTAGATTTCTAAAACTCGCGCCCATCACGACGGTTTTAATATCAAAAAATCTAAAGTATTCGTAAATTTTCTTAACAGACAAAACACCCGGATCATCGCTTTGAGTAAACTCTCTTTTTTCATGATTTTTAAACCAGTCATAGATTCTGCCGACAAAGGGCGAAATCAAAGTGGCTTGGGCCTCAGCGCAAGCGACGGCTTGGCAGAAATCAAACATCAGGGTCATATTACAGTGGATGCCTTCACGCTCTAGGATTTCACAGGCTTTAATCCCTTCCCAAGTACTGGCAATTTTAATCAAAACTCTATTTTTATTAATTCCAGCCTGCTCGTATAAATTAATTAATCGGCGGGCAATATTCACAGACTCTTGAGTATTAAAAGATTCTCTGGCGTCGACTTCAGTCGAAATTCGACCGGGGATAATTTTTAAAATCTCACAGCCAATATTGACGGATAATTTTTCTAAGGCATGGGATAACTTATTTTCAGAAAAATTTTTAGCGTAATTCACCGCGTCTTCGAAATGATTTTTATATTGAGGCAGCGCCGCTGCTTTTAATAACAAGCTGGGATTGGTCGTTGCATCGATGGGCTGATATTTCGCAATGGCCTCTAATTCTCCCGTATCCGCTACTACCGTCGTCATGCTTTTTAATTGGTCCAATTTGCTTAATTTATTTTGATTAAGATTGCTCATGAAAATACTCCGTAAGAATTTTTAAATTTAAAAAATTAAATTAAATTAAAACACTGAAGCGGGGGTTAAAGCAAAAGACGCAACCCAAAAGACGCAACCCCCTAGCCCATTTCATGAATATTCGGTTATATTGGCCGGCCATTTTTAATAGGGTATTTTTTTAAGTGAGGTTTTCGAATGCGTGCCGCGAGTTTTTGTCTTGCCAATAGTCTGCAATTAAGCAAATTACAAAAAGATTTATTAGTTCAGGGTCGTAAGACCGTTATTCAAAGCGATGTGCTGCATGAAAGATTAAACGGCGGGGATATTTTTTATTTTAAAAACGGGACCGTCGTTACTTGGAATTTATCTAAATTAGAAAATAAAAATACCATTCAGAATTTGGGTGCCTATTGCGTTGAGCCCAATAGTGTCATGGATCATGATGAATTTGTGGTGGAGATCGGCGCTAGTAGAACTTATATGGAACCCCAGGGTTATTTCAATGTCGACTTGATTCATATTGAATCGGACATGGATTCGACGGAGATGCGGCTGGCCCTGTCTTATCCCCTGTCTCAGTCTAGTAAATTGCAATATTTCGAAAGAAAAATTGAAGAATTTACCCAGCAATATTCGCCCTTAATAGAAGCCTTAGCTAAACATGGCAAAGTCAGTCGGTCGTCTAAAGCCATTTCGAAAATTATTGGGCAATTATTTATTGTTAAAAGCCAAGTTAATTTAACCAGTACGTATTTAAATCCCCCGCATTTTTTCTGGCAAAACGTTAATTTTGAGTCGACTTACGCGATGGTGCGGTCTTATATGGACGTGCCAGATCGAGTGGAGTCGATTAATCAGAAGATGGATGTCTTAAACGAAATGTTAAACATGCTGAATTCCCAGCTGCATCATCAGCATGGGTCGTTCTTAGAAATTATTATTATTGTTTTACTGTGCGTTGAAATTTTATTGGGATTTTTGCCGTTTATTTTGTATTAATCTCAATTCCAGCAGGGTGGCCCTGTTCACAAAAAAAAATCCATGCCAGCCGCCTACGGGCGAATACAAGATTCAATGGCACTTACTTAAGCCTAGGCATTCCGTATTTTAATCAAGGCCTTACCTAACATGACATCGTCTCGCCCCTTGCGGGAGAGACAGGCCGCAGGTTTACCTGCGGACAGAGAGGGGGCTAAAAGCAACATTAAAATTATTGCAAATGCAGATAGATGGACTCCAATACCGCGGCCTTTTCTTTAAAAACTTCATGGTTCCAAAAACGAATCAGACGAAATTTTTGTGATTCTAAATACAGAGTGCGCTTCGTATCTCTTGCCAAATTTTTAGCTTCATTATGCTGGCTGCCATCAAGCTCAATCACTAGGCGTTTTTCATAGCAAACAAAATCGACAATATAGGGCCCAATAATTTCCTGTCGTTTGAATTTGAAATCTCCAAATCTTTTAGCACGCAAGAAGTACCAAAGCGTAGATTCAGCATCTGTCTATTGAGAGCGAAGTTGTTTTTTAAATTGATTGAGTGCGTTCATAAAAACTGCCTTGAGCTGCCCATAAAAAAACAAAAATAATTTATGTTTTTTATATCCAATTCAATGGCAATTTTCACAGGTTTTTTATCTTTTTTTCTCCCCCTCTCTGTCCGCAGGTAAACCTGCGGCCTGTCTCTCCCGCAAGGGGCGAGACGATGTCATGTTAGGTAAGGCTTTGATTAAAATACGGAATGCCTAGGCTTAAGTAAGTGCCATTGAATACAAGATTCGCCCCTACGCCAATATTTGTAGTTTTTATTATTTGGGGTCGGTGGTTGAAACCGTTGCTGCTATTGGCTTTCCAGCTCCAGCTCCAGCTCCTAGAAAAGGTGTGCTGTTATGAGTGTCCAGCGCTGGAGTAAGAGAGAATTTTACGACCGCTAAAACATAAGGGGGTTGTAAATCAGGGCTTGTCGATCCTAGACCGGGTGAATCACTGGGAGCAGCAGGTGAGCTGCTTCTTGGGCTGAGAGGCCGAGGAGAACCGCCCAGTGCTGCAGGTGTTATGGGAGCTGGACTGCCTGAAGCGCCACCGGTGACGCTTGCTAAAGCAGAAGCTCTAGAGGCCGCTCTAGCCTCTGTTGCTAATTTTCTAGCGGCCAATTGATTTTCTCTGAATAGATTTTTGTCATAAAAAAAAGTGACACCTTCCCATAAGCGATTCATGAAAGGTATTAATTGAGAGCTGCTAGTGAAGTTAGGAGATTTAGACGCATTGTCATAGTAATTTTGTATTCCTAGTTTATCTGCTTGATCCTTCAGGCTATCGGCACTTAAAAAAACGATGGGTGTTAAGGGCTGTCCAGCTTTTTGCTCTGCTTTTTGAAGCGAGAACATAAAATCAAGGCCGCCTATTCCCCCAGGGATTGAGTTATCTGCAAAAATCATTTTCTTGCAATTATCCGAAGTTTCTAGCTCGCACCAGGCCGTCGCTTTGGGATCTTCATAGGACGTTGCTGTTGTGACTTCGATAGACCAGTTCAGGTCTTTTACCAATAAAGCTTTCAGATGAGGCTCTAAGAGATCCAAGCCGGTCGCTTGATCATCATCGACGGCTAATAAATGAATTTTTTTTCCAGTGGCTCTTGCCGATTCAGGTCTTGAGTCATCACCGCTGGAAAACCCAGATAAAGAATCAGGGGGTGTGCTGGGTAAATTTTTTCTCAGGATTTCTAAATCTTCTTCTTTGACAGGAGGAACTTCACAACTGACGGTTACATAAGGCTGATCGCCTTCCCTGAGAGTGTGTAGTTTCAACTTGGCTCCTTCTTTGATCAGTTCTATTAAGGCACGGCCAGAACTTTTTCCCCCACGACTCGGCGTGACGACACGGGAATCTTCTTGGTTGGCAAAGACGCCCCGTAGTTGCTCAGCTTTTTCAATAGGTAAAGCCCCATGATTTTTGACGGTTATTCGGGTGCTTGATTTTCCAGTCGCATCCGTACTGGTCTCACAAGAAAAAATGACAGGAACAGCCAGATATTTTTTGCCAATTTTATCTGTTTGAAGCGATGGAAGTTCGACTTGATCTCCGTATTTTCCAGCATTGGTGACTAAGTTAAGTATCGTGGACCAAAGTAATGACTGATCAGCAGTGACAATATTACTAAAAACTTCAGCGCTGGGTAAAAACGTAAATCTTAATTGTCTTATTCCTTCTTCTGTTTGAACCGTGGGAATAAATTGCTCTAAACGAGAGAGATCTACAAAACCAGGATGTTTAACAGCCGATAGCATCTCTTGATGGTAGGCATGTATTTCTAAGCGTTTCAAAATCTGAGCTTTTCGATTGTCTTGTTCAGCTTCTTTTTTTGGGTCAATGTAGTCCGCTAAATCTTGCATCAATGGCTTGCTGATATGAAAGTTAGAATACACACTCGAATTAGTTAACACATGGCAAAGATCTTCAAAATTTTTATTTAAACTATCTAAAGGGCTTAATAAAACTGAAGAGTCTAAAGAGTCTAAAAAACTTGGGGAGATTAAAGAAATCGAAGGTTTTTTAAGTGGCTCTGGAATGATTAAATCTTCACCGAGACTTAAAAGATAAGATCTTATTTGATCTAGGCAAACACTAGCCTCTTGCCATAAGACTAATTCAATTTTAGTGATGCTCTCAGGGGCAGTCTCAGGGCCAGTCTTAGGTCCAGTCTTAGGTCCAGTCTTAGGGAAAGTAAATTTCTTGGATAACTTAAACTTAAATTGCTCAACGCTTGAATTAAATCTTTTTATTAATTCAACTAGTTCTAAAGCTTGTCTTGAAATTCCAGCTCCAGCTCCAGCAAATGCACTTAGCTCACCTGACATAGTGATTATCCTTTTTTTGTTTATTAATTTTTGTATTTTCTAAAACGCCCGAAGCATCCTCGTGAAGGCTTAAAAAAAGCTTAAAAAAGCCAGGAGATTTCCTGATTTATAGGGATTCTCGAAGGTTTAAATTTAAATTTTTGATTTATTCAAGTTTTAATAACTTAGAAATTTTCTCTTGCCAGATTTTTGACTGATTTAAAATCTGCTCAGCATCTAAGTTTAAAACTTTTCTATTTTCCATAATTAATTTTCCAGCGACCCAAGAGTCCGTCACTTGATGGGCATGAGCGGCATAAACGAGCTGGGAAATAGGATTATAAAGCGGCTGAGTGGCTGGGTCCGAAAGATCAATGGCAATAAAATCAGCTGATTTATTAATTTCTAGAGAGCCTGTCGTATTTTCTATCCCTAAAGCCTTGGCGCCATTAATGGTCGCCATTTGTAAGAGCTGATAAGCCGAGAGACTTTCAGGATCTTGATTAATTAACTTGGACATAAAACTGGCGGATCGCATTTCGCCAAACATATCTAAATTATTATTCGACGCGGAGCCGTCAGTGCCTAGCGCGACATTGATATTATTTTTTAAGAGGGTGTCTACGGGGCAGGCGCCAGAGGCTAATTTCATATTGGATTCAGGACAGTGAATCACAGAAACCCCCGTATTTTTTAAAAGTTGTATATCTGACTCAGAAATTTGGGTCATGTGAACTGCCATGAGTTTTTTCGAGAGCATGCCCAGCTGATTTAAAGTATCTAAAGGGCGTTGTTGATACAGCAAATCATGTTGCTGAACTTCAGACTCTGTTTCTTGAACATGCATATGAATGGGGGTATTAAATTTTTCGGCGAGTAATTTAGCTTTATTTAAGCTCTCTAAATCATTGGTATAAGGCGCATGCGGCGCAATTGTCGCGCCCACTAAGTCATAATTTTTCACCTGCTCGCAAATCTGCTCAGCCTTGAGAAAACACTCTTCTAAAGTCGGAGCCCAGGGCATGGGAATATTTAAAATAGAGTTAGAGACAAAGCCGCGAATGCCAGCCTGGTGAATAATCTTTGCCGTCTCTTCGGCATAGAAATACATATCATTCACACAAGTTACACCGCCTTGAATAGATTCTAAGAGGGCAAGCGCTGCGCCATCTTTTACAAATTCTTTACTTACAAACGCACTTTCAGCCGGCCAAATATTGTCTTTGAGCCAGGTCATTAAGGGCAGGTCATCTGCCACGCCTTTTAATAAGCTCATGGCCAAGTGGGTATGGCTATTAATAAAGCCAGGAAGTAAGACATGATTTTGTTTATTAATTAAATTTTGAGCTTCATATTTTTTAAAAATAAGATCTTGGGTATCTAGGTCTAAAATTTTGCCATTTTTAATCACTAAAGCTGCGTCTTTTAAATATTTTTTTGAATTTTTATTGTCAGAATTTTCAGCACTCATGGGAATAATCCAGGGGGCAGAAATAATTAAATCGCAAGGAATTAAATTTCCAGAGTTATTAAAATTATTATTAAAATTATTGGAATGGATAGACTGACTGGTGTTCATAAGTATTAATAAAACCTGTGATTTCGGGGCAAATTTTTAAGCGCCGGATTGTACTGGCAAAGCTTATGGATCGCTATGAGTTAAAAGATTAGTTAAAAAATTAAGATAAAGCGTAGGAAGTTTGGCTACAAACTTCATGGGGAATTCCTAAATCTTCTCGCGTTTGCCAGGCTCTTTGTTCTTCGATTTGCGCCTGAGATTGGTCCAGTCTTCGGGCCAAGATTTGCAAAACAAGATTATTAAAATGAACGCTCATCGCATCGGCTTTATATTGCAAATCTTCGATCATATCCGTTGGCATGTATAAACTAATTTTACAGTCGGTCTCTTTCATAAAAGTTCGGTAACAGCGACTGGAAAGTTCTTCTTTGTGAGCATTTAAAAAACTTAATTCCATGAGGCGCTCCCAGATTTATTATTATTATTATTATCTTGAAGCGGCATGGGTTGCTGGTTTTTTTTAGGAAATTGATTGGGGAAAATACAAAAATCCCGCTGGGCATCCTGCTGATTAATATCATGATTAGTATCAATGGCTTTTGTAGCATCAAAAATCATGGCATATAAAAAATTTTGCATTTTTATATGATTATTTAAATCTTGAGATCTTTCTTGAGATCTTTCTTGATTTAAATCTTGAATATAAGCCCGTCGAATTAATTTAATTAAGTCCATGGCGTCTATCTGACCCTGGGAATTTATTTCAATATTCCTGGCTAGGTTTTGGGGGATTTCACAAAGCAAAGATGAATTATCTTTAAGCCCGACAGTACCAATAATTTTGATGGTTTTTAGGGCCTGGTTTTTGCTTATTTCTCTCATCATCAAACACTCTCTCTTGTTATGGGATGGGGGTTCTAAGTTTTTTATTTTTTTATTTTATTTTTATTATTTATTACTCAGGACGTCTAAGGAGGATGACGTCCAGAGCAATAAAATCAGGATTAAAACATCACTCACTGAGTCAAAGTGGATGATGAGAAAATCACACTGCGGTCTAAATTAGACCGGAAGTTGTGGGAAGGAATTAGACAGATTCCCTTATTTTTCTACTAGTTATCAATTCACCCGTATTTTTTACAATCTTTTTAAAGTCAGCTTGTGGGGGTAGGGGCTTATAGCCTGAGCCCAGGTTGGCCCGTACTAAATCCAGTGCCCTGGCTGCCTAAGCTGTTAGCGCGATCTCTTACAGTGACCGTAGATCGATGCCCAGCTAATAAAGCTGTCGCAGTTCCAGTCACTGGGTATTTTCTAGAGCTTGTCTGGCTCTTGGCACAGCAAGTCTTGAAATAGGTAACTAGGCAAGACTCTGAAATCTTTTGATACCCCAGATCAGCCCAGACCCGCAAAGTCGGATAAGCCTGAGCGTTACAGGCATAAGCGACTGCAGGCAGTAGCATGAGCATAGTTTTCATAAAATTTTGATTGCCATAATTATCCCCTTTGGGATCACTGCTGGCGACTTCTAATAAATTAAACGTCGTCATGAAAATATAAGTGCCTAAGGCTCCATCAATCACCAAGTTTTTGAAGAATGAACCGAAAGCTTCCCAGGATTTTATTTTATAAATATTCTGGCCTGTTCGAATGATTAAATTAAACACAGCATCGAGGCCTTCTTGGGCTAATCGATAATTCAAAAGTAGTGGGACAAGATTAAGAGCAGCAGCCCCCCATTGATTAGTTAAAATTTGGGGGCAGACCCAAGTGATAAGCATTATCTTATCCATCCAATCTTTTGAATTATTTTGATAAAAACCTGCAATGGCGGGTCCAGGTGCAAAAGTGTCGCTGAACATGAGCGAGACACAGGCAGCAATATTAAAGAGACAGTAAATTTTTTCTAAGTTTAGTTTTTCGGACCATGATTTCTGGCGTAGCGATTTGAAAGAGTATTGATCCTCTGGTTTTTCAGCTTCTATTTGTTCAACGACTTCTTTTGCAATTAAAGCTTTATGTAAAAATTTGTATAAATCATAAGTTAAGAAAAAAGTCTGGACCCATTTAACCGGTTGAGAGAGATAAGTTAAATAGTGGATCAGATGGATGGCTATTTTTGATTTTGCGTGGCTTGCGAGGGTCTGACAAGCGGCATTGAATCCGGCAGAGAGCGTCCCGGAAGCGGGAGAAGAGAATTGTAAAATTAGTAGTAAAAGCAGGGTATTTTTAGTCCAATAGCTTAAATCTTGATTCTTAAGCCCCTTGTCTTTTTTGATTTGGGCGGCTGTTTTTTTAGCCCTTTCCCAAAGATCAGCGAATTCTGGAATGATGTTAATCGCCGTGAGAATAATATTAAGGGAAGCGCTAGCTATGGCGGCAGAAATGGCAATAGCCGGGCCATTGTTTTTACTGGCTGAGACATAGGAACTAGTTCCATAAGCCACGCCGAAAGTGAATGTGAGTATGAGATAAGTGCTCAGAGTAATCGGGATGGGTTTTTTAGCTGAAATTTGAGCTGGAGCTGGAATTTGAACAGCTGTACCTGCTGCTTCTGATTTTAATAGTCCTGCTTCTAAATCTGGATTATCTGGATTATCTGGATTATCTGGATTATCTGGATTATCTGTAGTGCCATAATTTTTATGCATAAATTTAATAGACCCCGCTTGAAAAAGCGCGGTTTATATAGTGTTTTGTGCTGAAAGTCAGGGGTTATTTAAAAAATGATTGAGTAGAAGGTGCCCCCCCCTCTCTGTCCTCAGGTAAACCTTCGGCCTGTCTCTCCCGCGAGGGGAGAGACGATAAGGCAGAAAAAGAGGGCGGATATAGATCAGGAAAGCAGAAATTACACGTCTAGGTTCATGACTCTCAAGGCATTGTCTTGAATAAAGTTTCGACGTGGCTCGACATGATCGCCCATCAGCGTAGTAAACAACTGATCCGCGGCGACGGCGTCTGCAATATTCACACGCAATAGTCTTCTTACTGCAGGATCCATCGTGGTTTCCCATAATTGATCAGGGTTCATCTCTCCCAAGCCTTTATAGCGTTGGACAGTCTGGCCTCGTTTGGCTTCGGCGAGTAAATAATCAATCACTTGAATAAAAGAACTCACTGCTAGTTTTCGCTCGCCTCTTTGAATAAAAGACTGCTCTGGAATCACCAGGCCATTTAAAGCATTGGCGACTTGTTGAATTTCTTTGAATTCATGAGATTTGAAAAACAATTCACCCAAAATATATTCGTTATGAACACCATGAGAAATTAAATCTATTTTAATTTCTGGTTTTATTTCTGGATTTAAATCCGGATTTAAATCTGAGCTCAAAACAGGCGCGGCGTTCTGAACTTTAATCAGCCATTTATTTCGGGGGTCAATGGGATTGCTTAATTTATGCTGAATTAAATTCGCCCAAGTATTTAAACTTTCTTGATTTAAATTCGCCAAAGGATGTTCCAGTAATAATCTCAAGATTTTCTCTGGATAAGATCGAGAGAGTCTATGAATAATTTTCTCTGTGTTTTGATAATTCTGAATTAGTTTTTCTAGCGCTAATCCAGTGATAGCCGGTGTATTTGGCGTTGAGAAAAAAGCGGCTTGATCTAGCGCTATTTGCAATAAATATTGATTCAAAGCCGAGTCGTCTTTGATATAAGTCTCTTGCTTGCCTCGTTTGATTTTATAAAGCGGCGGCTGGGCAATATAAATATACCCGCGCTCTATGAGTTCAGGCATTTGGCGATAGAAAAAAGTGAGTAATAAAGTTCGAATATGAGAACCGTCTACGTCAGCGTCAGTCATGATAATAATTTTGTGATATCTGGTTTTATTAGGATCATATTCGTCACGACCAATGCCACAGCCCAGGGCTGTAATTAAAGTCCCGACTTCTTGTGAGCTGATCATTTTGTCAAAACGCGCTTTTTCGACGTTTAAGATTTTGCCTTTTAGGGGAAGTATGGCCTGCATGCGTCTGTCTCTGGCTTGTTTGGCGGAACCGCCTGCAGAATCTCCTTCGACTAAATAGAGCTCTGAAAAAGCCGGGTCTTTTTCTTGGCAGTCCGCTAATTTTCCTGGCAAGCCTGCAATATCTAAAGCGCTTTTTCTTCGGGTCATTTCACGCGCTTTACGAGCGGCTTCACGGGCTCTCGCGGCATCAATCATTTTGCCCGTAATAGCTTTGGCTTCTGAGGGATGTTCTTGTAAGAAATTATTTAATTTTTCAGCAACTAAAGATTCAACAATGGGTCTGACTTCAGAAGAGACTAATTTATCTTTAGTTTGCGAAGAAAATTTAGGATCTGGAACTTTGACGGAAAGAACAGCCGTTAGGCCCTCGCGAGAGTCATCGCCAGAAGTCGTAATTTTTAATTTTTTTGCTGCACCATCATGGTCAATATAATTACCTAAGGTTCTAGTAAGCGCTGCTCTAAAACCTGTTAAATGCGCACCGCCGTCTCTTTGGGGAATATTATTGGTATAGCAAAAAAAATTTTCAGAAAAGCCATCGTTCCATTGAAGCGCCACTTCAACAATCACGCCTTCTTGTTCACCGGTGATATTAATAACGGTTGGATGAGCGGGTGTTTTATTCGTATTTAAATACTCGACAAAAGCTTTGATTCCACCCTCGTATTTAAATTCATCACGACGGCCTTCACCGCGCTCATCAGTCAAAATAATATGGACGCCAGAATTTAAGAAAGAGAGCTCTCTTAATCTTTTAGCCAAAGTGTCATAGTTAAAAATTAAAATATTCGAAAATATTTTATGAGATGGTTTAAATCTCACACTGGTCCCTTTTTCATTAGACTCACCAATCACTGCTAAAGGCTTATCTGGATTACCTAAGTGATATAGCTGGTAATGCTTTTTGCCATCTCTGCAAATGATTAATTCCAGCTCTTCAGATAAAGCATTAACAACAGAAACCCCGACACCGTGTAAACCACCGGCGACTTTATAGGCATTGTTATCAAATTTACCGCCGGCATGCAGAATGGTCATGATGACTTCTGCGGCAGAACGCTGTTCTTTTTCATGCATATCTACTGGGATGCCACGGCCATTGTCTGTGACGGTAATAGATTCGTCGTTATGAATCGTCACTGTAATTCGATCGCAATGACCGGCCAGGGCTTCGTCGATGGCGTTATCTACGACTTCAAAAACCATATGGTGTAATCCAGTGCCATCATCAGGATCACCGATGTACATCCCGGGGCGCTTTCTGACGGCATCTAAGCCTTCTAAGACTTGAATGCTAGAAGCGTTATAAGTCGCAAGATTGGGGGTGTTTAAATTAGTCGAGGGGATATTTGCAGCAGGGGAAATAGGACTATCAGTCGCGCTATCAGACATCGTCACAGTGAACTCCATTTGGGAAGATTTTGAAGGATTTTAAAAAGCGGCGAAGTTTATCAGAACTGGCGCCAGCGCGCGATGAGAAGCGATTGGAATTATCAGCGATAAACTTCTTTTCTATGAGCAATATGAACGACAAGAATCCAGAGTTCTTCATCGTTAAAACTATAAATCACTCGATAATCGCCCACTCGATAACGCCATAATTCATTCTTACTGCCTTTGAGTGGAATGCCTTTCTTGGGGTCTTTGGCTAGTTTTTTTGCAATATCTTCAAGAATCCGGGCACCTTCTTTCTGTCCTATTTTTCGTAAATCTTTTTCGACGGATGCTTTAAATTTCAGTGCATAGGCCATCTTATTTTTTCCAGCCAAGACGGCGAGTTAATTCATCTTCATCAATGATCACATCCGTATGATTGTGAAGCCGGTCTAAGGCGATGCTGTAATCTGCCAATTCATTGATGTAATGCTCCAAAGCTTCCTGAATAATTTCAGAAAATTTGCGATTTCGAGTTTTTGCAATGCTCTCAATAGACTCAAAAAGATCGTCTTGTAGTCGGGCTGAAATAACGTGGCTCATAAGAATTCTCCGGGTTTTTAAAGATTATTTGTATAAAAATTACTTTGTAAACATTTTATACGGTCAAGTAATTGATGTAAACAAAATTCTAGCTTTCTATAAATTAACTTGTTGCGCCCCTTCCAGCTCAAAATAATCTGGATTTAAACTAGTTAAAAATATCTGGGAAGACATCTGGTTCAGCTTGTTAATTAGAGCCTGTTTATTTTCTTGATCTAGCTCTGAGCTGAGATCATCTAATAAATAAATACAGCTTTGCTGAGTGTTAGTTTCAAATAATTCGCCCTGAGCCAATTTAATACTGGTAATTAATCGTTTTTGCTGACCCCGGGACAAAATATCTTGGGCATTGCCCTGATGAATTCGAATTTTTATATCTGCTCGATGCGCACCAAAATGGGTGTGGCCTAATTGCTGGTCTTGCTGGGTGTGATTTTGTAAGCAGGTTAATAAATCTTGGTCTTTGGCCCAGCCCCTGTAATAGCTGATTTGAATATGATGGGTATCTAGAAAATCTTTTAAAAATAATTTTATTAAATCTAATAATTTTAAAAAATATTGGGATCTATAAAGATCTAGTTTTTCAGAAAGTTGAGTGAAAGATTCATCCCAGATATTTAAATATTGGGTTTGTTTTAATTGGGCGTTTCTTTGTTTTAAAACTCTCGAAAACTGCTGCCAGGTGTGAATAAAATCAGGTTCTTGATAAAACAAACCCCAGTCTAAAATGGCGCGTCTTAAACTACTGCTTTGCCAAAACTGAGAATATAACTCTGGGTTAATTAATAAGCTGGGTAATAGTTTCGCAGCAGGGACATGGCTCTGAGCGGTCTGGCCATTAATTTTCAGCTTGGATTCGCCATCTAGATCTCGAAAAGTACCCAGTTGATAAACATTATTTTGCTGGGAAAGTTCGGCAAATAAAGTGAAGTCTTTTTGAGACTCTTGAATCAATCTGATTATTTTCTGCGTTCTAAAAGACCGGCCATGGGATAAAAAATAAATGGCTTCCAAAATAGAAGTCTTTCCAGAGCCATTGGGGCCTGTAATTAAATTAAATTTCGGGCTGGGCTGTATAGCAAGCTGAGATAAATTGCGAAATTGAGTAATTAATAAGCGCTGGAGCATGAATTAAAAAATCCAGATTTTTGAAGGGGTAAAAATAAGGCGCTGAGGATAACAGAATAAGTGAAAATCATGATGCATCGGTGCATGATGCAAATATGTATGATGCACTGGTGCATGATGCGTCGGTGCATGATGCATTTTTGCATTGTTTTAAAAAATATGTTATTTTTGCTTTTATATTCAATAAGTTAAATTATTTTTAATAAAATCAAGGTATTAAAATTATGCTCAAGCCCAGACAAATATTCCCTTTAGGTAAGGCTTATGGGGAAGCTTTTTGTAATAGAACAGAAGAAACAAAAGAGCTGATTGGGCATATTGAGAATGGAAAACACACTTTTTTAGTGGCGCCTCGTCGTTATGGAAAATCTAGTTTGTGTGAACGCGCTTTTGAAAAAATAGACTGTGCTTGGGCCAAAATGGACTTTCATTTGGCAGTGACTGATAAAGATGCAGAGCGAATTATTATTAATGGCGTGATTGATTTAATTAATAAATCGATGGGTTCAGCATCTGAAAAATTAATGTTAATTATTAAAAAATATGCCAAAAAATTACAGCCAAAATTAGCCATGGGTTCTGAATATTTTAAATTGGAACTGACGTTTATGGACAACAGTAGTCCTGCTGAAAATGTCGCTGAAGCCTTGATGATTCTTGAAAAGTTATTAAAAGAAAAAAATAAACAAGCTGTTTTTTTATTAGATGAATTTCAAGAAGTAGGAATTATAGAAAACGGTCGGAGTATTGAAGGCGCTATTCGAAGTGTGGCTCAAGAAACACAGCATTTAGCTTTTATTTTCTCTGGGAGTAATCCGCATTTATTAAAAACCATGTTCGAAGATGAGCGCCGGCCTTTATATAAACTTTGTCGAAAATTGGTCTTAGATCGAATCACTGAGGATCACTATAAGATTCATTTAAATAAAGCCTTTAAAGCTATTTGGGGTCAGTCTTTAGAGCCCGCTGTTTTTGATAAAATTATGAGTCTGAGTGAGCGACATCCCTACTATGTGAATTATCTTTGCGATGTGCTTTGTTCTCTGTGTGAAGAAGCCCCGACTTTGTCAGATATAAATCAGGCTTGGGATCGCGTCGTAGAAGAAGAACGTAGTGATTTGATCAAAGATTTTTCTTCTTTGTCTAATAATCAAAAAAGACTCATGATTTATATTGCCACTCATGAGGGCTCAGCTATTTACTCTGCAGAGACTGCGAGAAAAACAGAAATGCCGACAGGGTCTATTTCAAGAATTCTCTCATCGCTGATTGAAAAAGATTATTTAGAAAAAATCAGTGAAAACTATCGATTGATTACCCCCGTGTATAAAAAAATTCTCAGTGCTAGTTAAATTATTAATTAATAAAAAAGGATTTTTATAGTGACGAACTATTTTTTTAGATTGTATTTTTTAACCGGCTTTTTAATTTCCTTAGCCAGTATTTTATTGGCTTTGTATTTTCAATATTTTCTAGACCAAACCCCCTGTGCTTTATGTGTTTTGCA
>CAMCUU010000003.1 GCA_945879065.1 Francisella tularensis subsp. holarctica
GGTCAAAAAATACACGCAACTGGGACATCGCTGAAGTCGTGACCCTGAACCCAGACAGAAAAAATAAAACTAGAAAAACAGAGGAGGAACTGATGGCTTCATAGAAAAAATTTAAAAACTTGAGGCGACAACTTCTTTGACAATTACCGTTTCTGATCAGCCTTGGGTGGCTTTAGATTTAATGCATACCGTGAGGTCTAAAGTTTTCTCAAGAGAGCTGGAAGTAGCTGAAGTAACGTCACCACCTGTTAGTCATGCCTGTTCATTGGCTTTTGCAGGCGCATCTCATGGGATTGGAGTGGCGGTGACAGCAGGACAAAAGCCTGTTGTTGCCACTGGTGAAGATGCTGCTCTTTTTAAGTAGGCCAGTAGCTTAGGGATTCAAGCTGATGCCATTTTAAAAAAGAGTTTTTTAATGATTTTTTCAGTGCATCAATTCACTGAATTTTATAAGATGACCCATCAATTTTTTTTATTTATTCTAAGTTTTTTTAGCATTTCATACTTTTTGGAATGTTTTCGCTTGGGTTATGAATATATAAAAATTTTTTAAAAATAAATTTCAGTGATGGGTAGCTATTGAATGGACAGAAGTAAGTTGACGGAAAAGATGAAGCAAACAGGGCCATTTAATCTTCCGAAAGAAATTAGTTTTGAAAAGTTAATGTTGGTGGATGGTTCGCTGGCTTATGTATTTAGGCATAGCCAAATGGGAGAGTTAGGCCGGTTAGTGGTTGTGTCAAACTCAAATAATACTTCTCAATTTGTATGTGAGGTCGCTGGAGATCCAAAGGATCCCATGACAGCACAAAGAAAATCCATTTTAGAACCTATTACTGAGGATCTTATAGCGAGAATGAATTTTATTTTTGGACAGACTGATCAGCCGCACAGAGTCTATGAATCGCCTAAAACAATGCACACGATTAAAAGTAAAATTATGCCATGTCATCAGTGTGGCAAGCCAAGTGCTTTATTAATTTTTGCAGAAAATGCAGAAACTCAGGCAGAACTAGAGGACTGTGCAAGATTAATGTATGCGCCTATGCAGGAGATGAATGTCCCGACTTGGATCGTTGGCTTTGAAAGAGAAATCAGTATCAATGGAGAGCTGGCTGGAGAAGGCTTAGTTATGAAATCGTGGCCAGATAGGTCTCAAGCCTCTCTTATTGTCTCAACAGAATTGAATAGCTATTTAGAAGAGAGAATGAATAATCATTGCTTGTAATTTTTCTTAATTAAATATTGAAGAGGTCGCCATGATTTCGTACGAAGCACCCATGTTAACTGGGGTGGATTACAAAAAACTTGAGAGCAGAGATGAAGATGACTGCTTTTTCTTACTCTCAGATCTTGAATATGGGACCATGAAAAACAGCAGTGATTTTCTGGATATTTTGAAGGCTTCGCTTGAACAAGAGCGGTTAATCCAAACGCCTGAATTTCTGGTTGCGTATCTTTGTGCTTATCTTGGTACGATCACTGCGCTGCATACCGTCCATGAGGCCGTGAAGTTAGAGCCCTTTGTCATAGAGCTCATTAAGCATCAGGCACATGCGGCTTATCAGTATTTTAATCAGTACCCCGTCAACAGGACGGCCAAGAGTCAGGCAGAGAAGCAAGAGCATTTAAAAGAACTTCGTGAAATAACCCCAGGAAGTATCATTGTTCAAACCCTACGACTTGGGCGTGTAGTGATGGATATGTTTGAAGAATTAAATACACATCGAAAGATTTATTCTAAAACATTTCGTCCACCAGAGCTGAAAGACTTCCTATGCCCCGTAGAAATACTGACAAAGATCATGCTGTTTATGGGAGGAAAGCAGTGCGCAAAATGGAGGAAGGAATTAAATGGCCTTTCTGATCACTATGTCATTAATCAAATGGCGATCCAGATAGGCTGGTTGATCGGCTATTTTTCTCATCTTGATCGTAAGTCCCCTGACGAAGGGATGTATTTTGAATATGGGTTGCCTATGGTGGGCCTGTATCGTGACCATATTTATAAGTTGATGCATTCTTACGCTAAGAGTGTTGCTGCAAGGGGGCGTGAAAATAATTAAAAATATATCGATAAAAAATAGTGGTTATGAAGACCTTGTTTTTGAAAGATTACTCTTGTAAAAAGCCACATTAATTTTTAAGTTTAAAAAAATATGTCAAAAGAAATCGATGAAAATTTTTTAGTCGCAATGGCCGGAGCTGTTGCTCATATTCAAGATTATTCTGGTCAATATCAGGATCATAAAGAACGCCAACTAAAGCTAAAAATTTTATTGCTTGGCATTGTTTCTTCAGTGATTGAAATTGAAAATGTGCAGGATCCAACCTCTGCCGCCAATCTATGGTCTTTCATGGAAGTCAGTGCTAAGCAAAAGGGATTAGACCATGTCACGGAGCTCTTACATTCAGAAAGATCTTATTCTGTTTCTGAGATAGAAGATCATGATGTCCCTTCAGGGATGAATTACTTAGGACAAAAATTGTATTTGTCTTTATACAAACATCTTCTAGATCTTCCACAATCTCTTCAAACCTCAGAGCTCTTATTAAGAGCCGTTGAGACTTTGCTGACGAACCTTTTGCACCAGCAATTCCAGGATGAAAATCAGCATCAGCTGATCGATAGTTTTGCGGAGCATGTGCATTTGTCTTTGCGAGACCTTAAAAATCGAAAAATTGTAGGGTTATATGAGCGAAATTAACTTTATTGATCAGGACTATGGGTATCGCGTTCAATCGGGATCTTCAGAGATCAAAAAAGTTAAAGTTACGAGTTGGGGTTCTCGACCATCAGAAACCGAATTTTATGACGCAGAATATGGCTTAGATCCAAAATACTATGAAAAAATTTTTAAGAGCTGTTTTATGCTTGGTGGCGGCTTTGTAGCAAAAACAAAGCAAGAAGCGATTGATTGGGGGATATTAGATTCCGCAGAGCAATTTGCTCACTGTGAGCAACAGGCACAAAAATATAAGCAAATACTCTTAGACCTCAATAACCTAAAGCAAGAATTAAATGAACTAGAGAATTATTGACATCACAGAGCATGCTAATGTATGCTAAAAGACACAAATTTAAGTTAAAAAGAAAAGTTAATGCTTGAAAAGCGTATCGATTGGGATCCAGAAAAAAACTTAAAGCTTCAAGAGGAGCGTGGCCTTAGCTTTGAGCGCATTTATACTGCGATCGATACAGGACATCTTTTGGAAATTATTCCTCATAGTAATCCAAAATATGCACACCAAAATGTAATGGTGATTGATATTGATTCGTACATTGTACTGGTCCCATTTGTTGAATCTGAAGATCATATTTTTTTAAAAACTGCGTTCCCAAGCCGAAAAGCAACTAAAACCTATTTATCAAAAAGGGGAAAAAAATGAAAAAGTATCAACTAGATCAAGAAGAGCAGGACATTCTAAATGCTTTTGAAGAAGGAAAGTTAGAACCAATTCCCAATAGCCAAGCGGAAGTCGCTCGTTTAACCAGCCTGTTTAAAGCGGCAGGGAACAAAACAAGTCGTGTTAGTTTACGGATGAGCGAGAATGATTATCTTCGTGCTAAGGAAGTAGCTATGCAAGAAGGGTTGCCCTATCAAACGTTGCTTTCCAGCATTTTGCATAAATATTTCACAGGACAATTTACCGAAAGAAGAAGCTCAGGGCTGAATTAGAGATACCCAGCATATTTGTGTTGGAATTTATGGTAATGCATTTATTAATTTAACATAACACACATTATCTGATTTAGTATTTATATATAAAAATCAATCGTATGCGCTGTCATGATCCGGACATAAATCAAGCAATACAATGTATTGATCCGCTCTATAAGCGATGCCCCTATATTTTTTAGAGAACCTAAATGAATAAAGTGCCGAACCCATTTTTGTTTTCCGTGATGTAATCAACTCCCATCGGATGCCTTTGTCTAAATAAAGTGAATCCCAAGTCAGTTTTTTCATCTTACGTAACGTATTGAGCAAAGCACGCTGTTCTATTTTCTCTAAAGAAAAAAGTTGATCTTGAAAATCAGGGATATTCATATCAATCAAAATTGTAGATGGGTCCTTACTTGCCATTTTTTTCTATGCGCTCTGCAATTTCATCAAAGTTATCACGACGAGGATGACTTTCAGCCCAATCAAGAGCCTTTTCAAGTCTCTTCAGATTCGCTTCTGTATGAAGCCAGCGCTCATTATCCGGAATGAACTGCCCAGGCTGTATTAATAAAGAACCATCAGACATCTTAGAGATTTGCACTTGCTTACCTGCAAACTCTTTCCCAAGAGAAATTTGACCATTTAGGCCGACTTGTTTAATGGCTTGAAAATTTGGACTTGCTGACATAAGACACCTGCTCTTATTAATTCCTAATTTAGGATAATAGGATTTTACAATAACTAATTAAAAATGCAATTTTTTTATCTAAAGCCATTCAATTTTCTCTTTTAACCCTCAATCAAAACCCAATCACCTTGCACCGCCTGCTCACACTCACCTTCCATGATTTTAAATAACATTCCATACGGCACGCGATAATTTTTAGAATCTCTAGTTGTTAAACTCACCGTCTTAAAATTTAATTTACTAACTACACCCGAGTAATTTTTACCCTCATAGTCAAAGCCCACTAAGTCCCCAACTTTTAGATTATTTTTGCTTAATTTTTCTCGACCCTGAGACTTAATATCACTGTCTTTGCCAGAAAGATTAATCATGCAATAAGGCAGACTCCAAGTCCCATTATCTACGACATCTTTAATTACAGCCTTCTTTAAGTTTTTCTCTAAAACCAGGCCTTGCGATAGCGAATTAGTCCTGCCATTGAAATAAGAAACCATATCCCCGACGGCAAAAGAATGTCGAGCCTGATGAATTTTCTCTGGGTCTTCCATCTGATTTTTTAAAGCGACTTGCAACCGATAAAGATCATACAAACTCGCGTTTTTTAATAGGCCCATGACTTGTGTGAAGTCCATTTGAAACTATCCCTCAATATTTTTAATAAAAAAATCAGTGCGCATGCTACACAAAGTCAAAGCAATTTTTTTACATTTTTTTCTATCAAGCAAACAAATCAAACCCTACTGACCCCAAGACGCTCTCTTCTTTTTCAGCTTTCTCCCAGATCCCACCGGCAAAACAATAAGCGCCTCTTTGGTAATGGCTTTTAATTTCCCGTTTCCACTGACGCTGTGCTTCACTTTTAATGTGCATTGAGTCTTCTATGAAATAGTCTCTAGGTAAGTTCATCACCTCCGCCAAGATCATAGAAAAACGCAGTTCAGGCCGGGTGTACTCTTTAAACATGTCACCATATAACCCGAATAGTTCATCAAAAAGAACCCCTTGATAAGCCTCTTTAAACAAGCCCTCTTTTTTCATAGCCAGTCGTTTCAATTGATTTTGAAGATCAGAGACTGCCGTAAAAATATCGGCCCAAGATTCTTGGATATGGGCTAGACACGTTTTTTTAAGGGCCTTTAAAAAAGAAAGCCAATCCGTCTCTATTTTAATTTCCGCCGTCCTATTTTTCTCTTGAATCTGAATCAAACTTCTCGCCCAAGAGACAAAATAAAGGTAATGATGATTGCTGGTCGTCATGACCGACCCGCTTAAATCTTTCAGAACAAGCGCTTCACATCGCGCCGCCAATTTTTCAAGATCAATGGCATCAAAAGCTAAATAAACTCTTTTTAAAAAAACTTCAAAACGCTTAAACCCTTCATACATCGCCGCATCTTGAATGGATTTGATTTGACGAGAGCGAGACGCTAATGCTGTGTGAGATTGTCTTAATGTTTTTAAAATTTGAAACCAATTTGGCTCTTTAGCTAAGAGCGCTCTTTCGGTCTCCTCTGGAATCAGTCTTTGAATCAGACGATCTTCCATAGATAAAACAGAAATAACTTCACCTGGATTACCCTGTCTTGCCACTCGACCATCTGCCTGCTGCCCAACACGCTCATGGTTTTCAAAAAAAGTTTTAATGACTTTATATAAACCACGAATATCTGCCCCCCGTGTCGCAATATTGGTCGCGATGGTAATCGTTCTAGGTAATCCCGCTCTCCCAATAATCACCTCTTTGGGCTCGTCTTGATCGTCATTCAGCAATTGATGAATCAGACTCTTCGATTTTAAAAACGCAGAAAATTGTTGTGTGGCTTCAATGCTTAAAAACAAAACTAAAACAGCCTGTCCGAGCCCTAAAGCTTTATTAATTTCTAATAAAATTTCTGAATAATGCGCCTCTTTAGTCATGCATAGCCTTGGCTCCAGGGTGGTTCTAAGACAGGGTTGATGAGTTGGAATATCAAAGCAGTCCACCCCATAAATTTCTCGTATTTCATCTCGTTCAATAGACGTTCCCAGCGTTCCACTCACGCCAAATAGCACAGAGGCAAAATTTTTGATCAGCGCCAAATTCGACATCGAAGCCATGGTCATGGTATGGCATGTGGGCTCTAGACCTTCTTTGACCTCTGCAAACATATGGGTGAATCCATTCCAACGAGAGTGGGTTTGACGCGCCCCCGTGTCTTCGAAATCCATGATTTCAACTTTAGGCCCGGAGGTATATTTCTTAGCGACATAATGCGTTCCCCTGGTCTTTTCAAAACAGACATCTTTGGCTTGTTTTAAATAAACATGCATCAGTACATCATTTTTAAGCTTGCCGGCTGTTTCGGCATAAGCGCCGTCTTCAGCTTCTGCTAATTCCTGTTTTATTTTGAGAAAAACTTTCTTCCAACCCTCATCACTACTAATGGCTTTTTCATACTCTTCTGCTGAGGCATATTGACTCATGAATTTGTACAGGGGTTTCACCATCCAAGTCCTTTGCTCAAAAGGTGTATGGGCAATTCGAGCCGCGGACCCTGCTGCGTCAATCAATAGATTGTCGACTTCATCAATAAAAATAACGCGTGGCTCTCTAGGCATTTGTTGTTTCTTGGGATGCTTCAGTGCGTCCCCCATCAAGATAAAACAAAACTCTGAAGTCGTTCCATAAAGAATGTCCTGGTCATAGTGTTTAACCAGATGCCGGTTATTACACACATGAAAACTAGTCACACCCAAACTGTCATGAAAATCTTTAAATTCTTCGTAATCTCGCACGGTTAAATACTCAGAAGAAGTAATCATATTGATTTTAAGCCCACAGCACGCAATCAGCGCTGCAAATAAATTACTGGTTAAAGACTTTCCCTCCCCCGTTTTAATTTCCAGCAGCCGACCTTCTGGATTTTTTAAGAGGGCAAAAATCGCAAAGACCTGCTCGATATAGGGAAATTTTCCGAGCTTCAATTTCCCAAGACAGGCAATCAGCGCCAGTAATTCGCAGTGCTCTGGATTGAGCCCACAGGGAAGCTGAGTATTTTTTTTAAATTTGTCTCGAAGACGTGAAATTCCTATTTGTAAAACAGATAAAGGGCTGTGGGAATAAATATCTGCATAGTGTTTAAAAATCTCATATTCCTTGGCGATTTCTATGAGATCTTCTTCTGGAAGAGGAAATTTTAAAAGCTCTGTGGGTGTCAAAAAAGACCCCATTGCACGCTCAATTTCTTCTGATTTCGTCTCTCCCCCTGCGGGAGAGACAGCCGAAGATGGCAGAGCCATCGGAGGCAGAGAGGGGGGGATTTCAAAATCAAATCTCCCTGCTTCAGCCTCCATCGCCCATCTTTCTGCAATACCAATAAACCCAGAAATAGTTTTAATTAATTTTAAATTTTCCAGATCAAATAATTTTAAAAAACAGTCCATGCCGGCTTTAAGTTTTAATTCACAGGCTGACTGAATAAATTTCTCAGGTTGATGATTTAAATCCTCATGGACAGGATCAGGATCTTTGATTTTTAAAAAAACACACTCAGCATAAATTTTGGCCATCTGAATCTTTTCAGGATTGCTTAAAATTTTTAATCGAACTTGTTCTAGTTTTTCAAAAAAAATTTCTAACAAATCTTGGCTGGTTCTATCTAAGCTTTGCGCTTTTTTTAATACTTCTTTTTTAAACTCACGCATGCTCAAACACTCCTGAAATCTCTCCGCCTTTTTTCTTCGCCAGTCTTTTCGGTGTCATCATCTGGCTATTTTGAGTTTCTGGATTGGCGCCCAGGCTTAATAATTTTTTGGCTAAAAAGACGGATCCTGTTTTAACCGCTTTATGCAGCGGCGTATTCCCTCGTTTATTTTGCCGATCTATTTCAACGCCCATGTCACACAACAATCTAAAAGATAAGAGCGCCTGATATTTGACTGAAAAGTGCATCGCTGTATTGCCTTTAGAATCTATCGCCTCTCGATCAATCCCCGCTCCTAATAATAAATTTACCGCCTGATCAGCTTGATTGATGACGGCAAGATGCAAGGCACTGCGCGACTGTTTTTTATCTCTGGCATCCACAGGGAAATTGATTAATAAGAGCTCTCGCAAGACATCTAAATTATTTCCCATGGCCGCTGCGAACCAAATTTTTATTTTAATTTTTATAGTGGTTGCCACATCCAATCCACAGACTAATTGAGCCAGCTGAGGTACTTCGCTGGACATCACCGCTCTTTCTAAAGCTGTTGTTTTAAATGCATCTTTTTTAAGAACATGGGCCCCTAGATTTAATAACAATACGAATGCCTCGTACTTGCCAGCAATTGCGGCGATATGCAGCGGAGTGAACAAGAATTTTCTTCGAACAGCATCCACTTCAAATCCATTCGAGACTAATTCAGGCATCACGGTCGTTGAGCCTGAAGCTGCAGCCAGGTGCATGGCCGTATTTCCCTCTTTATCCACGCGATGCGATTCATCTCCAGGATTTAATAATCTAAGCAAGGGCAGGCAATCACTAGCAGCGGCAAGCATCAGCGGCGAATGCCCCAGCCTATTTTTGACTCGAAGCGCGATGTCACTCATGTGGATATATAGCTCCAGCGCCAGCGCTTGATGCTTATTGATCAAGGCATAATGCAAGGCTGTATTGCCAAAAATATCTTGATGATTAGGACTACCTCCACTTGAAATTAATAATTTAACCAGTGGCAAGCTCCCCATTTCTGCTGCAAGTATTAAGGGCGTTTTTTGCTGGAAATCTTTACTTAATGGCACACCTGCACTTAAGAAAAATTTGACTAGATCCACAGACCCTGAGATTACGGCGACATGCAGCCAAGACGAGCCATCTGAAAAATTTTGATTTTTAAGATCAGAATATTCATAAGCCAGTTTTAAAAACCACGCATGATGCAAGGCGCTCGCAAGATCCAAAGCACTAGGCCCACCGAGTTTGCTGATAAAATTATAAGCATCTAAAACACCCCCGCGTGGAAAAATGCGCTGTAGTAATAAATTAAACCAAACGGTCACTTTTTTCTGATCTCCAGACATCGCCATATGATGAAAAATAGTGAGCCCCTGATCATCTTTCTCGAGCCGGAGATAGGGATTTATTTTTAAGCTGGAAATCACCTCTCGATCATCTGCTTTAAAAGCCGTCGCAAGGGCAATCCCCAGTTCGGTTGGAGCCTTCAATGAATTCAATCTTATTTCATGTTTTTCTATCGCCCCGAGTGTTATCAGCCATTTAACTTGTTCTTGATTGCCAGATTCAAAAGCCGCTTTTAATCCATCACTTAAAGCAATATCCCCCAGAGCGCATCCAGTTTGATTAGTAGATAGAATTTGCTGTCTTAATTTTTCGACAGGGATTGCTTTTAAAATGTCATAGCCTGCTGATCTCCCAACGCGATCCGCTTCTAAGATATCTTTTAAAATTTCAAACCAGCCATGTTCGATCCAATCTTGAATAGAAGTAATTTTAAATAACGCTTCTAGCCCAGCCTTATCATTATTCTTCAGCAAGATTCGATAGGCGTTATTGTCATAACTCCAATTAGGTGAATTTTCTTGATGCTCATACAGATTCACGCCCTGCTCTTGAAAATATTTAAACAAATGGTGATGCCCATACTGCGCGGCGATATGAGTGGCTTTGTTATATTTTATGAGCTTATGAGTTGCTGAATAACTCACCTCGCCGGCTTCCTGAAGCCGTTCGCTTAAGACATTCGGTGAATGCTGGACGATCAGATCAATCACTGATTTCCGACCATTGATCACTGCCGCTAAGAAAGGATGAAGAATATGCTGACGTCCACCGCCCTCTCCAGGTAAATAGGCCAATTCATTGGGCTTTAAATATTTCAGCACTTCTCGAATGCAGGCTTTACTGCCATAAAACGCTGCCCAGCTGAGAGTGGTTTTCATTTGCTTTGTAAACTCTTGACCTGACCACTTGGGTTTAAATTCAGCGATGTATTTTCTGAGCCACGCAAGATCATCGGCTCGGATTCGCAAAGTTTTAAGTCTCTGAGCATCTGTCATTTGATCTTGATGTCGTCTCTCCCCTTGTGGGAGAGACGGGCCCGAAGATGAAATCGAGGGACAAAAATGGGGCTGAACCCAAGCAGCGCCTTTTTTCTCCAGCATATAAACCAATGCCAAATGCCCATGAGATAAAGCAATCGCCAAGCTCGAAGATCCATTAAATTCCAGATGGGGCAACAGCCCCAGTTTCTTAGCTAAAGCTTGATAACGCTGCAGCTCCCCATGCGCTAATAAATAATAAATATAAGAGCGCCCGTCTTGTCCTAACTTAAGCGGCGAAACACCTCGAGCAATTAAAAGATCAGCGACAGACCAGAGTCTTAATTTCGCAGCCAATAAAAGCGCTGAGTCAGCTTTGGATTCATGAGCACCTCTTATAGAAATTTCCGCGGCGAGAAATTCAGCCATCTCCAGGTGGACTTGTTTCAGGGCCATTAAAATCGGTGTTTCTTGATCCAAAGTTTCCAGATCAACATTGGCACCCCAGTCATCTACTAATAATTTAACCGTCTCTAAATACCCTGCTTGAACAGCCAAATGCATGGCTGTTTTTCCAGACTCTAGAGCCTGGTCAACATCAATAGAATTATCAGAACGGCTGAGCATGGCTTGGCACACGTCTGTTAAGCCTCGTTCAACGGCCAAGTGAAATGCCGTCGCACCATCGGATTTTCTTTTGAGTGTTAAATTCGCACCGGCCTGAATTAAAGCCTCCGCGACTTCTTGAAGTTCCAGCATCACCGCTAAATGCACGACCGACATGCCTGTATCTAAAACTAGATCTAAATTAATTCGCCCAGCGCCTTTTTGAATTAAATCCAAAGCGGTCTGGACATGAGATTCTTGAATGGCGATATACAACGGAAATAGCCCATTGGGTAAACAAGCATTGAGATCTTCCCCCGCACTGATTAAGCCGTCTATATATTTTAAATTCGCTTCAGAATCTCCGGCTTCTGCGGCTGTGATTAAGGGTGATTTTGGTAATTTATACCCCTCTCTGCCCAACAGGCCTGCGGCCAGTCGGTCTGTCTCTCCCGCAAGGGGAGAGACGAAATCATGAAGGAGAACCCCTGGAAATAATTTCAAATAATCCATGGGACTTAAGGCCATCTTCGGCAAAATCCCCATTGAAAATACAGTGTAAGACTGGCCTTGATACTCAGCCGACCTTAAAAAATCCCGACCTAAATTCACCAGCTTTAAATCATGCGCGGGTAAGCTGACTGAGCACCCACCCACGACTTTGGCATGAGAAGGGCAGGCGTCGAAATATTCTTGATCCCCAATCTCAAGCGTTGACGCAATGTAAGAAAATTTAATTTTTGATCCTTCAAGCGCTGCTCTTTCCAGTGATTGTATCGGCGTTGGAAGTTCCAGACGCATCTCTGCTAACAGCGCAAGACGCTCGTCTCTTATTCTCGAACGCTCACCTTTAAAATCTAATCGCAAGGCGGCAATGATCTTTTCGCCATTTGCTAAAATTTCAGCACGAACAGAGGCTTTATCAACTTCTATTTGCGCTTTAAACGCTCGAATATTTTCTTGATTAAGATCTAAAAGATGCGCAGGAATTTTTGTTAATTGAGCCTTAGATTCTGCTTCTATTTCTTTTAATTCTTTCGCAATTTTTTCCTGAGCTAATCTATTAATTTCTCGAATGCTTTCAGCCAAGGGCCCACGAGTTTCTCGCGTAGATTGAGGAAACTCTTGTGTCTCTTCTAAAAACTTCGCTCTCACGCCAGCCTCTAATTGATTGAATAAATCAGAGACTTTAGGCCGCTTGCTAAAATCAGAAGCCAAACTAGAGAGCCCCCACTTACTTCGCATTTTTTCAAACGCGCTCATCATCGACTCTCGACGCTTCTCACACACAGCCTCTAACAATTCTTTGAAATCTTGTATCGCCGATTTTTGATGGGCTTCAAAAATTTCTGGGTCTTCTGATCTTAAAGATTCCCCCACTTTATTTAATAAAATCTGAGTCATCACTTTTTCTAAAGCCAGACTTAAAAGCCTATTTGAACCAACATTAATCTCTAATGTATGACTAGGATCTTCGAATCTTTTAATAAAAAAGTTATTTAAATAACTTAATTCTAGAGGGCTTAGACCAGAAAAAAATTCAGCCAAATTAATTTCAACCGGGATTTTTTTATAAGCCCTGACAGGGATATGTGGAAATATTTCAGGGATCCCAACTTGAGTTCTTGCACTCTCTGGCAAGCTGGGAAGCTTAGGAATAAAACCGCTTTGTTTCAGGGTATTAAATAAATAAGAATAAAAGCTAATCAGCCCTAATAATTCAAAATATTTTTTAAATAAGGGGATCTGGGGCATCTGCGTTTTAATCCGCTCTGCCATACGCACATAGAGTTTTTTTACTTTTTCATAGTCTTCAGGATACTCGCCATGTTCGGCCTTATATTTTTCAAGATAAGCCTTGTAATCCGGCATTAAATCTATGGTGTACTCGACGTCGAAATACGGCTTAATTAAAAAAGTTCGAGTCTTGGGATCAAATAGAAAACTCTCTTCTTGCTTGGCAATAATTCTAAAACTGGTCATGTATTTCATGCCGCCATAGGGCGAAGTATCTGACCCAGAGGCCCGTTCCCCCAGCTCTTCTAAACCCATCTCCATGCTTAATTCGCGCAAAGATTTATAGGTAAAACCTAAACCCTGCTCACGGCAGTATTTTTTCAAATCTATTAAGTTAGCTTTTAAATAATCAGGATCTGAATTTTGATCTCTGGGCCAAGCGTCTAAAAATTCTTCGCTATATACAGCTCCATTGAGAAAGCCTTTCATCATGACATCAGATAAAGCCGCGACTCTTCCCGCTAAGTTATTAAAAGCTGGATGGTGAACGGGGTACATATTGGACTGCTTATTAAAATGCAAAGAGAAAAATACGAAAGTTTCTTGCACCAAGGCGGCATAGGCGACCTCGTGCTGAATTTGCAAATTTTCTGCTGGCGTAAAACTTAAGTGTCCCGGTTTTAAAGAGACCGCAAAATTAAAATCTTTGATTTCACCGCGATCTAATAAATCTTTTAACCCTTCAATCACACCGACTTTAGTGGCTACCCCACCGATATCCCCTCTTAAGCCACCGAGTCTCGGGATATTACTCCAGGGTGCCGCATGAGAGGCTTCATAGGAAGAGACTAAACCGGTTGATCTTAATAAGTTCACAAAGTCTCGAAAATCTCCGCCACCGCTCCAGCCATGGCTACGACATTGTGAAGCAAATGTCGCATAGGCATCCCCAAAACTGCCTCGATAAAAAGCCTGGTTCTCATAGGCTGCTTTTGCAAGATTTCGCAGCTCTTGATCAAAAGGCCGACGTGAACGTCTGTTTAAAATAGACCCTGCGCTAGGGCCGAAACTAGCGCCTGGCGCTTGGAACCAAGAGGGCTGACCGGAATAGTAACTGGACTGACTTAAAGACCCATAAATATTGGCAGGGCTTAAATACGAGACGGAACTTTTACTAGCCTCAAATCTAAATTGATTCTGCTGACGCCAGGTATCTATGGGGCTTACAAATCGACTTTGCTGTTGCTGTTGCGCCCAGAGATGCCCTATAAAATTTTGCACGGGACTAAAGGTCGGACGAATCACTAAAGGTTGTGGAGGTAGCACAGGCGCTGGCGCGAAAGACTGAAGATCTTGACCAACACCGTCTAAGAAACGACTGATTGGGCCTTTTGTCTCTTGTGTCTTCGGTGCTTTTTTTTCTGCTGCTTCTTTAATGGCATCACCGCTTTTCGTCTCTCCCCCCGTGGGAGAGACAGACGGCGCCGCAGGCGTCGGCAGAGAGGGGGAATACATTTCTTCCAGCCCTTCCACCTGTAAAACCTGCTCGCCGATTTTACTTAAATGCTCACCGACTTTTTTAACCGCCGCCGTCAGTGTTGGCACAGGGTCTGGCCGTTCTGATCTTTGTCTTAGATGCTCATCCAAACTTTTGGGTTGGCCATATGTTTCTGCAGCAAGATGCAAAATTTCTGCGGCTTGAACCGCTTCTCCAACGGCAATGCCTGCCACAAAAGGGGCAGAAAAATAATCACCCACAAGATTCGCAGCGCTAATGCCCGCATTAGCCATCCGTCTATTCGGATCCTCTTTGGAGACTGAATCAAAAATACTAGCCTCACCTCTTTCGGCGTATCCAGACCCATGCACAAACCCGACAACGCCTGCTTGAACCACCGCCCCTGGAATCCCAGCGCCAGTCAGCAAAGCGGTCATGCCCGTTCCAACAACCGCCGCTGTTGTTTGCAATCCATGTTGAAGCGACTCACTACCGCCTAAAGATTTCACACCTTGACCGACTAAATAACCCAGACCTTCACCAACAAAAGGCGCCGCCCAGCTTTGTCCCGCTAATTTTGAGGGCGCGGCGGCTGGGAATAATTTTTTGAGGGTGTACTCATGAATATTTCCAGGATTAGCCCGATAGTCTTTAATAAATTGCTGACTTTCTCTTAATCTTTCCAAAAATTCTGCCTGCTGAGATTTAGGCAAATCAAAGTGAGATTGTCTTTGAGCTTCTGTTAATTCTTGAACACAGGCACGGTATAACTTTCTTTGTTTTTCTAAAAGATCTTGATGCTGATAAATAGACAACCCATCGCCCTTAGGTATTGATGTGTAGGGGCGAACCTCGTTTTCGCCCGTGATCGTTGGCAGACGCCTGTCGTTCTGGACCGTGGTTCTGACCTGTGTGCCCACCCTTTTTGGCATAGGTTCAGGCTCTGGCGCCGTCATTTCATCCGCATAATGCTCCAAGGTTTGACCCTTAAAACTGGCGATCTCTCGATGCATCTCCAGCATTTGCTCTAACTTCTGAGCCGATTCGTGAAGATGCAAAAGCGCTCCAGATTGCCCTGGATTTAGCCGAACCGCCTCACGTGCTGCATCAAATTGAAGGCGCTCTTTTTGAATTAATTCTTTATAGGGTTGCTCTCCGCGGTACTCATTTAAAAGACATTCCGACAAGACATGATCCGCAAAGTCCAGAATTTCTTTGGCATCCATCTGACTATGATTCGCAGGATCCGAAATCAGCAGGGCTGGATCTTTTCGACCTGGAACATCTTCTGATAAGCGCATTTTTGTCACGCCGTTGGCAGGCACAGACAGGGGCTCACCTTCTGGAATTCTGGGCAATGGATACGGTGGGAGCTCGCCTGGCGCTCGATCTAAATTCGCACCCTCAGGGCGCTTGTCTTTTAATGTTGGCGAAGAGGGTCTCATGACAGAAGGCGTGGCCTCATGTCCAACTGGAGCTGGTGGACGGCGTCTATCATCCTTGGACGTGTAGGAGCGGACCTGCGTGTCCGTCCTGCTGGGTGCAGATAGTGGCGGCAGCTCTGCACCCAATGCTCCGCTGGTTCCAAAAAATGCCTCATCAATCGCTGTGCCTATTTTTTCTAATAAAGAAGGTTCGGCACTTTCTAATTTTTCTGGTGGTTCCACTGCTTTAGTTTGTAAAGCCTGTTCTTGCGCTGCCTGAATTTCTGCCTCAATTTCTGCCTCGGTTACACGAGGAAACTCAGAGACATCCATTCCACCAGCACTCGCAGGCTCAGCACTTAAAAGCGTCAGAGCGATGCTGAGATTTTTGACGAGTTTTTTCCAAGCGCTTTTCGTCTCTCCCCCTGCGGCAGATCCCCCCTGTAGGGGCGGACCTGCATGTCCGCCCTTAGATCGTAGAGGCTCCATGGGGTCCAACTCAATCACAGGGCCCTCCATATCAATATAAGCGCTTTGATCCTCATCAAATAAATCCAAGGTTCGTTCTTTTAATAACCATTCTGGGGTGTCACCCATCAAAATTAATGGCATGACACCATGAGACTGATAACGTCTTGTTAAAATCTCACCCAGTTTTTTATTATGAGGATCAAATTGTACAAATAATTTTTCTGCCCCAGCTTCTCTCGCCAAGGCTCTAAACTCGTTCAATAATTGCAAAAGCGCCCCGCAAGATTTTGTACTCTGGCCTAAGGCTGCTTTTCCAGAAGAGGCAATGTCATCAAGATAAACCAAGAAGCAATTGGTCGTTGTTTTAACTGAGGTAAATCTTGCAAAGGCTTTGTCTTTATTCGCTAAATACCATGTCTTCTCAGTTAATTTAAAAGTCTCAGGAATTTCTGTTCCAAATAAATCCTGCTCAATGGAATATTTAAAAACATCACCTAACTCACCTGGCACCAACTCCAATTTGGCTTGTCTCAAATGAAACGCCATTAAATCTTCCCCTCGAAGATGAAATTTAAAGACAGGCTCTTTTCCCTGTAACTTTTGTACTTTTAATACGGCCGTCGCGCGTCTGACATGGTCTGAATTTTCTGGATCAAAACTCTCAGAAACTTCATGAAATTCCTCCAAAGCACGATGGTAAATCTCATCACCTTCACCGTCTAAACGAATCCCTAATTGACTTAGGGCCCATTGTTTGTCGAAGGTTTCTCTTGGAATAATATCCAAATGAATGTTTCCGGGAGGCTGGGCCCCTCTCTGCCCTGTCAGCGCTTCGCTTGCCAGGTCTGTCTCTCCCGCGAGGGGAGAGACGAAATCTGAAGCAGGGGATATTTTAACCGCCGGCAGCTTAAATAACTTAAATCCACCAGGCGTCTGAACTAATACTTTCTGGCTCACCCACTCATAAATTTTTTGCAGATCTTCCATCTCTGGAAAAGCTTTTAATAATTGAGACGCCGTCATGGTTCCACTGTGCTCGGCAAAGAGGTCTTTTAATTTTTGTTCCAGTTCTGGAGAAATAGGCGCTGGAGCTGGCTCTTCAAAGACCTCTGCATTTCTTCTTCGAAAATCTGCCTTCATAGAATCATGGACTGACAAGCTCTCAGCACGAATTTCACAGACTCCTGAAGTTTCATCAATGATCAAATGCGGCATCAAAACTGCTTGAATAGGCGCGTCTGGAAATTCAGCTTTCAATTGCTCAAGACCTAATTCTTTGCCGTGAAAGCCCTCTCTCTTAAAAAAGTTTCGTAAATTTTCAAATAATTCATAGTGCGCAAAAATTTCTTTTCTAAGCGTATTAAACGCCAGCTCCTCTGGGCTTAATCTCGCCAGCATTTCTGGATGAATTTTGTAAATTCCCGCTGGGCTACATTCAATTTTTTTCTCTCTCAGTAATAACAAGACCGGATCATGTCCAGGAAAATTTGCACGAAGTTCAGCTGAGCTTCGAGAAATAAAATGCCCCATCTGATCCGTGAAAAAACTTACAAGATCAGCATTGCTTCGAATATTATTTTGCTCATTGTTGAGCATGTTTTTTACTTTTTTCTGTAAGCGTTCTTCTTCCCTGCACTGACGCTCATATCGATTCCAGCGATCGGCTTTATCAGCAATGAGATCTAGAAGTGCAAGATCCAACTGGTAACTATCTGCGCTTAATAACTTAATCCCTTCTGCTAAGAGCAGCTCAGTAGAAATTTCTGAAGGAAAATGGGCCTCGATTTCAGCAGCCGTTCTGGAAATTAAATAGCCTTGAGGATCACTGAAAAAATGGACCAGTTTTGAGCGCTCTCTCAAGGCTCGAATTCTTCGTCTGAGCTGCGTATCTTCTGGAGATTCTCGAGGAATCTCTAAGTAGTCGTCAGATCGATGTAGACCTAAAAGTTTTAAAAAATTATCAAAATCAAAATGAATTGTTCGGCTTGGTGAACCCTCTTTTTTCTGATACGCCTTCAGCGCTTCAATACTTAAAGGTGCTTTAACATCCATTTCTGGCAATGCACAGTCGATGCGTCTCAGCTCATAACCTAAATCTTCGCAATATTTAGACAGATCATGCCCCGCCCCAAAAACTAAAATAGCGTTGACAAATTCATCACCAAAAAATTCTTGAATCAGCCATAAAGCCATCCTGCTTCGGCCTTCGACGACTAGATCAATTAATTCATCATTGATTTCACCCGCCTGAATTTTCTGAAGAATGCTTTCAGCTAATTCTTTCGGAATTGTTGGATGTAATTGGGTTAAATAACCCAGTAAAAACAAGACCCCTGGGGATCGATATTTAACAAGAAATTTTTGCTGTGCTTCTGTCATCGAATCAACGTCTGCTGATTTAGGCAAGCCCTCTGGAAATAATAAAAAAGCCGTTTTTTGGTCTTGTAAATAGCCAGGATAATCAGGCGTTAAAGTCTCAAAAAGTCCTTCCAAAAATACATAAATATCTAGACCCGCTGCTCCATCTTTTTTCAAAGCCTCTTGAATTAATTTCATGATTTCTTCAGCGACCTGAAGCTGAGAAACTAAAACTTCTCGAAGCGCATCTGGCTTGTCTTTGTAATACTCAAAACCCTCTAGATGCGGATGTGCTTGGGCAAGGTTAATCACCAGGCCTTTCTTTTTGGAATCGACCCCCTCTCTGCCCAACTGGCCTGTGGCCTGTTGGGCTGTCTCTCCCACAAGGGGCGAGACGAAATCATATGAGCCCTCTGTTTTAGAATCTTTCCAGACTTCATAAAACAAAGCAAAAACAGCCGCTAAAAAAGTCGCACCAGACAGTATGGTGAGTAAATCAGACTGCCCCACTAAAGGTTCATCATTAGAATCACTAGGCATCAAACTCGGCATTAATTCAAAAGGCTCATGATCCCGTTCTGCCCTGGCTTCACTCATAAAACTCAAACTCAAATTTCCAAACAAGCTGAGTATTTTCTTTGCTGATTTTTTTACAGAAGCCACTGCGCTTGTACTTAAATCAACGCTTTTCCATAGCGTAGAAACCATAGGCAGCGCACTTTTAAAGCTTGGTGAACCCACCTCATGCCGAGTCATCAATACTTCTTGAGTCTTAGTCAAAACTTCCTGTAATTTTTGATTGAGTAACATTTTAAAAATAGGCCGCTTAAATTTTTGATCAAAGCCAGGCTCTAAAGAAACAAGAGAGAGATTAACTAAGGCTGTTTTGGCTAATTTTTCTGAATCTACTTCAGAAGATTTTTCGACTTCTTGATAAGTGAGTACCAGCAAGACGGGCCATTTTTGCTTAAGCTGATCTTCCCTATTGTCTTTACTTTCTTCAGCGCCATCTTCGTCATCTTGAGATCCATCAGACTCATAGTCATCAAACTCTACGCAGCCTAAAAAAATTTCTTGATCCCCAGCTTCAGCTTGCGCTAGAAAATCTTCTAACTGCTCGAAATCTTCTGCGCCTTCCTCCAGCTTAAGCGCTGCAAGATTGGGATTAAAAACGGCATCAAGATCACAATAAGAAAACGCACCGTCTTCCAGTTTTATGGTTAAAGCCGCTGTCTCTACTACTGGAGATAAGCCTAAATTAAACGCACTCATTGATTGTCCCTGTGCTCATAAAAAAACAGGGGATTACATCATGCAAATCTTGCTGGAAAATACCCGCAGAACTACGGGTATCACTCGTTTTTTCTAAGTTCCAAAAGCTTCGACACCAGGTCCATTTTATTTCTGGCTTTTAACTTATTTCGCAAAGAGGCTGTGTACTCTTCAGCGGTTCTGACCGAGATATTTAATTTCTTAGCAATCTCTTTCGAGGTCAGACCTAATAAAATCAAAGGCACATAGTCCAGCTCTCTTTGAGTGAACACATCCATCTTGTTTATTTTGTTAATTTTGATTTGATCTAAAAAATCCATCTTGTCTTCTAAAGATAAAGACAAATTATTTAATACATCTAATTCATAAAGACTGGGGTCTGCCCGATCCATAGAGTTCATAGCGCTCATAGACACTTTCAAATCATAAGCCGCATATAAATCCGGGGAGGCTTTCATCTTATGGGTAAAATACGCAATAAAAGATTCCAATAAATCTAAATGGTTCACATAGCGCTGATTAATGGCCTGGCTCTCCAGGTGCGTTCCAAAATGATAATAATCCACATGAGTCTCAGTTGGCTTAATCACTGTAAAGATATGTTTAAAATCATGATCCGCCGCATCTTTGATCATCTGGGAAGCCTGACCTTTTAAATCTAAAACATCCCACATTAGGCAATTAGATAAATGACAATGTTTAGGATTCACATGCACATCGGCGTTGTAATGGGATTTTTCTAAATAATTTCTCATGAACTCTGGATTCGTCGCGATGGCGCCAAACTGACCGGCTGATTCCCCCGCATGATGCATTCGAAGATGCGCAAAAGACGTGATGTCTAATATTTCCAATGGCTTGCAAATCCCCACAAAATCTTCGTGCAGGATGCAGCCTGGATGACTTTTTAGGATTTTATCAACAGAGGACATGACTTAATTCCATGACAATAGGCGCCATAGTTTAGTGGGATTTTTTTAGATTCTGCAATGACTAAAAATTCTTTAGTTAATTTATCAACTCAATCAAATTCATCCGTCGCGCCCGTAGTTTTACTGGTATGTTTATAGCGAAAATTACTAGACAATCCCTCGATTTTTAATAGATGAACTGGGGATAACCTTCTGTTTAATCCTGAAGAGGTTCACTTTCAAATTGAATAAATCACGAATTTCAATATTCTCCACCGTCTTAATTCTTGGCAGGATTTTAAACATGCTCAAAAAATCTCAAACTCTCAGCGCCCTATTCTTTGGACTTTTAATCTCTTGTTCGAATATAAGTTTTGCAGATTCGCTAGATGACCAGCTCAACGCCAGCATCTCGGCTTATTTAACTAAGAATCAAACGCCCTATCATATGTCAGCCGTCCAACTCAGCGTTTTATTACCCCATGAACAATCCAGAGATTACGTTGTGGGAACTCAGTATTTTGGAGAGTCTCCAAAAGCAACGATCGACATGATGTTCCAATGGGGGTCTATCACCAAAGAATACACTGATGTTTTGATCTTCCAGTTGGTCCATCAGGGCTTATTTAAAACAACAGATCTCTTGGGGAATTTATTACCCACTTATTTTGATCAATCTAATAAAACTCCTTGGCCCGCGGCTTGGAAAAACATCACTGTGAATCAGCTCATGAATATGACCAGCGGCATCCCTAGTTACGATGATATTTTCAATTTGAATCCAGATGGTTCTTATACGCTGGAAAACTTAGTGGCATATGCTGCCGATTACCAAAATACGAATGGCTGTAAGACCTCTCATGGCTGCTTCCCAGCTGGGACAAATTACAATTACTCCAATACGAATTACATTATTTTGGCTTTAATGATTCAGAAATTTTCTGAAACAACTTATGCAGATGCTTTAAACACGCACATTTTGGAAAAATTTCAGAATCAAAACCCAGTCAATCTTTATTATGATGCGGATTACTATCCAGCCAATGCTTTGGCCAATATGGTTCATAGTTATTATCAGCTTGATTCAACGAAGCCTGTCTGGACAGATGTTACTAACTGGAATCTCTCATGGGCCGCGAGTGCTGGTGCTTTAACAGGCAATATGAAAACACTAATCCAAATGACCCATGCGCTTTATGATCAACATGGCCACCACTTAGCCAAAAATTTTCGTATTGAAGATCTTAAACAGAATATTGTTCAGGCAACCACTGGAAAGCCAGTTCAAATTCAAAACATCAAAACAGGCTGTGCTTACGACCATCTCACTGGCATAGGGAATGAGTGCTATGCCAATGGAATCGTAGTTTTTTATGATCCTTCTTGGGGAGAAGTCTGGACCTACACTGGCGGCACTCCAGGCTATGCAACTACTTATCTGTACTTCCAAGATCAGCAGGGCCTAATCATCGCCATTTCTCAAGGCAATTCATCGGCAGCAATGGATCAAGAAACATTTCAAATCAGCGATATTGTTTTGAAATTTCTGAATTCCAAGCCGCATTAAAAATCCGCGACACTGTCGCGGAAATTGGGAATAGGGGATTTTAAATCTAGGCAGCATCACTAAAATAAATCACCAATCTACTTTTAAATCTGGCAGCCCTTCCAGCCCATATCTCGCATAAACCAAAGTGTCTGCCAGTTCTCCACTTAATCTATCTCGTCGACTAAATTTCAAAATCCCCTCTAAAACATACCCCAAGCGTTCTGGAATTTTTTTGGATTTTATATTTTCTGGCTGACACGTAATCGCGATTCTTTTGGCGCCAAGCTGAATAAAAGCATATCGAGTCATGGCATTCGCAGCTTCTGTCATATAGCCCTGGTTAGCCGCAGCACTTCGAAGCCAGTAACCCGTCTCAAAAGAAGGCACTTCCCAATTCATATGATGAAACCCCGTCGCGCCTAAAAAATTGCCAGAAGACTTTTCAAAAATAAACAAAGGCAAATAAGGCTCTTCGTTCTTTTTGGCTATCCAATTATCAATCGCTTGTTGAATAAAAGTTTCTGTTTCTTTCAAAGAAGGCGGCGTTTTTGCCCAAGGCATAAATCGAGATAAATCTTCGAATGATTCTAAAATGGCCGCGTTAACCACTTTGGCATCAGAGAGTTCAGGCCGTCTTAGAATTAATCTTGGTGTCATGATGGGCATTGGGGAATCTGGAATACGAGCTTCTGATTTTTTTAATACGTACTAATAAACCACAGAATCCTCCCCATCAATCCAGGCCCTTCTTGAAAAAACCATTCCTGCTTTTTGCATGATTTTTTCAGAAGCCGTATGGCCTACTTCAGCAATAGCAATAATTTTATCTTTTTGAATATTGCCTCCAGCCCAAGCTAATACGGCCTGAAGCATTTCAGTGGCATAGCCTTGGCCTCTGTATTTTTCTAACACCACATAGCCGACTTCGATTTCATGAGTGCCATTAATTTTATTTTCAAAATCGGCGAACCCAGTGCGGCCCATAAAATCATGGGACTTCAGATCAAACACTAAAAAAGGCCCATAGCCTTTTTGATTAAAAAAGTGGATGTCTTCTTTAATTTTAGAAGTTAATTTTTCTGGAGATTCGTTCCAGTACTTTGGATCAGCAGCAGCCAGTTCTAGTAAATAATTCAAATCCGTATTCATGACAGGCCGAAAGCCAAGATGTTGAGACTGGAATAGGTAGGTTGGTTTCATGTTTTTTGATCGTTGGGAATTAAGCACACAGGGTATCAAAGTAAAATCGAATTTGTATTTGCTTTGAGCATTCCCCATCGTTAACCTCGTCTGCTTAATTTTCAGCCTGTAAACTCAATAAAAATGCTTATTTTACTCATCAAAGGCCTCATCCTCGGATTCTCAATCGCTGCCCCCGTCGGCCCCATTGGATTACTTTGCATTCAAAGATCGCTTCATGACGGATTGAAGATTGGCTTACTGACAGGCCTAGGAGCAGCACTCGCTGATGGTGTTTATGGTCTGATCGCAGGGCTTGGCCTCACTGCTGTTTCATCCTGGCTCATAGAATATCAATCCTGGATACAATCCCTTGGTGGGCTTTTTCTTATTTATCTTGGGATTCAATTTTTACGTAAAAAAGCGACTCCTGAATCTAAAGAAAAATATGAAGCGTCTGGCATAAAAGCACTCTCTTCAACTTTTTTATTAACCATCACGAATCCCATGACAATCTTATCTTTCATCGCAGTCTTCGCAGGCCTTGGTCTAGGATCTGGAAAAACAAATTTTATTCACGCCTTCGCCTTGGTTTTTGGAATCGTTGCAGGATCCGCCCTGTGGTGGCTCATTTTAAGCACAAGCGTTGCTCATATTCTGCGACACAAACTTAGCAGCAGAGCTCTATTGGGAATTAATAAATTCTCTGGTCTTATCATGCTGGCACTAGGGGTTTTGGCGATTTTTGAGGCATTGATGCCTCTGTTTTAATCTAAGATCCACCTAAATTTTCAGCCTAAGAACTCATAAAATACGAAAGCATAGACCCCAGTAAAAATAATAACCCTGCAATAATTAGTGTGATGTGCATCCCATTCATAAATGAAGACGCCGTGACAATGATTGTCCCAAAGGCAGCAACCCCTATGAGGCTCCCTAATTGTCTACTGGTATTGAAAGCTGCAGAAGCTATCCCTGCCCTATTTGTTGGAACAGCATGGATTGCAATAATTGTGGAAGCCGGCATAGCGAACGCCGTCCCAAATCCGATCATAGCTAGTGGCAGTAGCAGGAAGAAATATTGAGGTGAGTGTGCTCCAACAATGAGCAAGCTAAAAAAGCCAACCATGCCAATGACGAGCCCAATGACTAAAGGCAATTTTTCACCTTTATGGCTGGCTACCCTGCCTGATAAATATGAGGAAATTGCGACCAAGATTAATAAAGGGAAGATGGCGAAACCTGCTTGCATAACGCTGTACCCTCTGATCTGTTGGAAATACAGTGGCAAAATAAACAGCTCACCGTACAGACCTGTATTCAATAGCATCCCTATAAAAACAGAGATAGAAAAATTCTTTAATTTAAAAAAGCCTAAGGGGAACATGGGCTGTTTGACGTGCTTCTCAACAAGTATAAAAAGACAAAGGCTGACGACGAACACCATACTCGCCGTGATCACTAGCAGGGAAGACCAACCAAGCCTCCCAATTTCAATTAAAACAAATGCAAAGCTAGCTGTTGTTATAATCCCAAGAAATTGCCCTGGTAGATCAAAATGAGGATTCAGGTGTTTCTGAGTTTTGACAACGTATCGCATGACTAAAAATACAGTGATCAGCCCAATGGGGATATTTATAAAAAATACAAAGCGCCAGCTGAGATAAGACGTTAATACTGCACCAATAACAGGGCCACTTGCAGCAGCGATCCCCCCAACACCACCCCAAATTCCAATAGCTTTAACACGTTCTTTTTTATCATCATAAGAGGCATTAATCAGTGCTAATGAGGCCGGCATTAAGGCGGCGGCGGCCATGCCTTGCAAGAATCTAAACAAGATCAAAAAATTTATAGTTGGCGCTATTCCGCAAGCAAAAGAGGTGATGACAAAGAAAATCAATCCAAGAACCAATGTTTGTTTTGCGCCCACTTGATCAGAGAGGTGACCGGCAAACAATAAGAAGCAGGCCAAGGTCAAACTGTATCCTGCGACAACCCATTGCAGATCAGAGAGTTGAGCATGCAACCCTAATGCCATATTGGGTAGAGCCACATTTACGACCGTCACATCCATAATTACCATAAAAAATCCCAGGCAGAGGGCTGCGAGGGATAATGATTTTTTTGCTCTTGTTTCCACGTTACTGGTCTCTTTATTGGATTTTTTAACAGTATAGTTGTTTCCAAATATCATAAATATCTCTATATTTATAAACACTTGTTTCCCTTTGGCTTACATATGTCAGATTTAGATCGCTTTGAACTTTTTACCCAGGTTGCAGAGGCCGGCAGCCTAACTAAGGCAGCAAACCAGTTAAATATGACCAAGGCTTCTCTAAGCAAACAGATAAAGCGCTTAGAAACCGACTTTTCAATTTCTGTTTTTGCAAGACATAAGCAAAGATTGATCTTAACAACGCAGGGAGAAGCGCTACTTGAGCAGTGCTTGCGACTTAAGCGGGAGCTTGAAGAAACCAGGACCGTCTGCAAAAAGTTTCATGAAGAACCCGAGGGTTATTTACATATCGTTGCCTTTGTTTATTTTGCACAAACACTCATCTTTCCAAAATTAAAATCATTTTTAAAACAATATCCAAAAATCAGACTTCAGATTGACCTGACAGAGCGCGTCCCTGATTTTGTACAAGAGCAGGTTGATTTGGCTTTAGGTTTTGCTTTACCTGTTCAAAATCCTAATGACGTTATTCAAAAGAGAATGACCACAACCCGCTATATCTTATGCGCGTCTCCAAAATATTTTGAAGAGAACGGGATTCCAGAAAAGCTGGAAGATCTGCAGCATCACCAATACATTGGCCATGTGAGTCGCCCAGCGGATCAAATCATCAAATTAAAAGAGGGTCATCAATCATCGATAAAACCTTATTTATTGCTCAACAGCGTTATGGCGATGATTGAATGCGCCAAGCAAAATCTTGGCTTGATCCAGCTGCCGCTTTATATGTTGGATGAAATTCTAAAACGAGGTGAATTAATAGAAGTTTTGTCAGAATACCAGGCAACCAATGCGAGCGTTTATTACCACTACCCAAAGTTTCGTTATATGAAGCCAAAAGTCAGAAAATTTATAGATTATTTTTTAGAAGATAAAAATTAACTTAAGTACATGTTATTTTTTCACTGACTGTCCTAACACCAACATCACGGTTCCTGGATAGAAAAAATCCACCTCCGATTTCAGCCAGTGTATTAATTTCCAGCTGATATGATTTGCCGCCTGAAATTAATTTATTTTTTAAGATTCGTATGACCTCCATGACACTCAACTACGACCCTGAAGAGTTTTATAAAGCCCATCTAGCCCGCGATTTTAGATTTGATGGCAAATTTTTCGTGGCCGTCAAAACAACACAAATTTATTGCCGGCCTGTTTGTCCTGCGCGAAAAGCAAAACTAGAAAATCTCGAATTTTTTATTCATAAAGTTCAAGCAGAAGAAGCGGGCTATAGACCCTGCTTACGCTGTCGCCCTGAGACAGCTCCGGGCTCTCCCGCTTGGCTTGGGACTTCTGATTTAGTTAGGCGCGCTGTACGCATGATGGATAGCTGCGCCCTAGAGGATTTAAATATTTCCCAAATAGCTGAAAAACTAGGTATTGGAGAACGTTGGTTAAGAGAATTATTTCAAGAACAAGTGGGATCGAATCCCCAGGCTATTTTAATTTCTAAAAAATTAGATCTCGCCAGAAATTTATTAGACAACTCCAATCTTTCTATCACTGACATCGCTTTTAGTTCTGGTTTTTTATCTGTTCGCAGATTTAACGATGCGTTTAAGAATAAATTTAAAAAAACACCGACAGAGTGTCGAACACGGGCCAATCTAAGCGAAAAAAATTCTGAAAGTTCTTTCTGTATTTATTTAAATTACAGACCCCCCTATGCCTGGTCTGAAATTTTAAATTTCTTAAAATTTAGATTAATCCCAGGCCTGGAATGGGTTGAAAATAATGCGTATCAGCGCCTGATTGCTTTAGGGGATCTTCGCGGTTGGTTCAAAGCAAGTCATGATTCAGAGAGCGCAGAAAGTCATAAAATTAAGATCGAATTTAAGTTAAATACGAACGCCAATATTTTAGAGCTGGTGAGCAGAGTCAAAAATATTTTTGACGTGGATGCCGATCCCATGAGTATTGAAAAAGGCTTATCAGAAGATCATCAACTTCAGCCTTTCTTACAACAACATCAGGGCTTAAGGATTCCAGGCTGCTGGGATGGATTTGAGCTAGCCGTTCGAGCAGTTCTTGGCCAGAAAATTAGCGTCAAAGCCGCACATACAATTTTGGGCCGCATTGTGAATCTCTGTGGAGAACCGCAAGATTTAGATCAACATTTTAAATTAGATAAATATTTCCCAAGTCCTGAAAATATCTTAAAAGCGGATTTGAATAATCTAGGGCTGCCGCTGAGTAAAATTGCGACTCTAAAAGAACTAGCACAACAATTTTTAAATCAAGAACTCATCTTAGATGGTACCGCGGATTTTGATCAAAGCTGTAAAAAATTATTAGCCATAAAAGGCATTGGTCCTTGGACGGTTGAATATATTGCGATGCGAGCCTTGCGAAACCCAAATGCTTTTCCCGAGAGTGATTTAGAGCTCCAGAAGAAAATTAAAAAATTTAATTTAGACCCAAAGATCTGGGTTCCCTGGAGAGCTTATGCAGCGGTATTACTTTGGAATATAAAATCATGAGAAGTATTCAATTAATTAATTCTTTACCCAAAGACGCTGTGTATTCCCAGATGGACTCTCCCGTCGATGTCTTAACTTTAATTGGCTCCCATCAGGGGCTTCATGCGGTTTTATGGGAATCTGATTTTAAAAATCAAAAATATACGGATTTATTAGGGCAACTTAAAAAATCTGAAGATTTAAAAATAATTTTTGAAACTAAAAAACAGCTGTCTGAATATTTTTTAAAACAAAGAAAAAATTTTGATCTGGACTTGGTTTTATATGGCACAGAGTTTCAAAAAAAAGCCTGGGCTGAATTAAGAAAAATCCCCTATGGCCAAACTATTTCTTATGGTGAACAAGCCAAAAGAATGGGGGATAAAAATAAGGCCAGAGCCGTCGGCATGGCCAATGGCCAGAATCCCATTTCTATTATTATTCCATGCCATCGGGTGATTGGGTCAAATGGAAATTTGACGGGTTTTGGCGGTGGGTTAGATAAGAAAGAATTTTTATTAAATTTAGAAAAAACTGAGATGACATCATGATGAATAGAAAAAATTTGGCCTTCACTGCGCTCTGCATGGGGTTCTTCATGGTGATCCTGGATGTCACTATCGTGAATGTTGTTTTGCCAACAATTGCTCATGCGCTCAAAACAACGCTGTCTGGTCTTCAATGGGTTGTGGATGGATACACCTTAAGTTTTGCAGGATTTCTCTTATTAGTCGGAGAGTTCAGTGATCGATTTGGAGCAAAAATAATCTTTCAAATCGGACTCCTCTCTTTTATTTTAAGTTCTTTAGCCTGTGCCCTGTCTTTATCAATTACAGAACTAATCTTTTTTAGATTTATTCAAGGGGCCGCTGGAGCTCTTTTATTGCCCTCTTCTTTGGCATTAATTATGGGCCTTTACCAAGACGCAAAAGACAAAGCAAAAGCGATTGGAATTTGGGGATCCTTAGGAGGGCTAGCTTGTGCATCAGGTCCTTTTTTAGGCGGGACATTGGCTAGTTTATTTTCTTGGCGATCTATTTTTTTAGTGAACGTCGTGATTGGACTCATTAGCTTTTTTTTAGTTTCTAAAACGATCGAACGACCTCAAGTCATCCATTTAATCCAAAGAAAATTTGATTTTTTAGGTCTTCTTTCTGGCGTTGTGAGTATTTCGTTATTTTCCTATGGGTTGATAGAGGTCAGTCTTTATAGCTGGAACAGCCCTATTATTATTTTCTGTTTTATTGCGAGCTTCTTGGGGTTGATTTTATTCTTATGGATTGAGTCTCATGTGAGTCATCCTGTGCTTCCATTGGGTCTTTTTCAAAACAAGACAACCGCAATCGCACTCTCTGTTTCTTTTCTTTTAAATTTGGCTTTTTACGGCGAGCTATTCATGATGCCGTTTTATTTTGAAAACTACCGGCATTATTCCGTGTTTATGACTGGGTTAGCCATTCTCCCCATCCCTGCTTTAGCGCTGATTGGCTCCTATTTAGGCGGAAAAATGACGGCGAGCAAAGGTCCAGGATCAACACTAGTCATTGGATTCTTAATTGCGGCACTCAGCCTTTTTTCGTTGCTGTTTTTAATAAAAGAAACAAGCCTTTTATATGTATGGCTGCTGATTCCATTTTTGACTCTGGGCTTTGGCTTATCTTTCGCAACGCCTGCTATGACGTTTGCTGCCATTCACTCTGTGGATCCAGCACGATCTGGAATTGCTTCTGCCGTTTTAAATACAGGCAACCAAGTTGGAAGCCTCATAGGTGTCGCTGCCTTTGGGACAATCGCAGCTATTTCCAGTCACTTTATGTTAGCCATGCATCTAACGCTCTTCTTAGCAGGGGCTCTACTTTTGATCGCTGCTTTTTTAAGCTTGACGATTATCAATGAAAAATAAATCACATAATCAAACCTGGTCTCATGAAAGATTGCAGCCTTAGAAAACCATAAAATTATTGACCACCAGCAAATTCCCCTATAAATTTCGCTCGTTTTAAATTTGGAGCACGCACCCATGAATCAAAATCTCGTTTAGCTAATTTTTTCTTAAAGCTATTGGAGATTCATGTATGCATTCAACTTTATCTATTCGAGATTTTTCTATCACCCTCCCCCATAAAATCTGTTTCGAGAACTTCAGCGCCGATATTTCGTACGGCGATAAGATTGCTTTGATCGGCCGAAATGGCGCTGGGAAATCGACCCTACTCCATCAAATTAAAGTTCTGGCTGAACAGTCTGGGATTAATCTTGGCTTCGTCCCTCAGATTCCAGAACCCACTGACCCACTCTTAAAAAATAAAAGCGGTGGCGAGCAATTTAATTATTTATTGTCTCAGGCCCTCTCGACCAATCCAGACTTTTTATTACTAGACGAACCGACCAACCACTTAGATCTCCAGAACAAAAAATCTTTGTTTAAATTTTTAGAGCACTTCCCTGGGACGGTCTTACTTATTTCCCATGATCCTGGCTTATTAAGTCAAAAATTCTTAAGTACTTTCTGGCACCTGGAAAACCAAAGAATCAGAATTTTTACAGGCGAATATCAAGATTATAAAAACTTGCTCTTCCAAGAAAAATCTAACTTAGAACATCAGAAAAAATTACTCAAACAAGCCCAAGAACAAGCTCATGAGTCCCTGATGAAAGAGCAGATTCGAGCTAAAAATTCAAAACAGAAAGGCCAAAAAAGTATTGAAAATAAAAAATGGCCGACGGTGACCTCTAAAACCAAAGCAGGCAGATCCCAAAAATCCGCTCTCAAAAAATCAAAACGAATTCACCAAGAGCAAGAAAATATTTCTGAACAACTTAAAAATGTTTTTATTCATGAAGAAATCAAACCCACTTTTACTTTAAGCCCTGAGCTCTCTTTATTAATTAAGACCCCCAGAGTCTTATTGAATATTTCGAATGGCAGCCTGGGTTATGCAAAAGATCAGCCCCTGCTTTCGAATATTTTCGTCTCTATTCAATCGGGAGATCGAGTCTGCCTACTGGGCAATAACGGCTCTGGTAAATCGACTTTACTTAAAGCTCTCTTGGAAGATTCCAATTTAATTAAAACAGGCGAGTGGCTTTTAGAACCCAATAAAAATATTGGCTATTTCGATCAGCATTATTCTATTTTTCACCCAAAAGAAATTTCAGAATTAACCCCCTTAGAATTTCTAAAAAACTTGAGTCCTGATTGGACAGAATCTGAGCTAAGAGCCCACCTGGCTAGTTTTTTATTTCGCAAAACAGAAGAAGTGAATACGCCAATCTTAAAACTATCAGGGGGCGAATTGGCCAGATTGGCTTTGGCCAGCATCGCAATTAAAACTCCAGCAGTTTTATTTTTAGACGAGATCACTAATAACTTGGATCTAGAAACCAGAGCGCATGTGATTGAAGTTTTAAAATCTTATCCCGGAACTTTAATCGCTATTTCCCATGACCCTGATTTCTTGGAGGCGATTGGGATTAATGCAAAAATAGAGGTCTCTGATTTTTATCAAAAGCCCACCGACCTCTAGGAACACGAATTTTGAATCAAGACCTCATCCAAAAAATCTGCCAAAAATTAAATCTAGGAGCCCCCACAAGCCCAGTCGAAAGAATCTACGGCGGCCTTTTACATAAAATGTGGAAACTCACAACAGATCAAAACTCTTACGCCATCAAAGCGCTTTCATCCCATATCGACTTTAAAAACCAATCAATTAGACGCAATTACGAACTCTCTGAAAAAATTGCCACCCTATTTGCTCACGATGGCATCCCCGCTGTTAGCGCTATTCATCAAGACGGTGACACTCTCACCGAAATCGACGGAACATTTTTCCTAATTTACCCCTGGGTCAATGCGAAGACCTTGTCACCTCATGAACCCATCTCAGATCAACAGGGCATTAAAATCGCTGAGTTAATTTCAAAGCTTCACCAAATTAATTTAAATATTTTCTCGCTTCCACCCAGCCAAGAACCCGAATTTAATAGTTTAAATTCAGAGGAAATTCTGAATGCCATTAAAAATTCACAAACCCACAAAGCCCCCTTCGCCCACGAACTTACGAAACATCAAAAAATTCTTCTTGCGCTCAATCAAAAATATTTAGAGGCCATCCCATTATTAAAAAAACACTCTGTCATTAGCCATGGGGATTTGGATCCCAAAAATGTTCTCTGGGATGCTGAGGATCAGCCTATCTTGATTGACTGGGAATCCGCTCGCAGACTCAATCCAACCCATGAGATCATTAATGCTTGTTTAGATTGGAGCGGCATTACTCTTGAGAACAATTTTAATCGACCTCTATTTTTTAAAATGCTGGAGAGTTATCAAAACGCCGGAAGTGTATTAGATCAAAATCTTTTGGAACCGGCTTTCTATGCTGTTGCTGGCAATTGGATTAATTGGATGGTCTTTAATATTCAGAGATTTTGTGAGACCCAAGATTCAGAGGTTTTAAACTTAAGTGCTGAGCAAGTGAACCAAACATTGAGGACCATTGTCTTCTTGGAAAATCTTATTCCAGCTCTAATATCAGAAATAAAAAACCAAGAGACTAAAAAATGAACACCCCTTCACAACCCGGTAAAGTAATTTTTCTGAATGGCCCCACCAGCTCAGGAAAAACAAGCCTAGCTAAAGCCCTACAAGACAAATTGCCAGAACCTTATTTGCATATCGGGATTGATCGCCTGATTGGAATGATGCCAGAGCATTTAAATAACTGGACTGGAGATTTGAATAACACGGATGGCTTTTCTTTTACTCAAGAAAAAGATTCATCAGGACATTTAATCTCGCAGCTTCAAATTGGCCCTTATGCTGACAAGATTTGCGATCTTCTCAGAACACTGGCCATCACTATGCTCAATCAGGGATTTAATTTAATCATCGATGAAGTCTGTCTTCGAAAAAACAGCTTTGAAAATTGGCAAAAAATATTAGCCCCCTACTCTACATTTTATATTGGCGTTCAGGCTTTCTTAGACATTTTAGAATCACGTGAGAAACAACGAGGCGACAGAATATTAGGCTCTGCCAGATCTCAAAATGTTTTGGTTCATCAAGATAATCTTTATGACCTGATGCTTGATACGAGTGACGCATCTATTGCTCAGTGCGCAGAACTTGTTTTAAAAAATTTAAGTCTTTTCCAGATGAAAACCCCTTAAAATATAAACTAAACTTGCAAAAACTATCGAAAATCGATATTATTTGAAAGTTTTAATCACTTTAAGACATTTATGCAAATACAAATTTTCATTGATCAACTACGCAGTCAGGGCCGATTTTCATTTACCATCACAGAGTTGGAACAAGCACTAGAAGCTAATAGAGCTGCTGCTCTTAATGCCTTATCCAGACTTAAAAAAAGTGGAGCTATTGCAAGTCCCGTTCATGGATTTTATTTGATACTCACTCCTGAATATCGCGTATTAGGCTGCCTTCCTGCTGATATGTTTATTGCTGATCTCATGGCCCATCTCGAACAGCCCTATTACGTTGGCCTATTAAGCGCTGCGCAGTTTTATGGCGCTGCACATCAAAAACCACAGAGATTTCAAGTGGTCATTAAACAAAATCGTCGAGCGATTCAATGCGGTCGAATCATGATTGAGTTTATTGCGAATCAACATATGGAATTGCTCCCAACTCAATCATTTAATACAGCCTCTGGAACTATTTTTGTTGCAAGCCCTGAAGCCATTGCCTTAGACATGCTAAGTAATCAAAAACATGCGGCTGGCATAGATCATATTGCAACTGTTTTGCTGGAATTATCAGAAAGCCTCAATGCTGAAAAATTGTTATTATTAGCCCGCACTTATCCAGAAACTGCTTGGCTTCAACGACTAGGATACTTACTGGAGACTCTTGGTTTTAATGAGTTATCAGAAAATATTTTAAAAATTTTAAAAGAAAAAAAAGTAAATTGGGTTCGCCTAGCCCCTCGAATTTCTTCAATGCAATTATCCAGAAATTCAAAATGGAAAATTATTGTCAACACCACTGTGGAGCCCGATGAATTATGATTCCTATTGCTTATATCACTCAATGGAGGCAATTCGCGCCCTGGATTGATAATGCTCAAGTGGAGCAGGATTTAATTCTCTCAAGAGTTATTGTTGACCTATTTTCAGATCCTTTTTTAAGACAAGAATTGGCTTTTCGTGGCGGGACCGCGCTCAATAAATTATTTTTCAAACCAGCTGCAAGATATAGCGAAGATATTGATCTCGTCCGAACTTCAACGGGAGCCATCACCGACATCATTGATGCATTAAGATCTCGCTTGGATCCTTGGCTGGGTGAACCTCAAAGAGAGCGAAAAGAAAATGGTTTTAAACTCAGATATATCTTTAATCCTGAGGGCTCACCCAATATCAAACAAAAAATAAAAATAGAAATTAATACGCGTGAGTGCTTTACCGTCTATGACAGAATTCTTGAACCATTTTCAGTCAATTCTTCTTGGTTTTCTGGCGAGTCTTTAGTCAACACTTATCAGTTGGAAGAATTAATGGCGACCAAACTTAGAGCTTTGTATCAACGTAAAAAAGGCCGGGATTTATTTGACCTATGGTTCGCCTTACAAAACGACTCTTTAGATTCAGAAAAGATTATTCATGCTTTTCAGCATTATATGAACCAAGAAAATAAATCGATTACACGCGAATTATTTGAGCTCAATCTCGATCAAAAATTAGAAACCTCTTTTTTTATGGAAGATATTAATATCTTGCTTTCGCCCGACCTAAAAAATAAAACTTCGGTCAGTACTGAAGGAAATTGGAATATGTTTAATGCGGCTCAGCTCGTCAAAAATAAGCTCTTAGTAAAATTACCCCCTTCTATTTCAAAGAGCGCAAAGAAATGACCCAACCCTCCTTCCACTTTCAAGATTTAACGCTTCAAGACGCCGAAATCCTCGCCGATTATTTTAAAAAAATCGGCTGGCATAAGCCGCTTTCTGGATTCTTAATTTACCTCCAAGAAGCAGAGCTGGGATTAAGAAAAAACATCGTTGCCAAAAATTCAGCAGGCCAGATTTTGGGCTATGTGACTGTTCTATGGGAATCCGACCATCCGTATTTTCAAGAAGGAAAAATCCCAGAGATTAAAGATTTAAATATTCTCCCAGAGTTTCAAAAACAAGGTTTTGGAAGAGCTTTACTTAAAAAATCTGAGCAAGAAATTTATAAAAAATTAGGACCTGATCAAACCATTGGCATTGGTGTTGGGATTCTTAAAGATTATGGCCCTGCCCAAAAACTTTATGTCCAAGAAGGCTACGTTCCCAACGCTGAAGGGGTGACGGCGAATCATCAAAACTTAAATTATGGCGATACAGGATCTGTTGATGATGATTGGGTTTTATGGATGACTAAGAAAAAAGGAGAAGTTTAACCTTCTCCATGCTGACGCTTAAGGCATCCCAGCCACCAGGATCAATTGATCATCAGTCATATCGCCCTTGGTCATCGCTTCAAAAAAACCAACACAACATTGGCCAGCTCTAGTAGGGCAGCTTTTTTCTTTTTTTGGAAAGGCACGCTCAACGCCAGCATCTTTGGCCTCACCAGAACCTGACGTAGTGCCAACAACTGGCGTTCTGTCATCCGCTAAAAGAGCTTCTTGGGCTTGCGTAAAAGAACTCATGATTAATCTCCTTAATTAAATTATTTTTAAATTGTTTTGACTGGGTTTGATTAACCCGAAAGAGATCGTATATGAAAAATTTAGCGCTTATCACCGAACTTTTGTGCTGGTTCTTTTACTTATTTACTATGATGGCCTCTTGAAAAATTATTGACTCACTAATTTTATGACTGACGAAGAATTTCTAGAAACGGCCGTTTCAGCAGTTAAATTTATTGCCGAATCTTCAGAGAAACAAATCATTGGATTTAAACGCGCTGATAATTTCAAAAACCTTTATTTTTCGCCCTATTTACTGGAGCTATCCAATCTTTCAGAACAAGAGGTTTTAAATAAAACGGTCTTACTCTCCACCTATGGTGACGATCCAAATTTTGAAAAAATTATCACTGAGGAAGATCAGGCGATTGTTAAAAGCCGCGAGTCCAAAGTGCTACTTAAAGTTAATCAATTTAAAACGGGCCTTGTTCCCTATCTTTGTAAAAAATCGCCTTTTATTAACCCAGAGACTGGGAATGTTGTGGGCATTCTGGTCCAGGGTTTTGAGATTGGGCTCTTATCTCTTAATCAACATCTCAAAAAATCAATTCATCAAAAAAATTCAGCTCAACCTCACTTAGAAAACCCCAATCTTCCCCGCTTAACCAAGCGCGAAAAACAAGTGATCTTTTTCTTCATGTCGCATTTGAGCAGCCAAGAAATCGCTGATGTTTTAGCTCAAATGGAAAGCAAAAAAATCAGCAAGAGTACGATTGATTGTGTGTTTAACGATCAGCTTTATTTAAAATTCGAAGTGGGCAGTCGTCCCGCTCTTTATAAAAAGCTTCAAGCGCTGGGCTATGACCGAATGATCCCGAAAGAAAACCTATCTGTCAGCTCGAATTTCTTAGAGGTCATGCGGGTGTATTAAGCATGCTATTAATAGTCTCCCCCACTAAACTCCGCCGTTTTTCAAATCACCCCAGAGAAAATTAAACATGCTGCGAAAAATCCTATTGAGCTTACTCAAAGGCCTCGGGCCTTTTGTATTAATTATTGTGGTTATTGGCTTAATTTCTTGGGCTTATTTTACCCATGAGCTGACTTACCCTTCGACCGCCGATGCCGTTTTGTATAACAGCGTGGTCTCTATTTCTCCCAGGGTCAGCGGAACCGTAAAGCAGGTCAATATTCAGCAAGATCAGCTGGTTCATCAGGGGGATCTTTTATTTTCTCTCGATGACCATCAGGCTCTATTAGATCTTGCCAATGCGCAGAATGATCTGGTCTTAGCCCAGCAAAATTTAGCTGAAAACCAAGCGGCTTTAATCACGGCCAAAGCGAATGTCGCCAGTGCCCAATCCGCTGTTAATTTACAAAAATCAGAATTTGATCGAAAACAGACTTTATTTAAATCAGGGTCTCTATCACCCAATGATTTTGATATTGCCAAGCAAGCTTTATTAGCCTCACAAGCCAGTCTTCAAGTCGCTCAAGCGAATTTAAAAAGTGCGATGGCAGCGCTTGGGACTAATCAGAATTCCAATCAAACTCAAAACCAAACCCCAGGCATTCAAAAAGCCAATCTCGAAATTAAACAGGCCCAGCTGAATCTTTCTTACACACAAATCACCGCCCCTGCCGAGGGCTTCTTAACTAATTTAAATTTAACACCTGGCCAGACCGTCACCGCCAATAATGTTCTTTTTGGAATCACAACCCAGAAAGATTGGCGCGTGCATGCCGAAATTCTTGAGACTTTTTTAAGACATATTCGCGTGGGTCAGCCCGTGAGTTTAAGATTGCGTATGTATCCCAATACCCAATATCAAGGCGTGGTTTCTGGCATTGGTTATGGCATTAATATCGACGGCTGGCAGGCCAATCAAGCTCTCCCAACGTCTGATCCTTCTTTCGAATGGATCTCTGTCGCTAAAAGATTCCCAGTGATTATTACGGTTACTTCACCCCATGATTTCAATACGGAACCTTTTAGAATTGGCGCATCGGTTATTTTAACTATTGATACGACCAAAAATATTAATTTACCCTCTCAGAAATAAAGATTGATTGCCCCATGACAGCGACTTCTATTTTTAAAACTTTTTCTAATTTTTCCCATTTTTCCTGGCACAAAAATCCAGAAAGCTACGCGCCGTTTTCACTCCAGTGGATCTATGTTTTTAAAGCGGCTTTGACTTCTTTTTTATTGTTATTACTTATTTTTTACTGGAACCTGCCTACTGGTTCCAGCCTCATGTGCGCCGCGCCCTTATTCATGATGTCTGGCGATCGAAGCTTAGTAAAAGATATGTTCTGGCAAGTGCCAAGCGGCTTTGTCATTGGGATTTTATTTGGATTATTGGGCCTAAATCTCATTGGCGTTTATTGGCCCATTGCTTTACTCATCATGGCCTTCTGGAATGCCGCCTGGATCTATCTCTCCAGCCTCAAGGATGTTTTAAATATTCCCTGTCGGATTATCAGCATCACGCCTTTAATTTTATTTAATATGGCAGGCTTCGGACAAATTAATTTAATCCCCTCTGCGATTGAAATTTTATTGGGCTTGTCTTTCTTGGGCATCTGGGGATTTGTTTTAATAGACCATCTGGTTTTTCCCATTAAAAATAATTTCCAAAAAAATAAAATAAATTTAAATCTCAAAAATTTTAATTTGGATTTTGTAAAATTTGACCTGAGTTATTTTATTCTTGCGCTCCAGACCATGTTGTCTGTCTTATTTATTTTATTAATCGCTTATTTAACTAATTTTCCAGGCTCCAGCTTTATTACCCCCGCCATTATTTCTTGCGTCGTCATAGCAACACCCTGTTCCGTCAAACTTAAAAGCAATTTATCCAATCGAATTATTGGGGCCGTATTTGGCGGATTACTGGGGATTTTATTTGTGTTTTTACTTAATCAATGTCCTCTGACATGGCTCATGATTTCCAGCTTTATTGTCAGCATTGGATTAATTGCTTATTTAGCCCAGATCCATATGCGATTCATGAGCATGGGCCTACAAGCGGGCTTTGCATTTATAGCAATCGCCGCGCCAGGGATAGAATCTACTGGCGATATCAATGCCGGATTAATCAGACTGGGCGGCATTTTTTATGGCTGTGCGGTGAGTTATTTTGTGGCGTATTTATTTTATTTTTTAACTCGCCATAAAGAAAAATAAGCCTGTCAAAAGGCTCGAGTTTTAATTGACTTAAAGCACCCTCATCATTACCGTTCTGAAAATTTGAAAATAGGGTTCTAGAGTCCAATGAAAAATATCCTAAAGGCATCTTTATTTAATTTGTTTTTTCTAGGGATTCTTAGTTCATCTTATGCATCGACACCAATCACCTGGTCACCCTGCCAACAAGATCATTCTTTCTCTTGCGGTATGCTGACCGTCCCACTGGATTATCTAAGACCCTATTCAACCATGATCCAGCTCCCTGTGGCCATCCACCGAGCTTCCAGCAATAAAATTGGAACGCTGATTTTAAATTTTGGCGGCCCCTGGATTGATGACACTCAAACCGTACAAAACATCTTCCCCTATTTATCTAAAGGCATTCAGGACCACTTTGATATCGTCGGATTTGCACCACGCGGCACGGGTCCCAATGCTATTTCTTGCCACTCCGATCAAATGGACCAAGTTCACGCCTTAGAGCAAACGCTCAATTTAACTTATCTCGGAACTTCTTCTGGCGCTGAACAGATTTATAACACGGTCACTTCAGAGCGAAATTTATGCCAGTACGATGCGTCTTATCCTGAAGCTAAAACAAAAAATACGGTTCAAGATTTAGATCAACTTCGTCAGGCACTCAACATTGATCAATTAGATTATTACGGGGCCTCTTATGGCACCAGACTCGGACTGGCCTATCTCATCACTTATCCTGAGCATGTGAATAGCATGGTCTTAGACGCCAACGTCGCACCCAATAATAATTTTTTAAAATTTGTTGAAAGCTCTTCAGCCGCTTCAGACAATACACTGCAAGCCTTTTTTAGTTTTTGTTATGCCGCTGGTGAATCTTGTCCCCTGTATCAAAATTCTCCTCAGGCCATTCAAGCCACTTATCAAAAATTACTAACCCAGGCACAAACTCCAAAAGGCATCCCAACCTCAGCGACTTATTCCAACCAACCCTTCACAGCAGCCATGCTGACGGTGTTAGTCACTGGAGACTTGGGTGATTCAACTTCTTGGATGAACCTGGCCTCTGAATTAAATCAAGCCGTTGTTTCCAATAATGCTGACGCACTCATGAATGATTACAGCTCAGCGACCTCTTATATCCCCGCCACAAATACTTTCCAATATTTTGATGACAGTGCCGTTCACAGCGCGGTACTTTGTGCGGATTATTTCATCCCGCAAGCGTTGCAAGATAAATCTAATTGGCTTGCTGAAATGCAAAAATTACACGCACTCTATCCACTGCAAGGCGGCTTATGGGGTGTCTTCTTCTCTGAAAGCTGTATCAATTGGCCAGGTTCGAGTGACCCACTGCTGCCTCAAAATATTCAGCCAATTCAGCAAGGCAATCCAAAAGTCCTCATCGTCAATAATGCTTTTGACCCAGTCACACCTTTAAGCTCTGCCCAAGACGAAAGCCAATATCTAAATTCTTTTAAAATTTCTAACCAGCTACTCACCTGGGGCGGCGCAGGCCATGGGTCTTATCAGCAAAACACGCCACAGAATGGTTGTATTGATACCAATGTTGATCAGTTTTTGCTCACTAATAATTTCCCAACGATTAGTACTTGCACAGATCAGGTGAATCCGTTTGAACAAAGTGTGGCGCTGAGTCCGAGATTAAATTTAAACTCTCACAATCACCCGCCCCACCGGATGCCCATGCTCTGAATACTCCAGCGCTTCTTTAGCCTGATCTAAAGAAAACACTTTTGAAATGGGAACCTGAAGCGCACCTTTATCTGCCAAAATCGCCAAAGCTAATAGACGTTTGGCTGTTGGCTCTGTGTATTCAATTAATGCTTGAACTTCATATTTTTTCATAAGCTCTTGACGTGGATTTTCCAGCATCGAAATAATTAGCCCACCCTTTTTCAAAACCTCAAATGATTTTAAATAGACCTCACCACCTAAAGTGTCTAAGACAAAGTCATAGTCGTGAATTAAGTTCGTAAAATCTTGCGTCTTGTAATTAATAGTTAAATCAGCGCCTAAATTTTTCACAAATTCTTGATTCGCCCCACTCACCGTCGTTGCGACGTAAGCTCCTAAATATTTGGCGATTTGAATTGCACAAGACCCAATGCCGCCAGAGCCTCCATGAATCAAAATTTTGTGATTTTTAGAAAGATGCATCGTATCGACTAAGGCCTGCCAAGCACTGACACCCACCATCGCCAAACCACCCGCTTCAATATGAGAGAGTTTCGTAGGCTTATGAGAAAAAATCTTGGGACTGGCCGTCATGAATTCTGCAAAAGTTCCACTCTCACCGTTTAAATAATTATTTTGGCCAAAGACTTCATCGCCAATCTTAAAATCTTTGACACCTTCACCGACTTCAATAATCTCTCCAGAAAAATCCATCCCCAGCGTCAATGGGAATTTGGCAGGTTTAAAATCTTTTAAAAATCCCTCACGAACTTTCCAATCCACCGGATTCACGCCTGCGGCATGCACTTTAATTAAAACTTGACCTGGATTTAGTTTGGGTTGCTCAGCATTAAAATTAATTTTAACTTGATCGTTATGGCCGTAGGCGTTGATTTGAATGGCTTTCATTATTTTTCAATCCCAATCCTCAGATCATTTTTAATATAATTCTCAATAAACCCAGGAAGTTTTCTAGGGTCATTCATCGCCTCAAAACGCTGGATCATCTCCAGATCTTTCGTGGGCGTTAGATGCACAATTCTCCAAGTATTTCGTGGCTGATCTTCAGGTCCAGATGCCCCATGCTGAACATGAAAAAGTGGCTGCGTTGGATTTAAAATCTTCGAGGCCCCTTCTAGATTTTTCACCCCTAAAAAAGTAATCAGCTGTCTTTGATGATTCACATAGACTTCTTCGTACACCTCTTCATAGACCTCTGGATCCAGCCATTTTCTTTGAGCTGAAGATCTGACAAAAATCTCACCGCCAGTTTTAGAATCAGGTTTCTTACCCCAAGCTTTCGCCGACCCTTCTTTTAAGACATAGGGAATATAAGCCCCTGGATTCCAGGACTTTTTCATTTCCATGTCCCAGAGCATAGTTTTAGTAAAATGCAGTGGCTTCTGAAGTTTGTAATGGGCCAAGGCTTGATTTACATCAACGTCGTCTAATTCAATCGCTGTGTAATTTGGATTAGACCAGCAGTTTTCAAATTCTTTTTCGGCATCGAGGCAGTTGTTAAACATGTTTTGCTCCTTTGATTAAAAATCTTTCATGCGGTGTATCTAAATTTAACTCGGGCCCCTTGGGAACAATGCCCATAGGATTAATATGCGTATGGCTTAAGTAATAGTGTCTTTTAATATGATCAAAATTAACGGTCTCTGCTAAATCCCATGTCTGATAAAGATCTTTGAGATAATTAAAAAGATTGGGGTAATCAACAATTCTTCGCCAATTGCATTTGAAGTGGCCGTAATAGACAGCATCAAAGCGAATCAACGTCGAAAACAATCTTAAGTCCGCTTCAGTGATTTGATTCCCGACTAAATAACGCTGCTGACTTAATAAAATTTCTAATGTGTCCAGCTCTGCAAATAAACGATCAAAAGCCAGCTCATATTTTTGTTGGTCATTCGTAAAGCCACATTGGTACACGCCGATATTAATAAATTTAAAGACACGATCATTGATTAAATTAATTTCAGCTCTGAGCGCTTCTGGATAAAAATCTAATTGAACATCCGTGAACGCATTAAATTCTGAATTCAGCATTCGGATAATTTCTGAAGATTCATTATTGACAATCGTTCCAGTCTTTTTATCCCACAAAACAGGAACACTGGCACGACCCGTAAAATCAGACCTACCCCTCGCATAGATCTGATGAAGATATTGAGCCTGATTAATAAAATCAGAAATGCATCCCAGATTTTCAGAAAACTGCCAACCATTTTGACCCATGATGGGATCAACAATGGAGAGCGAAATAATAGACTCCAGCTTTTTAATCTTTCGCATCATTAAAGTTCTACAAGCCCAAGGACAAGCCAGAGAAATATAAAGATGATAACGATCAGCCTCTGCTTTAAAACCTGTTGAACCATCTGCGCTAATCCACTCATGAAATTCATTCATAGGCTGAGTAAAAGTTTTGCTATCAAGATCCGACTTCCAGTGCCCCTGGACCAGCATGCCCATGCGCTAAAACCCAAGAACTTCTTTAACCAAGATCACCGTAATTCGGCCTTTTTTAATTTCTTCATGCAAAATAAAAATCTTATTAATGGCACTGGCTGGAACCCCATAGGCTTTGCGGGCACGCTCACTTTCTAAAACCAAACAATGCTCATAAAGCCGCTTAAATCCTTCATCTAAATTTTTGACTATTTTTTGCGCGCCAACAACCAAGATCAGATGATCTGATCCAAAACTATAAGCCGCAAGCTGGCTACCAGACTGAGAAGACACCATGAGACTTCCCTCTTCAGTCACGGCATGAACACTGCCGACGGTCCAATCAGGAATATCTCTCAAGCCATGAATCTCTTTGGCTTGTTTGACCTGATCTAGGGAGTAAGAAATTTTTCTGGCGGATTTATACACGCCAGATTCTTGAATTTCTTTGGAGACCCCAATGGTATCCAGTGTCACTGACGTCATATCCATCACTTCAGCACCTTTAGGTAATAAATCTAAAACTAAAGATTTTGCCTCAGCGCCATTCTTGGCAATTTTCACAGACATGCCATGGGATTCGAGTGCTTTGGCAGTTTTAGAAATAATTTCGTCTGAGGGGATTTGATTAAATTTCGAAGCGGTCATTGGGCTGTCTCCTGTTTAATTAAAATGAGTCGATTGAATGGATAGCCCCAGTTTTTTACAGAGGCGTTTGAGTTCTTTGGTTTCATCAGTATTTAGAACTGACATCAGCTGAGTAATTTTTTTGACATGATTTGGGAATATTTTTTTCATAAAAGACTGACCAGATTTAGTCAGCTCAACGATCACAGAGCGGCGATCATTGGGATCCATCACTCGTGTAACTAGAAATTGTTTTTCTAAATTATCAACAATCGTCGTGATATTGCCTTTGGTACTTAAGACTTTCTGACCCAATGATTTTTGAGATAAGGGACCTAGATGAAACAAGGCTTCCAAAATACCAAATTGAGCGGGTGTCAAATTATTCTCGAGAATACCTGAATTCAGAGTGCTCGAGAAAGTAGAACTGGCGCGCATCAAAGCGATATAAGCGTCCAGCGCTCTAATTTCATTGGGACTGCCTTGGTATTTTGTACCCATGGAGGATCTGATTTAGGGGATTGAGATGGTTTAAACCTAAACCAATATTCTGGTTTGTCAAATTTATGGGATTTGAAATATCAGCATTGCTAAACATCTTTAATTACTTGAACATTCACCCACAAATTTTAGGGGGAAATAAATGAAATTTTTAAAAATTATGTGTATTGGCATTGCTAGTTTTCTAACCTCAACGTCTTTCGCTCTCTTAAGTTATAACCCCACTGACCTTAAAACCTTTGAATCTACAAACCAGTGCAGCAACTGCGATTTTTCAGATTTAAATTGGTGGAATGGTAATGATGGAGCAACGCTTAACCATTCAGAAGCCATCATCAACGGCTCTAATTTCAGCGGGGATGATATCGAAAATTTTAATCTTTCTGGCTCTCAAGGCGCCAACTCAATTTTCACGAATGTATATAACGTCGAGTCTTCTGAGACAGACTTCAGCGGCGCCAATCTTAAAGGAGCTGATTTTTCAGGCAGTAGCTTGGAAAATTCTAATTTTTCTCACGCAGACCTCACAGGCGCTTCATTTACAAATTCAGATTTAATGGATGCAAACTTTAGCAGTGCCATAGGGGCCAATTTAACAAACGCTAAAACCATATGTGGTGCGACCATGCCAGATGGGTCTATTGGGAAGTGCAGTTAAATAAAAATTAGGCCCTCTTAATTGACGATCATGCACACAAAATATCTAGTCCTTTGGACGCTATAAGATTAAGTAATTTAAGTGCAGGTCCAGTGGGGTGTTTTTCGCCTGTCTCCCATTTCTTTACGGTTGATGGACTCGCATTAATGTACTCTGCAAAAACAGGCTGACTTAATTTAGCCTTGACACGAATGGCTTTAATTTGCGCTGGGCTTAGCTCTTTCACTTCAGGCAAACACAGGGCATCAAACTCTTTCATCGTTTGTATATCCATGATACCGACTTTATGTAGACCCTGTGCGGTCTCATGAATGGTTTCTAATAATGTCTTTTTCATGATTTCACCTCTATCAGTTCACCAGATTTAATAACTTGTTTTATTTGATCGTTGTTAAATTCAAAATAAAATTTAGCTAATTTTTTTAATGCCTTTTCTTCTTTATCCGTAATATTGCTTTTTTTGTTCTTGGCATACCCGTAAAGAAAAATAGATTTATCATTGGTCTTGAATGCGACGATAGTCCTTGCGCCGCCTCGTTTTCCTTGATTATTGAGAGGCACTCTTTTTTTATAAATATTCCCACCCAGATTTGCCTCATAGAGGTTATTTGATAATTCAGAAGCAGCCGTTACCAGACAGGAATCAGTGATACCAACTTCTGCCATCCATTCGTCAAAAGGCTTTATTTTAAAAATTCTCATCAATAAGTCTCAGGATTCTTTACTTGTTCATAGTGTGCCACTTTGTGGCATATATGTCAAATTCATTGATAATTTTTTCACAATTTAAATCCAAAGCTGCTTTCTAAGTTTAATCAGGCGAATCAGCATCTCCGTGTCCTCATCTTCTTGCTCCTGCTCTATCTGATAACAACGATCAGATAACTCTTGCCGCTGCTTATCTTCATCTTCAGATCTCTTGAAATCCCAAAGAGTCGTAGGATGCTCATCGTAGTAAGCGCTTAAACCACTAGCTTCCATGGGATCCTGGCGTTTTGGATAGTCTTCTTTCCACCAGTGATACAGCTCTAAAATTTCTTTTGCAGCTAAAGCCTGAGGCGTTGGCTGGCCCAAAAGAGGGCTCGATTTCCCGCAGTCATTTTCATCACAGGTCAATTCACTGGCCCACTGAAGATGCTTCAGCCCCGCTTCTGGACAGCGCCAAGTTCGAATACGAAATAGCTGACGCCTCCAAGGACCTTTGTATTTTTTCCAGTCTTCTTCTGAGCACACAACCATCATCCAGGCCTGTTCAATTTCAACAAAATTAACCAGCTCATCGAACAGCGCATGCCTCAGCCGAGTATCCATGTCATACCACTCGCCTTTTTTAAGCCTAGAGGTGAGCGCGTGTGTTTTAGTCAGCCAGCGATTATCAATATAGCCCCCCATATTTCTAATAAATCTAAAAGGCCAAAATATGAAATCCTGCAAATGATCGAGACCCTCTTCGACCAACCAATAACGGATTGGCTTCTCTTTAGCCTTGGCCTCCCAGGCCGCCCACTCTTCTAAAGAGCCAGATTCTGGCTTAGGGGTTCCTCTGAGATAATCCGCAAATTTTGTGCAAGCCCAGCAAGTCGGTTTCAGCATTGATTTCTCTTTTTAAAATTTTGATGTCTTATGTGCCCAATATAACGATTATCGTTATTTTGGTTACATAAGAACTTTTGCAGCCGGCTTCTTATTCTTAATCTCTCTGAATATCACTAGACACTCAGGAGGCACGAGTAATTTTCCGTATTTTGGCGTCATAACCGTTATGGTTCTTCTATTCACTCTTTGGACAACACCAATGACCTCACGCGAACCAAGCTCATATAACTCAAAATAACCTACCTGATCGCCAACTTTGAAGAGGGAAAGTTCTTTTTTAAGCAGAGCTTCATATTCTTCGCGAGTGGGTAATTTTGGAACTTTGGCCCAGTCTTCCTTTGTTAAATACACAAAACCCGTCATTAAATTTCTGCTTGATCACCATAAAAAAACAGCATTTTTACAAAAAAATAAGCAATAGCAACCTATTTCATCATCATATTTTTAAGTAAAAAATAGTGCTATGAGCCCCTAAGTTGAACGGCCTCTACTTTTTGACATCGACTGACTCTCCGAATCACCCGACCCAAGCCTCCGCTCAATTTTCCCCACCCGATCCAACGCCTCCCCCATCACATCCCTGCTGAGGGTTCCCTGTTTCATCGCCGCTCGAATCTCTGCTGTATCCATTTGTGAAAGCATTGGAACATCGGCCTGTTCAGACAGCACATTCCAACGCTCAGGATTTTTTAATTCCTTAACGAGGCCACTTTGTTCTTGCTCAATACCCTCTATTTTTTCATCCAATGACTTTTGAAGCGCCTCATCTTCTAAATAATTAAATTTCTTGATGCCGGCTTCCATGTATTGTTCATCGAGATCAAACAATCGCTCCATTAACTCAACCGAACTCTTATTTTTATAAAGATCCGGCTTAGCATGCTTGGTGGCCTCATCGATGATTTTATTAATTTCTCGCATTTCCACTGAGGCTAATTTTGCTGATCTTAAAAGCATGGGGTAATGTGCCGCTCTTTCTTTTTCAATTTCACTTGCCATTTTAAAAGCCTTATCAAAATCTTTTCTCTGAATCGCATTGACCAGAGAGCTAGCCCTCACTAACCTCTCGTGCGCCTTGGAATCACGTTCCAATCTCTCCGGGCTTAAGCGGTTTTTCTCAATCGCCACTGCCAATATTTCCTTGTTTTGATAGATCTCATGACCCAAGGCGTTTTGCTTAATTTTCAGCTCTTGGAAAGCCTCATAGCCTGGATGATCCCAGAGTTTTTTATCTGATTCTAAAGAAGCTTTGAGCTGGAGATATTCCGCCCGAACTTCTTTTGAAAGATCCGCATAAGCCGCGACTTTTCGAGCCTCTTCTCGATGAAAGATTTTATTTCCTGGCTGGAGCACCCGCTCTGAAACCCGCTCCAAATAAGCCTGGTAATTAGTTAAATAGAGCCAGCTATCAATCACTTTATCTTTCAAACTAATTTTTTGAGCTGCACGACGGGCTGATTCATCTGCATCAAATCCACGACGAATACCAAACCCCAAGGGGTAATCAATAATGGCGTCTTTAATCCCCACTCGAGATAAGCTGGTTTTTAAAGCGTCTAACGACCGATGAAATTCTTGAGAGGCGAAAATTTGAACGTTGGATATATGCCTCGACAAAGCCACGTAGGCTAAATGCCGATCCCAGCCAAAACCGTCAATAAGAACAAAAACTAAATTCTTTGTTACGCCCTGCGTCTTATGAACAGTCGCCGCATAGCCATAAGTAAAATGCTCATACTCTTTGGCTGAGAATTGAATGGTTTTTCCATTGTCTAATCTCACCGAAATCTGGGATCCAGAAATAGCTATCACAGAGCCGAAGCTACCGTTCCTCACACCCAACTGCTTATTATTTTTTAAGAATAAGAGCCTCTCATTGACGCCAACTTCTAATACCCGGCCATCCAATTTGAAAACCTTCGGATCCATGATCCAGCTTTGTTTTAGAATTTCTTCACGGGCTAGAAGATTCAATTCAACGACGCTCTTATTTTGATGCGCCAAAATAATTCGGTTCGGTAAATTCTCGAGACTTACGTCACTCGCCCAACGGCTGACTAAATCTTTTGAGCTTTTTGCTTTATCTTCTGCAAAATGAATATGTCCGGCTTGATGGTAATAATCCAGCGCCCTTCCCGTCTGGCCATTGGATAGGTCACCCGTTGCAATGCGATGCGCTTCAATTCGTTGCCTCAGGATTTCATCCATTTCAACAAAGGGTACAGTGCTCATTAAAGATTTAAGCCCTGACCCTGCGCCTAAGGATTGAGTTTGCTCCAGGTCCCCAATGACGGATAATTTTGAACCTGTTTTTGAAACAAGATTAACTAATTTGGCCATGTCATCACTGTCCGTCATACCCGCTTCATCCATCACAACAATGTCATTGGCATCTAATTTTAAATAGCCCCGCTCCAGGCGATATTTAAAAGCGTGAATCGTATTTGAACTAATCCCGGCATCATTTTCTAATCCTTCTGCCGCAATGCCTGATAAAGATATTCCATGGACTTTAAACCCGGACGATTCCCAAATGTCTTTGGCGACTTTCATCATATAAGTCTTACCAGTCCCTGCTTTACCGGCGACTAAGCTCAAATCTCCACCCAAGACAATCGCTCTCAGCGCCTTCGCTTGAGAGTTATTCAGGCCATATTCCGAAATCTTCTGTTCAACAAGTTTCTTATTCACAGAATGCGAATATTTCAAAGACAGCTTCTCAGCCTGATCCAACATCTTGGCTTCTTGTTTAAACCGATAAATGGTTGTGTAGTGATCTCGGCCGTCTTCACCCACGCCCAAATTAATTAAATGCTCATGGGCTTTAACCTTAGCAAAGAGATTTAAAAAATCTTCATGGGACTCAGCGCGTTCATGAAGTATTTTTTGAATATCCCGCTCTGAAAAAACGGCATGCTTGGCTTCTAAATTTCGAACCAATTGATCAATCTCAGCTTTAGAAATCTCGACCTTCTCAGGCAAGTATTTATGAATTTCATAGGCTAAATGATGAGCATGAAAACGCTCTTGAGTCTGGGCCATCTTATGCAACAAGGCCTCAGGATTTTCATGAATATGGGCATAATTTTGAGATCGAATCTCTTTATTCATGGCAATGCGTTCTAATTCAATCCCGCGTTCGTTCATGTTTTTAGTGCCAATGCCTTCATGGATACTGGGCTGAAGATCCACGCCTTGATCGACAAAACTGCGATGATCAATCTTGGTCTCAAATCCATGGCTCTTAAGATGCGTATTGGCATAATTGGCCCATTGAGCTCTTAGCGAATGCAAAAATTCTTTTTTATTCCATTCAACAACTTTTAAGCCAAAGCCATCGGCTAATAACTCTCGCATAGTCAGCATGACATGCACGTGAGGATTCCCATCCTCCCAGTGAATTGCGAAATCCGCGATCATTCCTTTCTGAACAAACTGGTCTTTTATAAAACTTCTAGCTAGCGCTAAGTTTTGATCTTCATTGAGCTCAATGGGCAAAGAAAATTCAAATTCACGGGCTAATTGCGAATCTTTTCTTTTTTCAAATAATTCAACTTTGTTCCAAAGTGTCTCTGAGGCTAGGTGAGTTTTTTCAGAATCGATTTCTGAAGAAACCGCCAAACTTTTCACCCATTGAGGCGAACTCTCAGGAACCATCACTTCGCAATGAATGACATTTTGTTTACTCGAATAATTATGAGTCTCTCCTAAATATTCATCGAACATCTTGGCGGCATGACGATAGGCAGCCGCTTTTACGACACTTCTGCCCTCTGAACGCTTAATGATTTTTGCTGTGAAGTGATAAATGGCCATAACGCCGAGCACTCTACATAAAAAGCACAATGTTGCAAAGCAACATATAAGTGCGCATTTTCTTAAAAATCAAAATGAGCAGGATCTAATTCATTAGATCCAAAAATTCTTTCGAATTTTTATTCGTTACTGCTTCGCAGTGCTTTTATTTTATATTTGATATGACAGATTCGTGTGCGCCATTTTATATGGCTAATCATTTTCCATAGAATTAAGAAAGGTATAAAACAATAACGAGGAGCTCTCTCATGCCAGATTCAAAATCGATGACACGCCGTAAAATCTCTTTCCAAGAAAAACGCTCAAAAATTCAAGATGAATTAGAAGCCATGAAACGAAGACTGGCTGATATAGAAGATAAAAGAAAAAATGAATTAGGTTCCTTACTTTTAAAATGCGGATTGGCTGATTACGACGATTCTATTTTAGAGTCCGAGTTCAAAGCCATTTCTGAAAAATTAAAAAATATTAAAACAGCGACAAAAGAAATTTCCGCATGAGTAGCGCTGAAGAATTTGTAAAGGCTCGTCAAAAAGTGGCGAGCCTTCAATCAAAATTGGCTATCAATGCCAAACAATTAAGAAAGATTGATACTCGCCATAAAATAGAATTAGGGGGCTTAGTGCTTAAAGCCGGTTTCGGAGAAACTTCCAAATCTATTATTTTAGGCGCCCTACTTTCAGCCATGGAACAAATGCAAAGAGAGCCTGAAGCAAAAAAATTATTTCAACTCAAAGGCGAAGCGGCGTTTATGGGGTTTTCTGAAAAAAGTGAGTCATAGATTCAAACCAATTCGAGAAAGTCTGAGTGGTGACAAAGGGCCGAATTACGCCTTGAATATTTGCTCGATCCACCCCGCCATAGAATCTCGAATCCCAGGAATACTCAGGATCATTAGCGCCATACAACCAGTATTGATTCGTGCTTTTAATAGTTTTGATGGAATAAGAACTCATGGGCTGCCCATTCATATCAAATTTGATAAAGGGCGCGTAGTAAAAAATCTGATTAACCGATATCCCCTCTTGGGTGATTTGAACTGCATCGCCAGGGGCGGCAATCAATTCTTTAATCACGGGCTCAAAGCCACCCGCGCAAGAACCTTTGTTCAAATAGCCACGCTGAAGTCCCTGCTCTCCAATGATTCTGGGAAGACACACTTCGACCGTCTGGCCTCGTTGGAGTTTTCCTGGATGAGAGACTTGGTAATAAAGCCCAATGGGCATAGAAGGCGTGAAATTAAACCGCATGTGAAAAACGCCCATCAAAGCGAGCAGCGTGATGACGACTAAAACAGCCACGACCCATCGCCAATTTTCTTTAAATTTAACTTTGCCCATTCTCATTGGCGCCCTCTTCTCTCTCACCTGGTATTCATTGCCTAGTATCGGCCTGCTAGTTCTATTTCCTGCCCTCTGGCTACTTTGGAAAACTCGACTTCAGTCCAGTTCGTTTATTGTTAGTTTCTGGTTATTCACCGACTGGGAGATTATTTCAGACACCGCTGGCTTTTTCTCCAACGAGCCATTCAGCCTATCGATGGGCGTTGCTATTTGGCTAGCTCAAGCCATTTTATATTCCGCCCCCTGGGTGATCTTCTATTCGAAAGATAAAAATTGGCTCAATCTTTCTCTGAGGACATTAAGCCTGCTTATTATTCTCACCCTGCCGCCTCTGGGTTATTTCTTTTGGTTGAGTCCCCTGGCCAGTGCAGGCGCGTTATTTCCAGGATTGGGATGGCCTGGATTATGTCTTGCGATTCTTTTGATTATCCTGTTCGTCAACCTTCCCCATAGCAAAAATAAAATTTATTTAATCATTCCAATCTCTATTTTGTTAGTGACTTCCATGTTGGCGAATTTAGCTTATCTCCCACCTTCAGCACCGAAAGATTGGATTGCCATCAATACAAAACTAGGCGGAACGCCTGCGAATATTTTTGAACTTCCCACCCGAGAATCCCAATTAATTTCACTCGCTCAGAAGGCTTTAGATAAAAATTATAAAGTCATTATTTTCCCAGAAAATATTGCTCTCGACTGGCTACCTGGGACTCAGTTCCAGTGGCAAGATTTAAATCAACAGGCCCAACAAAAAGGCTCAACGATTGTTTTAGGCGCTCAGCAGGACTTAAAAGACGGGTCTTCTAACAACGTTCTGATCGTATTAGGTCAAGGCCATGACTCTATTTATCCAGCTCGCCAACCCATGCCCATTGGACTCTGGCAGCCGTGGAAATCCAAAACAGATAATCACCACTGGAACTTACCTGGGAAATTCGTATTACAGGGCCAAGAGACGGGCTATTTGATTTGCTACGAGCAAATTGTCCCATGGCCAATTTTAAGTCTGTTTCTACAAGCGCCCCACCCTTTGGTGATTATCAGCGCGGCGAATCAGTGGTTTTCGATGCCCAGTGGCTATCTTAAACAGAGTAATCATATGAAAGCGTTTGCCAGATTGTTTGGAGTGGCGACGGTGGCATCTGTGAATAAGTGAAAAAAATTTACTCTTTAAAATCTAAAGAGGAAAATGCGCGCTTTTATAAAAACAACTTAAGCTAATAAATGAATTTCGAAGATATTTTCAAAACGTATGAAAAATTTATTGAATACGCTGTCAGCAAAACAGATTTATCAACTAGAGGCGAGGACTTACAAAACATTAAAGAATCTGGCGGAATGACAGAAGAAATTATCAAAAATTTCTTTGCTCAATTCATACCAAAACGATATGCAATAACTTCAGGTTACATCATCAGATCCAATGATAAAGATAAAGAACCAATCATATCTTCTCAGCTAGATATGATTGTCGTAGACACACTAGTCCCCCACTCTTTTTGTAATTTAGATGACAAGGCCTCAGTCCAAGTTGTTCCCTGGGAATGTGTTGTCGCGGTTTTTGAAATAAAAAGAACGCTTAACGCAAAAACTATTAAAGAAGCGCTAAATGTTTTTAGAAAATTAAAAACAAGAGAAATACTACCGAAAGAAAAAAATTGAAAGGCTACGTAGATTCGCCTGGTGGCGCTATGCAACTGAGAGGCCAAGATAAAGAAAAACTAGACTTCAACCCCATTTTTGGAATTCTTGGGCTTCAAGATAGCTTAGGAAAAGGTAAAAGAGATTTTCTATTCAAAACAGTAAAAGACCTAGCTGATTTAAAGATCGATATTATTTTTTCTTTTTCTGGATTGTTATTCTCAAGTTACCTGGATGGAGAACCTTATTTTCAAGCCTCTAAATATGAGGAAAAAGACAGAAAATACAAAGAAGATCGTTATGGATTTTCACCTCACTCTGAGCAAATAAAAATTATTTCGGAGACCATAGGTTTTATACAATGGAACATCCAACTTCTAAATGGTCTTAGATGCAACAGCAAAAATTATTTCTGGAATAAAATCATTCCTTGAACTCACCCCTAAGCCGCTTCCAGATCAATATGAACCGTTTGCCAAAAAAAATGACTCAATCTCCATAAACCCAATCTAAAACTTGAGGAAGTTTTTCCCAGTAAATATCGTAAGGCTGCAAATCTTTAATTTGATGAGCCAGCATGCTCTCCCATTCCTTCGTCAACTCTTGAAGCTCAGGCCTAGTCTGAAGTTCATCCATTTTTGGCAACCCAATTTTCTTAAATTCGCATTTCTCTTTTAGGCAAAGAAAAATCTGGTTTCTGTCGGCCTGCGATCTCTTTCGTTCAAATAAACAAACGACATCATACAAATCACGAGGCCTCATCCGCTCCACTAATGCTCTTAACTTTTCAGCAAAGATTTCTTCCAAGCAATAAGACTGAATGCTGGCTTTTAGCCCATCTGAATAAGGGTGATGAATAGGACTCAGGGCAGCTGGAAAAACTAATTTTTCATGATGAGTCAAATCCAGCTTAATTCTCGCCCAGTCTCCTTGTCGCCTTAGCGGGCCTCTAAAACCAAGTCGACCTTCAACAGCCACGCCTCTTTTTGGCGTTTGAAATTCCTCAAATCGAATATCTGAATTTAATATCTCTATGCCTGAATTTTCATAGATCCACTCTGAAATATTCAAAAAAGTTTTTTTAGAAATTCAAAAAGAATTTAGCTCTTTTGATACTTATCTTTGGGGCTTTGTTCAAAATCAGCCGATTAAAAATCACTGGAAGAATTTTTCAGAAGCCCCAGTCAAAACTACGGAAAGTGATGCCCTATCCAAAGATCTTAGAAAACGCGGGATGAATTTCGTTGGATCAACCATTATCTATGTATTTATGCAGGCAATTGGCATGGTTAATGATCATCTGATGGATTGTTGGAAATATGACAAAAAAAATCAAAATATATATAAGAAATATATGTTTTGACTTGAAGCGTCAAAAATATTCTTCATTCATATCCAAGCTTAAGTTTTTGGGCTTCTTCCATTAATTTTTCCAAGGTTTTAGATCTTAATTCAAAAAAATTTTCTACTGACACCGGCTCTGTTTTAACTTCAGGAATAGAAAGATTTTTTTGTGCAGCGACTAACTCTCTCTCCTTCAAAAGCCCTTCTTCTTCCAAGAAACTATTTAAGCTGCTTCCAATATGCTTTTTCTTCATAAGCCCAACCTGTTTTTCTTTCTTATTTAAAAATCAAATATGATAATAACACATTGAAAAATATTGCTTATATTTAAATTTTACCGGGTAAAATCATCTTTATTCAGTAATTAAAGTCTCTTTTAAAGAAGCTTCAAATGTTTCCATACTCTTGATGGACTCTGAAAGCGCTGACTGAGAGAGTAAATAGGAATGAAAAGCTCTTTTAACCAGAGGCGATTCCATGGGGTTTCTTTTTTTCTTGGCTAATTTATCGACAGCTGTTGCTTGTTCAATCACGTCTTGTTTCTCGGCAAGGAAGTCAGCTGTGAATTTAGCAAGACTCACTTCATCTAAATTTTCTAAAAATTTAGATACTTCAAGATTGACATATTTCTGATATTTCTCTTTGAGGTCATCTAATGTTCGGCGAATATTTGTATCGCTCTCTTCTTTTTTGCGCTTGCTAGATTTTTCAACTTTTACGTCAAAAGCAGCCACTTCTTTAGAAAATCCTTCTTTAATAGCTTTAACGACATAACCCGCAATATTTCCTCGCTTGTCTTTATAGGCTGAAGTATTCCTCACATAGTCAATGCCAGAAAATATTTTCTCAAGAGGAACGGTCAACAACAAATGCTCAACCATTCTTTTTTCAACACTAAATTCATTAACTAAAATCTCTTCTGCTCTTAATGCCCTTTCATCATTGATAGTCTCTGATAAAGGAAGCTGCCGTTTATATTCAACATTGAATTTAACATGAGTGACTGAAGTTCCTTTTTTCTGAAATTCAGGATCCACTTTAATATCTGAGACCGAATTAATTTCAGTAATCGCTGGTTTCAAAACCCATTTATTAAAATCTTTATAGGATTCGTAGCGTTTTTCAACTCCAAAAATATCTCTTAAATCTTGGACAGAGAACCAGCGTGTCCCACCAGGGCTCGTGACGTAACGGAGGCATTGCTCATATAGAACCAGGGAATAAACACTGGCAAATTTCGACTGCATATCCAATGTTAACGAAGCATATTGCTGTGGATAATGAAAAAGATCAGGAATGCCATCTCCAAATTTCCAACAAAATTCTCTTGTTTCTGCATTCCATCTTAAACTCGAGATAAGAACAGAGCGTTGGTAACTTTTTGATTCATCAACCTTTGGGACATCTCCAAAGGCATTCCAAGTAAATATAATTTTTTGCAAATCTTCAAAAGCCGTACTGAGTAGCTTCCAGTTATTTCCTGTGTAACCAAAATAGGTATGGAGAGTATCAATATGGATCTTATGCCAATCACCTGTTTTTAATTCATTATAAACATGGTAAACGCAAACATTGATCAGCTTTCTCGCAACGAGACTCACAGCAGAAGAAGGTTTGCATTGAATGCCAGCAACACTCTTCTTCAACTTCAGCTGTTTATCATCAGAGGTCATCACTACTCCCTAATCAGTCTCGTACAACATAAAAAATTAAAGGAGGAGAGATTGCACAGAAATACTGATCTCTCCCACCAATAGCAGCAAGAGTTATATCTCCTACCGTAGGTTTTGTCAAATTTTGAATAAAAAATAATTGCTCATGTCAATAGACCGCCGTCTGTTTTTACAAAAAACCTGTAAAAAACCAAGGTAAATTAAGAAAAAGAGACCATCCCAAGACTAACAATCCGAATAGCGCTGATTTTCCACGGTGCAATCTCTCCTCCTTTCTGTGCAATTTCTCCTCCTTTGCACTAATCACAAAACAATTTCTAAGAATCAGAAATTAAAAAAGGCCTTTATTCATTAAAATCCGCACAAAACAACCCTTTCAAGCATGGTTTTTAGTCCATTTTCACGTAAAAACAGCGCCCTGTGCAATCTCTCCCCCTTTCTGTGTAATTTCTCCTCTTTCAATAGAAATTGAGAAGGGAGCGCTGGCTTGGATATAAAATCTGTGCAATCTCTCCTCCTTTGCACTAATCACAAAAACAACTTCTAAGAGTCAAAGATCAAAAAAGGCTCATATTCGTAATAAATTCGTACAAAACCACTCCCTTCAATCAGATTTTTTAGCCCATTTGCACTCAAAAATAGCCCTCTGTGCAATCTCTCCTCCTTTCTGTGCAATCTCTCCTCTTATGCTTGTGCAATCTCTCCTCCTTTGACTTTCATAATGAACAATAAAACCGCAGAAAAACATTTAAAAAAGAAATAAAAATCAATAAGTTATAAATAAAATAAGATTTTTGTTAATTCTGTGCAATCTCTCCTCCTTTCTGTGCAATCTCTCCTCCTTTGCTGTGCAATCTCTCCCCTTATGCTGTGCAATCTCTCCTCCTTTGTCCTTGAAAACCATTGAGCAGCAACGGTTTCACTAGTCGTAAACATAGGTTTAAACAAATGTATATAACAACATGTTGTTACATTCTTAGGTTTGTTTTATAAGTTTTATTTTTAGAACACCTTGAATAATCAATCTTTTAGCCCTAATCTATCTCCTACCGTAGGTGATTGAATGATTGGGATTATGACTATACAAATCGACGTATCTAATAGAAAAGGAGGCACTGGGAAATCAGAAACAGCCTTACATTTGGCTATTTACTTAGCTTCTATCAAGGGCAAGAAGGTCCTTTTGATCGACGTTGACGGCTCTAACTGCAGTCTTTCATGTCAATTGCTTAAAATGGAAAGAGATGGCGTTACAGAGGGTTTTAAACCCCCTATTCATCCAAAGTATGATGATTTGATCGATAAGCACCCTACATGGTCTGGAATTAGCTCAGTGGCGTCTATTTTCTTCGATGAGCCTGTTATTCCATACGGAACAGCCTATGAGAATCTAGATATCCTTCCGGCCTACACAGCGGCTTTAGATAAAGTCGAGGAAACTCATAGGAGTCTCGTAGAAAAGAACGTTTACCATAAGTATGAAGCTTGGAGAAACAACGAAGATATAGTTAATTGTTACGATTTTATCGTCATTGATCATTCGCCAACTAAAAAACATGTTGCAGATGCAGCCTTGAGCGTTTCAGATGGTTTGATTATTCCAACACAAGCATTGTCGGCCTCACTGAATGGCATGAAAACAATGTTGCAGATCTGGACTCAAATAAATCAAGCAAGAACCATATCAAACCCGTTGAGACTACTGTCAATTATTATCACTAATTACGATAAACGGGTTTCTATTCAGACCGGAATTGTCAATTCAATTGAACAAAATGCAGTTGCTTCAAAATATTTAGCGCCAGAATACATTCCAACCAATAAATTTTTCCAAGAAAAAGACTATGAACGACAAAAAACGAAGAAAGGTTCAATTTTTGATCTCCCTGAAGGCAATCCTATTAGGGAAAAAGTAGAGAAAAACTGTGAGTACATTTACAAGGGAGTCATGGAATGAGCAAGAAATATAAGTCTAAAGCAGAAAAGTATTCTGATAACGAAGATTTTATGGGTGACTTAGAAACAGTGATCCAAGTTAATGAAGAAAATGCTCATATCAACACTCAGCTCAAAGCCATTGAATGTCGCAGTATCAAGATTCAAAGAAATCAAAGGGCGTTGGCATTAAGCCAAAAAGATATTTCGCCAACAGGAACGCTGATTTCAGATAGTTCAGACCCTTGTCATGCACAAAAGCTTGCTGAGTTTGAGTCATTAGAACTCACTGCTAAAAATATTAAAGAAAATGAACTACAAAACCCAATATCAGTCTACATAGATAAAGGATCTTATTATTTAAAAGCAGGGCAACGACGTTTATTGGCTTCAACAATTGCTGGTAAAAAGACAATATTAGCGCGTGTCTATGATGAAGTTCCCAATGATTATGACCTTGAAATATTCCAATGGACTGAGAATTTTCATAGAGAAGATTTAAGTACTCGAGATACAGTGGCTGCGGTTATGGCTATTGCGACTCTTTGGGAAAAGCGTAATGACTCAAAAATAACACCATCAGGGCTTGCTTCCACACTGAATTGTTCTAATTCACAGGCAACCAAATACTTTGCTTTATTAGAAGCTCCTGAGGATGTTCTTGAAGCCATCAGAGGTGGACAGCTAACCAGCCTCAAAAAAGCCTATGAGCTGACGAAGATTACAGACGTCAAGAAAAGAAAAGAGTTAATGCAAAAAATCATTGATGGTGAAATAACTCAAGACATGATTATCTCCCTAACATCTCAAGACAAAAAAGAATTGACTAAATCAGTTGAAACAAAATCAAGCAGAGGCAGGGCCTTTGTAAAAGCAAACCTTGGAAGTACAGGATCAGTGGGTGTTGTTAAGACGCTTATTGACGTTGTCCTTTCAAACTCACATTACAAAGCATTAAAACCAATAATGGGGAAAATAGAAATTTCTGATTTCAAGTCTGCAACAGCCGCTTTTAAAAAATTAATTGCAGAAATGGAGAAATTAGAGAATGCCTAATGAAAAGAAAGTAAAAATTACTTTTAAGGCACACAAAGAACTTATCAAAGAAATGGGCCTTGGGATTAAAAAAGCTGGATATGGATACCATGAAAAGAGTCGGTGGGTTTCTGAGGCGATCGAATATTTAATTTCAGGAGATGATTACCTTGATAATGTCTTAGAAGAAAAACCTATCGGGAAACTTGAAGACAACCCAGCAACTATTTTTATTACGAGTGAGCTCAGAAATAAACTCGATAACGCTATCGAAAATTGCTTAAAAAAAGACCCATTTAAGCAGGGGGTCCAGAGCTCAATTATTAGGACAGCAATTATTCAAAAACTGCTGAGAGGCTAGATTTTACCCGGTAAAATTTTATAAAATCACATTAAAAACAATGTGTTGAGAGACTAATTAAAAATCAAATCGGGTAAAATGACTGTCGAAACGACTGTAATTGATAAGGCGGGTTTTGAGTGACGCCTCTAATTAATAAATTTAAAATGCCTTACAAATTTTGACCAAGATCCAGAGAATTTTTTAATGTCCAATTTTGAGTCAGCGATCAAAAATATTTTAGAGCGTTACGCACCAATGGCTTATGAACTAGACCGAGATTCAATTCTACTTAAACAAGCTTATGAAGATTTAATAAAGCAGGGCGCTCTGGGCTTATTAATTCCAGAATCTTGCGGAGGAAAGGGCGGAAATAGAACGGACTGGGCCCGTTATAATATAGAGATGGCCTCATGCTCTGGGGCCTTATTATTTTTACAGGCCCAACATCAGTTCTCAGTGCATCGCTTAAAAACTTTATTGCCAGAGTCTTTAGGTGTTCGTGATTTATTAAAAGAGGTGATTAATACAAAACAGGGGCTTGGATTTATTTCATTACTCCAGGCTAAATCTCTCACGATTATCAGAAAAAAATCTGGTTGGATTTTAAATGGAAAAATCCGCTGGATCACGGGATGGGATTTTTTCGAGCGATGCTATCTATCGTTCGAATCAGAAGGGCTTCAGCATCATGCTTTAATACCATTTCGGAATAGAGCAGGGCTCAATTATTCCACCGTGATGAATACCAGTATGTTTCAATCGGCTAATACGGTCTCTTTGAATTTAGAAAACTATTTTTTGTCTGATGAATCGGTGCTCCATTCAAATCCAATCACAGAGTCTGTGCCTATGGAACATCCGACAATTTATAACTTTGCAGGTATTTCAAAAGCCTGTTTGCGAGAGGCAAAATTAGGTAAATATTGTCGAAGTGAACAAGCCTTGGTTGAATTTTTTAGGCTGGAGAGAAAATTAGAGGCTTATTGCGAAACAATCTTTTCAGGCCTTTCTCATGAGCCGTTGGCCCTAAGATCTCGAGGCTTAAAACTTGCCGAAGCCTGCGCGTCTTTCGCTAGACTCATGTGCGGAGCTTCATCCGTGCTAGAAACTCACCCGATGGGGCGAATCAGCAAAGAACTTTGGCAAAATGCAGTCGCTGGAATTTCAGAGGCTCAAATAGAGGCGTATTTGGAGTAAATAATTTGGTGTTTTTCATATTGGCATGATTCAATAACTCCTTTTTTAAAAGGACCAGTATGGCAATTCAAACCTTGCTCATTACCGGCTGTACCAAAGGCATTGGTAGGGCTTTAGCGATTAATTTTGCGCAACAAGATTATAAAATCTATGCCGTTGGCCGAGATCAAAATCAGCTCAGTGAACTTTATACAGTCTCAAAAAATATTCATCCGATTTGCGCTGACATTACCAGTGTGAATGGCCAAAACGCGATTGAATCAGCTTTAAAAAAAGAAGCTTCTTTATCCATTATTCACAATGCAGGAATTTCAAGCTCATCGCCTTTTACTCTCATGGCAGAGCAGGATTTAAGACAGGCCTTTGAGACTAATTTTTTTGCCCCCCTTTTATTAACGCAACAACTGCTCGTAAAACTAAGAGGTCAGCGGGTGCTTTATATTTCTACAGGGGCCGCGGTACAAAATTTAGAAAGTAAGTTGGCCTACTGCACGAGTAAAGGCGCCATGCATCATGCGATTCAATGTTTGAATACAGAATGTAATTCACATGGCACGTACTTTTCTAACTTACGACCAGGCATGGTGGATACCAATATGCAGGCCGCGCTCCGTGAGGCTAGCCCTGATATTTTACCTTCCAGAGATTTTTTTATTCGTGCAAAAGAAGAGGGTAAGTTAATCAGTCCAGAGACCGTTGCAGCTTTTGTGAATTTTGTAATGTTTAAAACAGACCCTAAAGCTTTTACTGAAATTTTTTGGAATATTTACGACGAAGCTTATCATCCAAAATGGCTGCCAGAAGGGGACATGAAACCCAGTTTTTGATAATAAAAAATTAGGTATTTTGTGATAACACCGACGTTTTATGAGCCTTAGCCATAATAACAATCTTTAGACCACTTGTATTAAAACATGCGCCAGCAAATTTTTCGGTAAAAGTTTTATTCTATTTTTTTCGCAACGCTCGATGATTTCTTGATTCTCATAATGAGAAGTGACTAAAACAGGCGGCTGGCTCAACTCTAGTTTTTCCAATACGTCTAAGCCCGTTAAAGAATCTCCCAATAACTCATAGTCAGAAAATATTTTAATCTTGGATTGAGATTGTTTTTCATACCAGGTCATAAAATCTGAAGAATTATAAAAATGATGAATTTCTAGATTCTTTGAAACCTCATCCAGACGATTATCCCAGGCCCCATGAACAGAGGGGTCATCGTCTAAAATAGCGATAGGTGTTGACGGGGAGACCTCTATATTTGAAATGAGCCAAGAGGGTGGCTTAACAGAGGGTAGCGTCATTAAAACTTGCGTTCCATGGCCTAGTGAGGAAATTAACCTGATACTTCCCCCTAATGCTTCAATTGTTTTTTTGGCATGAGAAAGTCCTAAACCATTTCCCTTTTCTTTAGTTGATTCGAGAGTGTTGGCTAATATTTTTTCTTGAACTTCCTGTGATATGCCAGATCCATTATCACTGACTGCGAGATGAATTTTTTCATGGATGATATCTAGGCTTAATTTGATCACACCGTGCTGATGGCCACTCATGGCTTCCACGGAGTTATTAATCAAATTAGATAAAAGGCGCTTCATTTCAGTAGGATTAAACTCAGCGAATGTAAAAAATCCTTGCTGGGATATCTCTGATTCAATCGATAAATTTTTATTACTCAGTGTCATTCTTTTTTCAGAAATCAGTGTTTCAACAAGCGGGGAAAGCAGCCATGTATTAGTGGCAGTATCAAAATCAGAAGTCTTTCCTTTGTGCTGAAGCAATAAGTTATTAGCAATGTCATTGATTCGATTAGCGGCATTGCGCATCAAAACTCGCTGCTCTTCTGGAATCTGTGGCAATGATTTAAGGCAGATATTAAGCGCTGCAAGGGGCGATCGGATGTCGTGAGCGACTTGAGCCACCATTTTTCCAAGAGCGATATTAATTTGCTGCTTTTTATAACTTTTTATGGTTTTAAAAAGATAAGACAGCTCTGAAAGATAATCGTCTTGATGTCCAATCGATTCATTCCCTAAAGCAATGCTGCGCTGTATTTCGCTGATTGGTGTTATCAGGTAGGAAGTTACAAGTCCTTTTATTAGCCATTTACTGAAAAATAGGAGGGCCATAACAAATAATAAAAATATCAATAGAGAAATAATAAGCTGGTAGGGGAGGGGCTCGCGATAATTTAATTTAATTGCTGATTTACTTGACCCTAAGACAGGAAATTCACCTAGTTTTTCTGTGGATAACAAAGGATAAGTACGACATTTTTTATCTTGGCATGAATCAATGTTTTTATTGATAGATTTTAATTTAGAAACATATTGATCTTCGTTAAAGTAAACCGTTAATTGGTAATCACACTGGCCTAAGGCGGGGTTCAATCGCCCATTGATGTAGCACATGGCTAATGAGCTATAAGTTTTTGTTTCTTTCCCGTACGAGAACAGATTTTCTCCTGTTTTAGAGGTTACGGAAATTGCAGGAATGAGTTTTCTATCAAGGTCGGAAAATAACCATTCCATGTTTGTATAGTTTTCTTGTCGGGTAATTACTCCAGATCTCAAATAATCAATAAAGTCAGAATTATTGCCGATGATGCTGATCTGCTCAGATAAATTTGACATCAACAAGCTATTTGCGCTGTTAATTAATTCATCAGCTGTATTTTGTTCTTTTTTATTCACTAAGAAGTAGAAAAAAGAAAAAACAATCAGTGCCGATACAATGCTTCCAATACTGAGCAACGTTATAATTTTTGAAATTAATTTTTGAAACGACATCAAATCTTTCGCACGGAGTTTAATAGGGTTCTTAATTATCTTTTTCATTGAGTTTTATTTTGAGAGCCTCCCACTCCTGATCATATTGTGGGAAGTCAGATACGGGCTCAATCCATGATAATTTTGGTAGCATTTTTGCTGTTTGGCCATAAAGAGCATGGAATCGAGGATCATCAACTGAGTCTTGAAAATAGGGTGAAAAATAGTAGGTGCTGTTTTCTACATAGGCCATTACTTTTGGACTTTCGAGGACATGTGCAACACAGCTTGCTGGTTGAGAGTTTTTTATTTGGGCTAAGAGATCCGTACAGATATAGGATAATTTAGGATCTAGAATGAATTTGTAGGGCTTGTGAGATTGTTGGATATATAAAATAGAATCACCAGACCACATAAAACTCATGGCAAAATTATTCAGTTTATAAATTTGGTTGTAATCATTAGTTGTGAAGATATTAGTGTTTTGACTGACTCTTTTAAAATTATTGTAATTAAGCTCAACCATGCCCTCTGAATCATAAGTGTTCTTTGGCCATACTTGGCCTGATGTTTTGTAGCCTAACGTTAAGAGACTTCGTATTTCTGCGGGATCATCCACAACCACTACATAATTGTTTTTGGCGCTTTTGAAAATATCAAAAATATCTTCGCCTGGAGTTATTTGCATCACAGCAGGGTTATACATAAAACCCATCAAGGCATGTGAGAAAAATACGACGTTTTTTGGATAGTTATGCTGAAAATAATAATCTCTAAAGTATGGGTAATACCCCTTAGCAACATCAGATAACGTGCTGTTGTTATCTGCAATTTTGTTTTCAATGCTTTTATACATTAAGTTTGAAAAGACGATGACATCATAACGGTCTTGGTGCTTTTTAAAGATCTCAGAAAATTCTTCATTCGTATAATATTCATCGACTGATAAATTGACGCCGCATTGGTCTTTTACTGCTTCAGCAATGCGTGGGTCATCCAGGTATCCCCACCAAGAAAGGACGTTAACATAGTTCTTGGTATCGAGGCTTTTATCTTCAGCCATGGAATACTGACTTAAAGTAGTAAAAAGCCCTATAAGGGCTGCCTTACGAAAGAAGTTACTTTTATACAAGCTCAATCTCTTTATGCGTGGTGATCTCCATAGAGTCAACCAGTGATGGAATAACCTCATCAAAGAAGTGTTTTGTGTAATCTTGGTCGCAGTGAAACTCAAAGGCTGCTTGGTCTTTAAATCGGTCGATAAAAGTAAATACACTTGGATCCTCTTCACTTTGATGGAGTTCGTAACGAAGGCATCCTGGCTCAGCGGGGCTTAGTTTTTTTAACTGAGAAAAAACGGATAATAATTCATCTGTTTTATTTTCTTTTGCTTTAAGCGTTGCGATGCATATGAGGTATGTATTTTTAATTATCTTCATCATTGTTCCTTTTTTTACTTAATTAATTCCGCTAATGCTCAGTACATTGCCAGTAATTTTTGTCGCAGAAAATTTCCTGGCTTTTGACTTGGCGCTGATGTTTTCTGGGTTGATTAACGACCAGTAATAATTCTCACGACCTTTCAATAAATTTGGGTTGGAAAAATAGTTTGACCACTCAGAAACTTTGAGTTCCCAGGGCTCTTTATCGTCTGGTGTGAAGCAGGGGATTTTGGTCCTATTTTTAATGCTTTGAAGAAAAAAAGTATGTTCAGCATCGTTTTCATAGAGATCGATAAATTCATTGAGAGTCCTATCTGTATGGATCATCAAATATTGGGACATCCCTTCTGAATTGACTAAAAGCATGCCGCCATTTTTATCGGATAAATAATATTCAATGATATTTTTTTCGAGGCAGAGTTTTTCGAAAAAAGCAGCAAAAGCAGGGTCGCTTTGAGGCAGCCTAAAACCAGATTCAAGATGATTCAAAAGTGGTGTTGAGCGATCAATGAAATATTGTCTCTGAAGTCTTTTAATCTGATTTTGTAACTCTTGATCAAGGTTGGGATTATCCTTGCAAATAAAGCAGTCAATGAGCCCTTTATTAAAAGCATCTACCGCTATTTGAAGATCTGACATGCCCGTCAGTAATATTTTTTTAGCAGACATGGCTTTGAGTTTTTCAGCAAGCTCAATGCCGGTCATTCCTGGCATTTTGTAATCAATGATAATGACAGGAATGTCTTTTTGTTTTTTAGAGGAATGCCGAAGATTTCTTAATAATTTAAAATCGAAGTCCACTGGAAGGTGGTCTGGTAAATCATATTCTTCATGATCTTCACAAGCCTGAAGAAAGGCAGAAGCTTTATGAGGAGGCTGATAATTTGAAAAGAATTTCAAAGCTTCATGAGGGTCAAGAATGGATTTGATCTCAAAGTTTTCTTTGAGACAGTAGGAAAATGCCTGAAGAAAAATAGGGTCATCGTCAATCCAATAAATCGGGGAGGCGTAATAAAAAAATGGAACACAGGACATGATTAAGACCTATAAAATGTAACCAATACATGGAAGGTGAGCAGACTCAACAAATTGCAGGTGTTTTGCAAGTGGGTGATGGCTAAGCTGGCCAGAGACGCAAGTTCTTACAATGATTTATCAAATAATAATATTTAATTTTTATATGAAAATTTTGACTGAACCACAGCACCCAAGATTTTAATTTTCTTATTTAAAACTTCCTGCTGAGCCTGTTGATTCAAAGCAATTAATATTTGATTCGGCCCATCAATCGATAGCTCTCTTAAAGTGGCTTCCCCAGTCTCTGGATATTGAACGACGACTAAGTCTCCATCGGAGGGTGTCACCGCTGGATCAATAATAAATAGAGTGCCTTTGGGGAATTTATTTTCTAAAGCCGGTTTACTGGAGAGGGCATAGGTTTTCGTACTAAATTTTGATTCAACGATTGTCCACTTATCCCAGTCTGCAGTAGGCATGTTGATGACAAAATTTATGTCTATGCAATCTGACCATGAAATAACAGGGATTGCTTTGCCGCGTGGGACTTTTTCAGAGTGAGCTGGCATATCTTCAAGACAAACATCGCCAACAGGAACAGAAAAATAATCAGCGAGTGCCTTTAGTGTTGAAATTCTAGGGTCTGCTGTTTTTCCAGAAAATATTTTATGAAGCGTTTGCTGAGGAATATTAACCCTTCTTGCTAGCTCACATTCACTGATTCCTTGTCCATCTAAAAGACGATTGAGATTTTCAACTAAGAAATTTCTCTTGATTTTCGTAGGAGACTCTTTGGATTTTATTTTTTTTACAGCGTTCATGCAGGCCTCATCTTTGGTTTCAATTTTTTTAGAGCAATTCATAAAAAATTATTATGAAACACTCCAATTATGAGATTGATCATATATTAGAAACCTATATTAATTCAATTTTTATAATAAATTTAACCCCGTTTAGAAATTATTATTTAATAATACACTTGATATTAACTCTTAAAGTTGTTAGAAATTAGATATTGTTTGTATTTATCGGTTAAAAGTTATGAAAAATTTATCCAACCCTAGATCTTGCCTCCTTAGATCTAGCCTGCCGCTTTGTTTCGACACCAGCGAAGCGGCTTTTTTATTTTTATTCATTCGCTGAGGTCCAACAATGAACTTATCTAAACACACCCAAAGCGATCTCAATAAATTAAAGTACGACGCCGGCGAACTTGTTATCTCAGCATTGGAGAATGATGACATCACCGAAATCATGCTCAATCCAGATGGCGTCCTTTGGTTTGAAAGTAGAACTTCAGGCATGGTTCCCGCCGGGACCATGCCCGCTTTTCAAGCGAAGAATTTTTTACACACGATCGCTGGGATTCAGGGTTTATATATTACTGAAGACCATCCAGTCTTAGAGACAGAACTGCCTCTCGATCGCTCTCGTTTTGAGGGAACGCTGCCGCCCTTAACGGAGAACCCTTCTTTTACGATTCGTAAACGCGCCAAAGAAATCTACACGCTGAGTGATTATCTGCATCGGGGGATTGTTAATCAGAAACAGGTGGACGTGATTCGTGAGGCTATTTGCGCTCGTAAAAATATTTTGATCTGCGGCGGTCCTGGGACTGGGAAAACAACGCTGACGAACGCTTGTATTCATGAGCTTACCCAGCTCTGTGATCCCAGTCAGAGGATTGTGATTTTAGAAGATGTCCCTGAACTCCAATGTTCTGCCAAGAATGTCTTGAGTATGTGTACCTCTAAAAATATTGATATGTCGGCGCTTTTGAGAATTACCTTGAGATCCAGGCCCGACAGAATTTTAGTCGGCGAAGTTCGCGATAAAGCGATGTTGGATTTACTCAAAGCCTGGAATACAGGTTGTCCCGGCGGCATTGCCACGGTTCATGCCAATGGAACCATTGCCGCGATTCAACGCTGCTGTGATTTGGCAATGGAAGCGAAGATCCCAAAACCCGTGAGTCTGATTTGCGAGACGGTGAACGTGATTGTTTCGATTGAGAGAGACCCTAAGCATCCAGCGGGGCGATTGGTTCGCGCTGTCACCGAGCTCAAAGGTCATAAAGACCAAGATTTTATTTTTCAGCATTTAGCCACGATGGAGAATTGATTATGAACTTGCATAGACGTCATTCC
>CAMCUU010000004.1 GCA_945879065.1 Francisella tularensis subsp. holarctica
CTTGCAGCCTTTTCCTTGAGCACCCAGTGAAGATTTTTTAGTTTCTTGACTGAGGAAACTTCCTTGTTTCGTCATCCTTTGCTCGAGATCAGTATCCCTGATCAGGGATTTTGAACATAGCGGAAATCTCGGAAGGCGGTGTGAGAGATTGTCGGAAAATTCTTGTGATAAACTCGGCAGTCTTAATTTTGGGGTCTTAATTTTTGAGCAGATAAAAAAATTTTAAAAAAATAAAAATATAAAAAATATAAATATAAAAAGAGGTAAAAATAAAAAATGAAAGTCAGAGACATGTTACATATCACAACAACAGAGCACCCAGATCCTAAAGATTCAGCCGTGGTTCGAAATGGCATTTATTCTTTTAATAATGCCCACTATGGCGAAAAGCCTGGATTCTTCAGCGTGATTTTAAAAAGCACGGCGGGCGTGGTTTATGGGGGCCTTACGGCTTATGTCCATTCAGATTCTATCTTTATAGATATCTTGTGGGTCGATGATGTGGTTCGTGGTCAGGGTTATGGGACTAAGTTAATTCAAGCGGCTGAAGCCGAAGCGCGCAAGAGAAAAATACCTAGCTCTACGGTGGATACGTTTGATTTTCAGGCTGAGCCTTTTTATAAAAAAATGGGTTATGTAGATATCGGCGTGATTCGAAATTATGTTCACGGCTTTGATCGGTTTTTTCTAAGAAAAGATTTGAAAATTTAAAATTTTAATTTTTAACTTCTGCCAATAATTTAAAATAACTCGACAGTCTTTCTTGAGAGATTTTATGCTCTTGTACGGCTTTCAAAAGCGCGCAGCCTTTAGCATTTTCTTGATGGCTGCAGTTTCTGAATTGGCATTGGTTAATATACGGCGCGAATTCAATAAAGCCCTGGATTAAATCTTGAGGGCTTAAATCCCAGAGGCCAAATTCTCGAATGCCTGGAGAGTCTATTAAGCAAGTTTCAGGGTTTAATTTTAGATTTAAATCCAATTCTAAATCTAATTCTAAATTTAAATTTAAATTTAAATTAATAGGGTAAAGCCGAGCAGTCGTCGTCGTATGCCGGCCTTTTTGATTTGCGCTGGAGATATCCCCCGTCTTGGCGGTATCTAAAATTTCTAGATCTAGATTTAGATCAGGAATTTGCGTGTTAAAGATTTTATTAATTAAAGAAGATTTCCCAACACCACTTTGGCCGACGAAGATGCTAGTTTTGTTTTTTATTTTTTCTAAAAGTTTTTTTATCGGGCGTTCTTTAATGCTTAACTTGGGATTTAAATCATTGCCGAGCTCTAAGATTTCATAGCCAATTTTTTCATATCTTTGGATTAATTTTTTAAAATAATTCAGGGTTTCTAAAGGGGTAGTTGGATTTAAGAGATCTGTTTTATTTAAAATAATAATCACTGGAATATCCTGACTGTGAGCACTGACCAGGGCACGATCTAAGGCTTGTTCAATAGGCGGTGGATTAACAGCAATGACTAAAAATAGTTGATCAATATTAGCGGCGATGCCTTTCTGGCCTTTATGAATATCAGGGCGCTGAAGAAAGGATTTTCTAGGCAGTCTTGCAGTGATGACCCCTAAATTTAAATTTTTTCCTGAATTTTTTTCCTGATTTTTTTCCTGATTTTTTTCCTGATTTTTTTCCTGATTTTTTTCCAGACAAAAAATAACTTGGTCTCCCGTGACTAGTAAGCCTAAATTTTGACGGGCGAAGCATTTAAAAATTAAGCCTTCTTGATCTTGAACTTCTAGGGTTTGGCCATAGTGAGCCATGATGCGGCCAGGTTGTTCAGGGCCAAGGCTTTCCCCCTCTCTGCCCAATTGGCCTGCGGCCTCTTGGTCTGTCTCTCCCGCAAGGGGAGAGACGATGTCAGAAGAGCTTGCATTTTCAATTCTTTTTTCAGATTTTTTTTCAATCCGTCTTCGTTGATTTTGAGAGAGCTTGCGTTGGGTCATTGTTTTTTATTTTCTTAATTTTATTTTTTAAAAATTCGGCTGAAAGATAATTAAGACAATAATTAAAATTAATAAAACCGTCGGGATTTCGTTAAATAATCTAAAAAATTTGTCTGTGTGAGTGGATTTATTATTTTTAAATTTAAAAAAATAATAGCCAGAAAAGATATGAAAAATGATTAATAAAATAACTAATAATAATTTGATATGGAGCCAGATTGGATAGGGCGCATGGTATAAAAAAGACATGAGCGTATAGCCAGAAATAATGGTCAAAATCATGGCGGGGCACATGATATAAAAATAAAGCTTGCGCTCCATGATTAAAAACTGATTTTTAATCTCCAGGTTATTGGTTTGAGCGTGATATACAAACAATCTTGGCAAATAAAACAGCCCCGCGAACCAGCAAATTAAGCTGATGAGATGGAGACAGAGCAGGGCATGGATGAGCATATTTTATTTTATTGGGGCGCTTGTGAGTTTGGCGATAAAGGGGGGAGTGGCTTATCAAACCCTGGAGGAGGTGTGACGGTTTCACGCTTCATGAGCTGATCAACTTGGGTGACATCAATGGTTTCATAAGTCATCAAGGCCTCAGCCATAGCATGTAAAATATCGATATTATTTTTTAATAAAATTTCCGTACGAGCGTAATTTTTTTCGATCAGATTTTTAATTTCTTGATCAATAATTTCAGCCGTAGCATTGGCAATGACATTGCTTTTACGCATACCCATCGAATGGCCTAAGAAAGGCTGGTCGTTATCTTCGCCGTACATCATCGGGCCTAGGCGGTCACAGAGACCCCATTTGGTGACCATGTTATGTGCAATTTCTGTGGCTTTTTGAATGTCGTTAGAGGCGCCAGTGGTAACACGCTCTTTGCCGAAAATTAACTCTTCAGCGACCCGACCGCCGTAAATACTGGAGAGCAAGCTTTCTAATTTTTGACGGCTGTAGCTGACCTGGTCTCGCTCTGGTAAGTACATGGTGACCCCTAAAGCGCGACCTCTTGGAATGATGGTGACTTTATAGACCGGATCATGTTCGGGAACTAAGCGACCTACGATGGCATGGCCGGCTTCATGGTAAGCCGTTAATCTTCTTTCATCATCAGTCATCGCCAAAGTCCGGCGTTCGGTGCCCATGAGAATTTTATCTTTGGCACGTTCGAAATCACTCATGGCGACTTTGGTTTTATTATCTTTCGCAGCCATCAAAGCCGCTTCGTTGACTAAATTTGCTAAATCAGCACCTGAAAATCCGGGAGTGCCTCGGGCGATTAAATCAGGTTTAACATCGTCAGAGATCGACACTTTGCGAATATGGACTTTGAGAATTTGCTCGCGTCCACGAATGTCTGGAAGTCCGACAGTGACCTGGCGATCAAAGCGACCGGGTCTTAATAAAGCTGGGTCTAAGACGTCAGGTCTATTTGTCGCTGCAATGACAATCACGCCTTCGTTATCAGCAAAGCCGTCCATTTCCACTAAGAGCTGATTTAAAGTCTGTTCGCGCTCATCATGACCACCGCCAAGACCTGCGCCGCGATGGCGACCGACGGCATCAATCTCGTCAATAAAAATAATACAGGGCGCGCGTTTCTTAGCCTGTTCAAACATATCTCTAACTCGGGAGGCGCCGACACCGACAAACATTTCGACAAAGTCTGAGCCTGAGATAGAGAAAAATGGGACTTTGGCTTCACCAGCAATTGCTCTTGCTAATAAAGTCTTACCAGTACCAGGGGGGCCGACCATTAAAATACCTCGGGGGATTTTCCCACCAATATTTTGATACTTAGTCGGGTCTCTTAAAAAATCGACTATTTCAGACACTTCTGCTTTGGCTTCTTCGACACCAGCCACATCTGCCAAAGTAATTTTGACTTGATCTTCGCCTAAAAGTCGGGCTTTGCTTTTGCCAAAAGAAAAAGCACCGCCTTTGCCACCACTCATTTGTCTTAATAAAAATATCCAAATGGCGATTAATAAAACAAAGGGGAACCAGCTGATAAAAATGCGCATTAATAGCGACTCTTGAGCCGGTGGCTTGGCGCTAATATTCACACTGTGAGAGAGCATTTGATCGGTCACAAAAGGATCCGGCCAAGGTAAATAAGTCGCGTAATCTTGGCCGTTAGATAATTCGCCATTAATAGACCGACCATCGATCATGGCAGATTTTACAGCGCCATTATTAATTTGATTCATAAAGTCAGAATAAGACAGCTCGCTCTGTGGTTTGTTATTGCTATCGGTTAAGCCCAAATTGCTAAAAATAAAAACCAAAACAAACGCAACTAGAACCCAAAAGAGAATACTCTTCGTTGTTTTATTCATGAATAAATCCGTAAAAAATTAAAGCAAATGCGGATGCACTGGCCTATCAAAAAAGATCGGTAAAGCTACTTGGTTAAATAGGGGGAGTCAAGAAAATATAGTTATTAAAAAGGGCTTGGCGACTATGCATAGCCTCATGTGCCGAAAGAATTTTTCCATTTGGAAATTGAATTTTAGTTAAGGTAATTCTTTCTTGTCCTTCAGGTCCACAGGCGACGGTAATGCCTAATTTATTAACTTCAATAATTTTTCCTGGCGGGGTTTTTTCTCCATTTTTTATTTTATTTTTTTCTGTGCTGTCTAAATTAAAATCCATAACAGCCTCATGAATTCGAATAATAAATTCCCCTAATTGACCGCTGGCAATAGGATAAGGATTGAAAGCACGAATCTGACAGCTGATCTTGCAAGCCGAATCTGACCAACGAATAGATGACTCTGATTTTTCTAATTTTTTGGCATAGGTAATTTTATTATTTTTATTATCTTTATTATCTGTCTGAGGCTTTTTAACTAGTAAATTTTGATTTAATAATTTTAAACCTTTTAATAAAGCTTCAGGGCTGAGCTGGGCTAATTTGTCATGCAAAGTCTGGCTGGTGTCTTGGTTTTTAATCTCACAAGTTTCCGTGAGTAAAATATCTCCCGTATCTAATCCAGCATCCATTTGCATGAGGCTAATTCCAGTGAATTTATCTCCCGCCTGAATCGCTCTTTGAATAGGCGCAGCCCCTCGCCACCGGGGTAGTAAAGACACATGAATATTCCAGCCGCCATGGGTGGGGCTATTTAAAATATCAAGAGGCAAAATTAAGCCATAAGCTAAAACTATTAATAAATCTGCTTTGTAATTTTTAAAAGTTTCTAAATTATTCAATAATTTAAAAGATAAGGGCGTTTCGACAGGAATATTTTCAGCCAGGGCTAGCTTTTTAATGGGTGAAGGCGTGAGTTGCTGGCCTCGCCCCTGGGGTCGATCAGGCTGGGTATACGCAGCCAAGAGGTCTATAGAAAATCCATGTGTTTTTTTAAATTCAGGGTCCCGACTCCAGTGAATTAAACTAGATAAAGTAGGTAGAGCAATTTCAGGGGTTCCAGCGAAAATAATGCGCATTTTTTATAAAACTTATAAAATTTATAGAACTTTTTTCTGATGCTTTTGCATTTTTTTCTCTAATAATTTTCTTTTGACCGGCGGTAAATAATCTAAAAATACAATGCCATCTAAATGATCTAATTCATGCTGAACGCAGCGTGCTTCAAGACCTGTATAAATTTCTGTAAATACTTGGCCTTCTAGATTTAAAGCCTGAATAGTTATTTTTCTTGCTCGGGTTATTTTTGCGTAAACACCTGGAAAAGACAGGCAGCCTTCTTCTGATTCGATAGCATCCAGCTCGCCTGTTTTTTCAATGATTTCAGGATTAATAAAAACCAAGGGTTGTGTGTGAGTTTCAGAGCAGTCCATGACAAACAATCTTAAATCTAGGCCTACTTGTGTGGCTGCAAGGCCAACGCCATTGTCGCTGTACATAGTCTCCAGCATATCTTGAGTGATTTGTTTAAGATTATTAGCAGTGCTGGAAATAGTATTGGAATGATTAAAATTAATAGGGTTGGTTTTAATTTTTAAAAACGGATCGGGGTATTTTAAAACTTTTAGAATGGCCATGTTTTTCTCTTAAATTTTTTAGTCAAATTTTTCAGTCAAATTTTTCAAGACGCGGAGTTTAACAGACTGATTTTTAAATGGGAGGTGGCCTAAGACAGCCGTGAAAAAAAAGTAAATCATGATAAGATGCGCCGCATTTTTTCAAGCGAGGGGCTTAAGTTTAATGTCTGAGCGGTACAATCAAAATTTAACTAAATTGACTTGGTTGGAAGCCAGAGATTTAGTTCAGTCCGTTAATTCAGCTTTAGCCAAAGAAATCGATGAGCTGGACCCTGGTCCTGAATATGCTTTGTATCATGTTAAATATCCCTATGGGGAATTACTGGCAGATCAGTCTGTTTTAAATTTACCGACGAGTGACGGGTCTTTTTTGCCCTACAGCTCTTCAGAGCATCCAGCAGGGATCAAAGAAGATTTGGGTTATGGGCCGATTGTTCCAGCCTGTTTAATTTTAAAAAATACCGTTGAGCTTTATTGCGAATTAGAAGATCGAGTGAAAACTATTTTTACGGCGAAACAGGGTGATCTAGTCGGATTTTTTGCCGCGATGAAATTGGGTTCAGCGCTGGATAAAAATAACGCCGTGTGTATGGCTGCTGGACTAAGATCTATGTTCATGATCGCGCCGATTGGCGACAATATTGCGCATAATAGACTGATGCGGACTTATGATATTCACTCTTCAGCGCCTAAAAAATTATTAGACCAATGGCATGTATTTAAAGAAATCGCCCAGTCTCGAGATCTTTCTTGGGAAGTTGAGGTTTTGTTTTTTTCAAAATCCTGGTTTGAAGCTTTACAAGAAAAAAAATGGAGATTGTTTCGACAATTTTTATTTGAATCTGTGTGGGGGCTTGTTTTAAGGCATTCATATTATGAATTTAACGAGCTTTTTTTATCTCACATGCAAACGCAATGTAATTTAAGATCAGATCCACATTTAATTAATACCACGCATCATTTGATTTATTTAGCCGCTGGAATTACGCCGGCTTATGGCGTGCTAGATAGCGAAGTTCAGGCGCCTATTGAGTTTTTACAGCAGGTCTATGTGTCAGATTATCGATTGGCTTATGCGCCCATTATGCTGGGCACGCGTTATTTTTCAGAAGATACCCCTGTTTATTATTCTTTAGAGGTCCCAACGAATATTCATTCGACGATTCGATCTAGAAAGCGAATTACTCGTATTGAAGAACTGAGAGAAGCGCGAAGAACTTTAGTCGCCATGCAAAGAGAGATTTTGCGAAATCGATTAGAGCTGGAAGATTTGCCCAGATCCATATTTCATGCGGCAAAAAGCGTTAATTTTGAATATTTTCATAGTGAAGCGGAGCGAGGGGATTTGATTCATCCAGTCATGGATGTCTTAGATATTGACCAGGGTATGAAAGCCATTGTTGACCAATTTAAGCTCCCCCTCTGTGATACCAACCGTTTCTTCTGGGGCTGTATCTCGATTTCTTCTAAAGGCCCTGGGAGTCCTGGATTTTCCAAGGGGGAGAAGTAATTAAAATATTAAAAAATATTAAAATTAGTTAGAGAGTGATGATGCCTGCAAAATGGTTGTCGAAATCATACTGATTTTGCAGGGGCATGATTATCGCGGTGTGTTTTATAGCGTTCATTGGGTTGTCTCCAGCTGAAGATTGTTTTTAGGCGGCGGGGATTATTGCGCTTTATTCTTAAGATCTAAATAGGGTAAAGATAAATTAAGATTATTTTTATGTTTTATAAGTCTAATAAAACTTATTTTGATTTATGGCTTATGAATCTATTTTAATTACTGCTTTGTAGTGGGTAAAACGCGCGAGTGAAATCGCCATTTTAATCCTCTGATTTGTCAGCTTAAATACACGACATGAGAAATCGTTGCTTTGAGTTGGAGGTTTCTATGAGTTCGGTGTTAAAAGTGCTCTCTGAATTAGGAGACGGCCAAGATAAGGCTTTACTAATTGAACTACCAGGTGATTTAGCAAAAGAGATTCATATTCATAAAGATGGTTCGGTAGATACCATGGCTTTGTTAAAACTCTTGAGAAAAGTCGCTGTGGCAGAACTTCAAAGTCAGACCAACAGTGCCAACGCTCTGGAAACTGAAGAAGATATCATGAGTCGTAAAGCGTTTCTGATGAACATGATTTTTAATTCCAAAATGGCTATTGATACAGATTGTTAGAATATTAAATGCAAGTTTTCCTCCTAGGTCAGGAGTCTTGTCGGGGTGTCGACTGGCAAGATTCCTGGGCTATTTAGATAAGTTAGTTAGATAAATAAATAAAATTTTATAAATATAAAAATTAAATAAAAATATAAAAAAAGTAGATCAAGTCAGGTAAGAAACCGTAAGTAACCCTTGCGGTTTTTTTTTGTTTTTTGCACTCTGTCGGCCGGATTAAAATCAAGGCCCAGTGTGTAAAAATTAATATGATTAAAAATAATAAATCAGTAAAAAAATTATTAAATACATCCAGTATTAAATTTTTACTGCAAGTCTTAAAAAAACAGAATCTAGAAAGCCTAGAAAGTTTAGAGCTCACGCCAGAGAATCTGGAAGTATTAAAATCTCATAGCTTAGAAAATTGGGCCTATGAGAATATTCCCGCCTGGAGACCGGCTTTAAAAAATAGAAGAATGTTTTTATTGCAAAGATCCATGGCCCAGCTTTCAGCACTTATAAAAATAAAGAAAGCTTTTGAAGCTGAAAAAATAGATTTTATAGTTTTAAAGGGCCTGCCTTTGTCCATGCTTTTATATAATGATTATACGGTCAGGCAGTGCGGTGATATTGATATTTTTATAAGGCCTGAAAAAATTTTAGAAGCCCATCAGTGTTTAATTCAGCTGGGATATGTGATTCGCGTGGATCATCCAGTTTTGAAAGGAGGTGTTCCTGCCATTTTGTCAGCAGAAAAGGATCTTGGATATTTTCATCCCGAAACTCATGTTGTTTTAGAGTGTCACTGGCGCTTGATGCGTAATCCGCGTTTAGTGGGGGATTGTTTTGAAAATTTTTTAGCAAGAGCAGATAAAATTTTATTAGGTCCAGAGACTTTCAATTTTTTTAATCAAGAAGATCTTTTAATTTATCTTTCGATGCATGGTGCTAATCATCATTGGGAAAGATTATCTTGGCTTTGGGATATTAGTATTTTGATTAAGCATATGCTTGCAACCCAGGGTTTTAGTCATGCTCACCAGTTAGATTGGGAAAAAATTATTCAGAGAGCGCAGTTTTTAAACGCGTTAAGATCTTTGCTGCTTGCTCTTGTATGGTGTGAAATTCTATTTGGAGACACTATGCCAGCGCTTATAAAAAACCTCTGGGATCAAGATAAAAACCTTCAGAGGCTAATGCGTTTTCAGGCGAATTATTTGCAAGAAAAATTTTTAACAAAAATCGGATTGATCGCTGATTTGAATCGCTTGGTTTTATATCCCACCTGGAAAGATAAGTGGCTTTTTTATCATGTACGCTCTTTTTCTCATTATCGCCTTGTACTGAGATGGCGTCTCCCCTTCCCCAGGCTTTGTCTCGCGCTTTGTTATTTCCTAGAGCCGGTTATCATTCTCGGTCGCTTATTTAAATATACAGGTCAGGGTCTTGTTCGATTTTTTCATCGCTTTATTTAAATTCAGCCCTTTGAGGGTGTTGCGTGTTTTTACCTGGATGTTTTTAAGCAGCGCTTTAGAAGGCGTGAGTTTATTATTGTTATTGCCTTTGCTTACGCTTACTAATATTAAAATTAACTTGCCTAATTTTACGGGCCCTTTGGGTTATCTGGAAAATTTAATCAGTCCCTATAAAAACACGCTGCCCTTGTGGAGTGTTTTAATTATTTATATGGGTCTAGTCGGCGTTTTAGCTTTTTTAAGCTATAGCCGCAGTGTCGAATCTTCGAAATTAAGACTTTCTTTTTGCCAGGCTATCCAAAATCAATGCCATGAAAGTTTATTAAACGCCAAGTTAAATTTTCATGCTGAAAATAAATTAGCAGACTATGCACAAGTGCTCACTGCTGAAGTCATGAGATTAAGCGCGGCGATTTCCCAATGGGTGATGTTAATTAGCGCTCTAGGATTAGTCTGTATTTATGGGGTCTTGGCTCTCATAGTCTCCTGGAAAATGAGTCTGGTTATTATGGCCTGCTCTTGTTTAGTGATTGTAATTTTAATGGGTGTGAATAAGAAAATTTTTAAAAACGGGGAGAAAACACACCAGGGATTTCAGAGTTTATATAGCGAAGTTTTGGATCATTTAAATGGCTTAAAAGAAGCTAAGAGCTTGGGGATAGAGTCTGTTTTTCAAAAAAGTTTTGAGAAAATAAATCAAGAATTAGTGAGTTACCAGCAAGAGTTTGCCAGAAATAACGCCCTGACTTCTGTGATTTATCAGATGGCGGCCGCTTTTTCTTTGAGTTTAATTTTTGCGATTGCTTACTGGAGATTGGAAGAATCTTGGGTAAATTTAGTTTTATTATTAATGTTATTTGTGCGGATGATTCCTAGGGTCAGCCAAGTTCATACTTTGTATCATTCGGTGATTAATCTTTACCCTTCTTATTTAGCTATTTTAAAAACCCAAAAAGAGGCTTTGAGCAATAGGGAGGCCATCCCTGTTTTCGTCTCTCCCCTCGAGGGAGAGACAGACCAGCAGGCCCTTGGCCTGTTGGGCAGAGAGGGGGATAAAAATTTAGATCTCGAATTTAAAAATCTAGGCCTGAGTTATCAAAATAAAATTATTTTAAAAAATATAAATATTAAATTTCCGCCCAATTCTTTAAGTTTAATTATCGGGCCATCAGGCGGCGGCAAAAGTACGTTCTGTGATGTCTTATCTGGTCTGGTTTATCCCACGGAAGGCTTTATTTATTTAAATCAAAAACTAGCTCGACCTGGAGATTGGGTAAATTTTAGATCCCAAGTTGCGTATTTTTCCCAGAGTGTTTTTTTAATTTCAGGAAGCATTCGAGAAAATTTATGTCTGGGGAATAATATTTATTCAGATCAAGATTTAATTCATGCTTTAAAACAAGCAGGGGCCTGGAATTTTATTAAAAATATCCCCGAGGGGTTAAGTTCAAAAATCGGTGATCGAGGGGTGACTTTATCAGGAGGTCAGCGGCAAAGATTGGCCCTAGCCCGCGTATTTTTAAGAACGCCGAGATTATTAATTTTGGACGAAGTCTGTGCGCATTTAGATCAAGATAATTCTGAGTGGATTGTTGAAGTGATTAAAAATTTAAAAACAAGCCACAAAATTTTAATCATTATTGTGAGTCATCACCCTGAAAAATGGCTGGGCTTAGCGGATCAAATATTAAAAATAGATCAGGGTTTTTTAAGTCCAGAAAAAATAAAAAAACCAGAAACACTAGAAAAATTAGGAGCGCTGGAAAGTGAAGTTTTTGTATAAAGTTTTTAATTTGATTATCAGTTCTGAGATTGAAATTTTGCATTTACCCCAGCTTGATTTTTGTGACTCACAAAATTTAAATAATTTAAATCTAGATGTGGAGATTGTTTTAGGCCAGGTGCCTGATTTAAAAGAAGCAGGGTGGGGTAATACAAATTATTTTTTTGCAGAGAACGCCAGCTGTTTAATATTGCAATTTTTAGACGTGGGAAGATTTTTAATCCAAGAGGGTAAGAAAATTACCGTCATGCCCTTTGGTGAGCCTGGTCTGGGTACTTTATCGACTTTTTTAATGGGGTCAGTAATGGGCGGGTTATTACACCAGCGGGGTTATTTTTTATTACATGGCAATGCAGTTGTTTATAATAATCAGGCTTATATTTTTGCGGGAGAGTCAGGCGCTGGAAAATCTACTTTAGCAGCGGCTTTTTCAAAAGCGGGCGCGGGGGTATTAAGCGACGATGTTTCAGCCATTATTTTTGATGAGGCTGGCCAGCCTTGGGTTCTTCCGGCATATCCGGCTATGAAGTTATGGCAAGACGCCGCGGATTATTTTGCTATTGAGACAAAAGATTGTCATTCAGTTGTTGCTCGTGAAAATAAATACCATGTGCCTTATCAAGATATTTTTTGCCGAGAGCCTAAGCGCTTAGCCGGTATTTATGTCTTAGAAAAAAAATCAGAAATATTTGAATTAGTAAATTTAGGAATTTTGCAAAAGATCGAAAATTTAATTTTGCATACTCACACAAAACGCTATTTAGACGTCATGGGATTGGCAGATCAGCATTTAAAAAACTGTTTAAATTTGGCGAAATCCTGTCCGATTTATAAAGTAAATTACCCCCATCACCGCCATTGCAAGGAGGCTTTGATGAAACTAGTCTGCCCCGGGCTTAAAAAAGCGGCTGAAAAAATGGATAAAAAAATGGATAAAAAAGAGCAAGAGGAGCTTTGTCATGAATGATGTTGTCGAGATTAATAACCTGGAATTAAACAGTGTTCTCGTTCGTCGTGAAGATTTAATTGCCCAAGAAATCGAGGGTGAATTAGTGATGTTAGACATGCGCTCTGGGCATTATTTTGGCTTAGATCCTATTGCTTCAGCGATCTGGAGATATATGGAGCAGCCTATTAGTTTTAAACAACTCTGTGCGTGTTTAATGCAAGAATATTCAGTCTCTGAAGAGCAATGTGTCGAAGATGTCAGTGTGTTTTTAAATGATTTATTAGAAAAAGAGTTAGTAGATCTTGTGGTGTCTAGATAAAGTTTTTATAGATTATTTTTAATAAATTTTTTAAGAGATAGGTCGAGTCTTGCGTGTTTTGAAATATTTTAAGTTTTATAAAATTTATAAATTCTATAAGTTTTTTTTCTTTAGCCATTTAGAAAAAAAGTTATTCTGGAAAGCGCTTTTTTGGCTCGCTTTTTCTAAGTGGGCGATTCCCAATTTTTCTTTTAAAAAATTACAAAAATATTTGGGTCAGGCTTTTGATCAGGAGTTTGATCAGGAGTTTGATCAGGAGTTTGATCAGGAGCCTTCTCAGCGCTCTCTAGAAAATAAAAATTTAAATTCAAAAAAATTAAAGCAAGTAAAAATAGCTATTGCCAGAGCAAGAAAAGTTTTGCCTTTTCATTGCCAGTGCTTAGTCACGGCGATTTGCGCTCGGAAATTATTAAAAGATTTAGGCTGCCAGCCCAAGTTATATTTAGGTGTGGCTAAAGAAAAAGAATTAGATTCTCAAAAAAAATCAGCTGGTTTGATGGCCCATGCTTGGGTAAAGCTGGGTGATGAGATGGTCATTGGCCAGTCAGAAATTAATTTTACCGTGGTTAAGATTTTTGCTTAATTTTGCTGACTAATAACACGGGGAATAACACTTCACCGATGCAAGATTCTTTATGGTAAGATCCGCCCCCTTTATTTTTACGGTTTCTCTAGAGGTAAATATGGTTCAGCGTGTTCCTATGACAGTCAGTGGTGAAAAGGCTCTTCGTGAAGAATTAGATCGTTTGAAAAATACGGAGCGTCCAAAAGTAATTGCAGAAATTGCAGAAGCCAGGGCTCATGGGGATTTAAAAGAAAATGCTGAATATCATGCGGCTCGAGATAAGCAAAGTTTTCTAGAAGGGCGCATTAAAGAAGTTGAGAGCAAATTAGCCAATGCCCAGGTCATTGATGTTAAGAAAATAGAAAACCGTGGGCGCGTCATTTTTGGCTCGACGGTTATTTTGGTGAATATAAAAATAGAAGAGACGGTGACCTATCAAATCGTCGGTGAAGACGAAGCTGATTTGAAAATAGGAAAAATCTCCGTTGGGTCTCCCATCGCCCGAGCCATTGTTGGAAAAGAAGATGGCGATGCCGTGATGATTCAGACCCAAAGTGGCGTGCTTCACTATGAAATTTCAGAAGTGAAATATCTTTAAAAATAAAAATAAAAATAAAAATAAAAATAAAAATAATTAAATTAATGTATGGCTTCGCCCTGGGCCATTAATAAAGTCATGACTCTGGCGCTAATTAATTCGCCATAATCTGCGCCATATTTGGCTTCCATGGTGTCTTCCAGTTCAATAACCCAGTCAGCGCGTTCAATTAAAATAGAACCTTCTTGAATAACTCTGACGGCTTCAAGATCTACCTCGTCTTCAGGGTCTTCATAGTAAGTCGATAAAATGTCATGAGCCGTGCTCATATCTTGTTCTTTCGTGATCCATGAATCATGAATATGACGTCTAGTCATTATTTCCCTCCAGTTGTGTACGCACTGTGGGGGTTATCCCCAGCCGTTCCTCCGGAGATTTTTTTATAAAAATTTTATGGGGGCGATTAAAGACCAAGATTTTTTAGATTGCTAGAAGTGTTCATGAGTTTTGAGAGAGTTTTTGAGAAAGATTCTGGTACCATCTCCAGCTCTTTAATTTTGTTTTTTTGGTTTTAAATACTGATGATTAATACAGATTCTGATTTTTTATTCGCAAATCCTTTATTAAATTTTCTAGATAAAAATAGTTCTAAAAATACCCTGCCCTTGTTTAATAAAATTCAAGCAGAGCATGTAAAACCAGCGATGGATTATTGTTTAGAGCAAGCTAGGGGTTCCGTACAGAAATCTTTAAATTTACCTAGCTCCTGGGAAAATACGGTCTTAAATCTAGAAGAAGTGGATGATCAGTTAGGTCAAGTATTTTCTCCTATTAGACATCTTCATGCGGTGTGCAATACGGAAGAGATGCGAGAAGCGTTTGATCAAATTTTGCCAGAGCTGACTGCGTATCAAATAGAGATTGGGCAAAACATAAAGCTCTATCAGGCTTATCAAGATTTAAGTCAGAGCCCAGAGTTTAAAAATTATTCTGAGATTCAAAAAAAAGTGATTAACAATGCCTTGAGAGATTTTAAGCTTTCGGGGGTGCATTTATTAGATCAAGATAAGCAACGCTTTGGAGAGATTATTAATCAGCTATCTGAGCTGTCGACTTTGTTTGAAAATCATATTCAAGATGCGACAGATAATTTTATTTTCGAACTGGGTTCCAGCCCTGAAGATTTAAAAAAATTAGCGGGTATTCCAGAAATTAATTTACAAGCTGCTCAAGAAAAAGCAGGCCAAGAAAAAGCGAAAAATTTAGAAAAATCGGGAGAGTTTACTTATGCCTTTGGCTTAGATTTTCCGACTTATTTAAGCATCATGACTTATGCAGAATCTGAAGAATTAAGAGAAATTTTTTACAAGGCGTTTAATACGCGAGCGCCTGAGAATAAAAAATTAATTGATCAGATTTTATCTTTAAGACAAGAAGAGGCGGAATTACTAGGGTTTAAAAATTACGCTGAGTTATCTCTAGAAACCAAGATGGCTAAAGATCCTCAAGAAGTCTTGGATTTTTTATATCAACTAGGTGATAAGACGCGAAAATTTGCAGAGCAAGAATTAAAAGAATTAGAAAAATTTTCTGGAAAAAAATTACAAGCCTGGGATGTGGGGTTTTATAGCGAAAAATTAAAATTAGAAAAACATGAGTTATCTCAAGAGACTTTAAGACCCTATTTTCCAGTGAGTAAAGTGCTAGAGGGCGTGTTTAATTTAACCAAAACACTATTTTCAGTGGATTTTATTCAAGCTTCAGCGCCTGTCTGGCACCCGGATGTCCAATTTTTTGAATTAAGAAATTCAGCGGGAGAGTTAATTGGCCAAATTTATTTAGATTTATTTGCGCGTGAGAAAAAACGTGGTGGGGCTTGGATGGATGAATGCCGTGAGCGTCGTCGAAAATTAGATGGAAGTTTGCAATATCCCATTGCCTATTTAACTTGTAATTTTATGCCAGGGTTGGCTAATCAAGAGGCTTATTTAACCCATGATGATGTGGTGACTGTATTTCATGAACTAGGACATTGCCTGCATCACTTATTAAGCAAAATAGACGTCTCAGCCATCTCTGGAATTAATGGCGTGCCCTGGGATGCGGTGGAATTACCCAGTCAGTTTTTAGAAAATTTTGCCTGGACCTGGGAAATAGTTTCAAAAATGTCCCAGCATCAAAATACGCAAGAATCTTTGCCTAGAGAATTATTTAATAAATTAATAAGTGCTAAGAACTTTCAGTCGGGTCTTTCCATGCTGCGACAGCTGGAGTTTTCTATTTTTGATTTTGAGTTGCATTTACAAAACAATAAAAATTTTTCTAATAATCTTAATAACTCCAGGGTCCAAGAAATTTTAGATCGGGTCAGGGCAAAATTTTCTTTAATTCAACCGCCTGAATATAACCGCTTTCAAAATGGCTTCTCTCATATTTTTGCAGGTGGCTATGGGGCGGGGTATTACAGTTATAAATGGGCAGAAGTTTTATCAGCCGATGCGTTTGCTAGATTTGAAGAAGAAGGTTTATTTAATCCTAAAGTGGGTCAAGAATTTCTAGATGAAATTCTATCCGTCGGGGGCTCTCGAGAGCCTTCTGAAATGTTCAAAGCTTTTCGGGGCCGCGAGGTTTCTATTGAGCCTTTGTTAATTCAGAGTGGTTTGGTGAGCTAGTAGCAGACAAGGGCTTAAAAATAAGCCTCACGCCAAATCCGTGGGGGTGTTGATTAAATAAAGTAAGAGACCCCCAGTGAATCTCTGCAATTTTTTTGACAATGGCTAAGCCTAAGCCCATCCCTCCCGTATTTCTGGATCGGGAGGGATCTACTCGGTAATAAGGCGTGCCGAGTTTTTTCAATGCTTCTTTAGGAACACCTGGGCCATTGTCTAAGATGTCTAAAATTAAGTTCTTATTTTTTAAATTTAAAATAATGTTGACTTCAGTCGCGTAGTGCTTGGCATTGTCTAAAAGATTTTGAATTAATCTATTAAATAAAGCCGGCTCAATGGGCCAATATAAAAAATCTGGAGAATCTAGGGGCGGAATAATCTGAATAGTTAGACCAGCTTTTTTATAGCTTTCAGCTTTATTTCTTAAAATTAATAAAAGATCTAAATTTTCTTTTTTTATATTTTCAGGCTCTTTTGAATAATCCAAAGAGCTATTAATAATGCTGTTAATTTGCATTAATTTATTTTGAATATCTTGGGTAATTGCTGGGTTTTCTAATAATTCCAGCTGGAGAATGGCTTCTGTTAGGGGCGTTTTAATATCATGAGAAAGTGCGGTTAGCATGATATTTTTTTCTTGATAATAATTTTGTATTTTTTCAGAAAGTGCCTGAATAATTTTGGCCTGCTTGCCTTTGATGACTCTTTTTTCAGTCAGGAATTTAAATAATTCTTGAGGGAGTGAATAATGGTAATAGCGAAATAAAGACGACCAGATAAATAAAATAATCAGGCCAATAATTAAAATTAAAACCACTGGAATTAACCAAACAGAAGGGAGATGAGTATGAATTTTAAGATCAGGTTTAAGCTCAGAATTTTGCAAGGAATATAAAATATTAAAATACTGGTACATCGCGCTGGCGCAGATTTTTAAGAGCACTAGTAAAATTAAAATAATGAGTAAGTGGAATAAATTAAATTTGATATTAATTTTCAAAAAAGCTCCGAAATTTTTTCTTAAAATTTTAAATTTAAAAACATAAAATAGTACGAATTATTTTATAGTAAGTTTTGTATTCGCAAAATTCTCCCGCTAGTATCCGGGCCTTGTTTTTTAAAAGGGTTTTTGAGTGCATCGGTCTTTGGCAGCTTCTGGTTATATTCAAATTTTGCTCACACTGGTTTTAAAACTGGGCGTGGCTTTTTTTGCTTTTTCTATGCTGGGTGTTTTGAGCGCTGGAGTAGCGTATGCGGATGATGCTTGCACGGCGAACAGTATGTCTTGTGAAGATTCTCTCTACCCCGTCAATTGTACTGCTGATCAAGGGGCGCAGCTCAATGCAGACTGTCATTTGAGCAGTACTATTAGTGCCATGTGCCCAACCGACACTAGTTGTACTGGGAAGACCTGCAGTCCCAATACTGATCCGAAATATAATAATCAGCATTATTTTGTTTTAACGTGTCAAAGTAATGCGCAGACTTACTCCTGGGCAAAAAATTTCTTAGTGAATTTTCTAGACCCGTTTTATACCCTGATTATTGTCTCTACGCGCTTGATTGGAATTTTCTTGGTGTTCGTGGGTATTACTCGTCTGCGTCGCATGGGCCAACAAAACATGATGCATCGAACTTCTCCAGCAGCCACGACGGCTTATTTTTTCGTCGGCTGTATTTTTACGGCATTTATGCCCGAGCTCTTAGCTTTTAGTAATGCCATTTTTGGTTCAGGGACCATTCAGTCGGGTACGCAAACTTTTACAGGGTCTAATCCAGATTTAACCTATGCCTGTTCTTCTTATACTCCCAATCCTGATGCTGGAAGTAGTGGTTTAGCTTCGCATGTCAATTGCCCTGTCTTGGGTTATTACAATGACATTGTTAAAAATCAAACAACTTATGCGAGTGATGCAGCAGCGACTTTGATGCAAGTCGTTTACGCTATTCTCTTAGTAGTAGGGCTGATTTCTTTTTTACGCGGCTGTTTATTTTTGCTAAAACTGGGCGAAGGCAATTCGCAAGAAAGTTCCGTTCAAAAAGCAGTGGTTCATATGGTGGCTGGAATGATTGGAATGAATGCAGAGGCCTTTCAAACTTTAATCAGTGGGGTCTTGCCCTAAGTTTTAATTTTATTTTTTATTTTTATTTAAGTTTAGTCATGGAGGTTATTGAGCAATGAGTGCAGAGTTTTTAAACAAAGTTAAACAGTCTGGAAAGTCTTTTTTAATTTTAGGATTATTGGGTTTTTCAGTGTCTGTTTTTGCAAACCCAACTCCTCCAGCCGACTTTTCGCAGCTCACGACCAATATTTCAAATTTGGAATTTCAGATTTTAAAAATCGTTCAAGTAGTTGTGACGCTGGCGGGTATCTTATTAGCGTTTAGAGGTGTGATTCATTTGAAACAACATGCGCATGGTTCACCTCAAGAAAAACATTTGCCCAAGGGTATTGCGAATATTGTTTTCGCCGCTTTGTTATTTATGGTCGTGCCTTTGATCCATATGTTTGTGGGTACTTTGAGTCAGGGTGTTGGTGGCACTACAAATTACAATAGTTGGGATGCAGGCGACGCGGATAGCGCTGGTAATCTTGCGACGATTTCTGGTGGTTAATCAGTTTTTATTTTCTTGGCGCGGATTTATTTTCGTATGCTAAGATCCGGCGCTTTTTGTTTTAGTTTTGGTATGAATTGGTAAAGACAGGGGTTTAAATAATGATGAATACAAAGTTTCTAAGGTTCTCTGGAAAAGCTTTATTGGCCTTAGGGCTTTTAGGCGTGTCAGCCTCTGTTTTTGCCTCACAGCCCAGTGATTTCTCACAATTGACTAAGAATGTATCAAACTTGGAGCTTTCGATTTTAACGATTGTTCAGGTAGTCGTGACGCTGGCCGGTATTTTACTGGCGTTTAGAGGCGTGATTCATTTGAAACAACATGCGCATGGTTCACCGCAAGAAAAGCATTTGCCCAAGGGTATTGCGAATATTATTTTCGCGGCTTTGTTATTTATGGTTGTGCCCTTGATTCATATGTTTGTGGGTACTTTAAGTAATAATGTTGGTGGTGGAAGTTATAATGCCTGGGATGCCAGTGGTGCCGATAATGCTGGTTCGCTTAATAGTGGTGGCGCAACACCTACTTAGATTTTTAATTTATTTATTTAATTTTATTTTTTTTATTTTCTTATTTTTCAGGGTGTGTTTTTACAATGCGTCAGCCGATTTTTTATCTTTCATCAGGTTTCTTAGTGAGCATCCTTTGCAGCGTGAGCATGCTGGGTTTGAGTGCTTGTTCGCATAAGCCACAGGCTAATAATCCGGCAGATCAAGTCGTGATGTTGAACTTAGATCAGGCGGCTACTTCAGTCTCTGATTCTTTGTCGCAATTAGCGGCGATTGATAAGTCGACTCACCCCGTTGCTAAGATTCCGTTTGTGGATCTCCAGGGTCAAAATTTAGATCATCCGGTGGATATCACCTGGAATGGCCCGATTCAGCCTTTGTTAGAAAAAATTGCCAATGCGATTAATTACAAATTGCAGGTTTATGGCCAGCCGTCTTTGATTCCTATTTTAATTAATCTGGATACAACGGGTCAGCAGGTCAGTGCAAAACAAGTGATTTCTGATGCGGACTTACAAGCAGGAACGAGAGCTTCTGTGATGATTTTCCCAGATCAGCAAATCATTAGCTTAAGGTATACGGGTCTATGATATCGGATGGCTATAGCTTAGAGCAGCTGCAAAATGTCAGTGCGGATAGTGCTTATTATCAAACGCAGATTTCTGTTTTAGATATTAGATTAAAAGCGATTCAAGAAGCTGCTGAATCTTTAGGGATGCAGGCTGGTTTATATGAAAGATCGCAAGAGATTAATCAAGTTTTAGATCAACATGGTCAAGAATTAGATCAAGTTTTTAATTTTAATTTATTAGTTTATAAGCAGCATGTGCTCCCTCCAGTGATTGAACATGCGGGTGGGTCTTTAAATCTAGGGCCAGGCAGTACAACTTTAAGAATTAATAACGAGACTTATAATATTATTCGCCAAGTTAAATTTGTGACAGCGCCCCCGACCTGGCGTGATTATCTTTGGATGAGTTATCAAAAGCCTGTTTTACCTAATAAAGTTTTATTGCCTAGAAATAGCAAAGAAAAAAGAGTCTGGCAGCATTTTGTGCGTCAGGGCTGGTATGAAGGTGAAGATCAAGGTTTAGTTATTTTCAAAATGAATGTGAATAGATTAAACCGCGATTTTAACGGCATGGTTTTATATAAAAATTTATTACTCCAGGGCATGGTTAGTCCGTTTCATGTCGCGACTCAGGATCATGGTGTCAGTGGTAATGGAGATCATCTGGTTATTGGTGATTACTCCATGGCTATTGCGAATTACCCAGAATTACAAATTCATAGTCAGCTCTGGGATCCTGTGATTACTAATCAGACTTATGATGTTAACCGCGTGCCGGTGGTTCCAGTGCAAATTAATACGCCTGTGGTAACGCCAGCGAGTACGCCGGAAGTGAATTTAGTGGTGACTCAAGAAATTACTCATGCGCCGATTGTGACTGCGATGCCGGTGTACACGGCGCCTGTGAAATAATTAATAAAAAATAAAGAAAGAAGGGGGGTTTTAGATGGCGGTCATTGCTTTTCCTAACGAGCCTTCTTATTTCACGCCAGATCAGCTTGATCGGTTATTAATGCACTGTTATGACCATGGTGCGTCAGATATCAGTATTCAAAGTGGTGAAACTGTTTTTGCTGAAATCGAAGGCAAGCAAGTGAAGATGTCTCGTCGGGAATTAACTTTGCAAGAAGTGTCGGACTTAATTAATTTTATCTATGGGTCTAATGCCACGGCGATGGTTTTTTCTGGGGCTGATATAGATACTAATTATCGCGTGAAGTTTCAAAAAGATAAAATTTATAGATATCGGGTAAATATTACCGCCTGTAATTATCAGGGTTATCAGGGGATTCAAGTGACTCTGAGAACTATTTCTTCGGAGCCGCCAGACTTAGCCAAATTAAATTTAGAGCCTGAGTTATATCAAAGTTTAAGTTTGCCCCAAGGGATTTTAGTGGTGAGTGGAGCGACGGGCTCTGGTAAAAGTACTTTATTGGCCTCGATGATTTCGAATTTGATTCAAAGAGAAGATGCAAATTTAAAAGTATTAACTTATGAGTCCCCCATAGAATATGTCTATGAGACGGTTAAGAAACCCAGTGCCATCGTGGCTCAGACAGAGATTCCCAGATATTTGCCGTCGTTTGCGGCCGGGGTTCGTAATGCTTTGCGAAGAAAACCTGGGCTGATTTTAGTGGGTGAAGCACGAGATCAAGAGACTATAGAGGCGGTGATTGATGCGGCTTTAACGGGCCATCCCGTTTATACAACAGTTCATGCCAATGGGGTGCCTGATACGATGCGTCGCATGGTGTCTATTTTTCCTTTTGCTGAAAGAGACTCGCGATTATTTGATTTAATTGAATCAGTGAAAGTGATTATCTGGCAGGCTTTAGTCCCTGGAGTAAATGGTAAAAGAGTGGCTTTAAGAGAATTTTTAATTTTTACGGATGAAGTGCGAGATGCTTTATTAAAAGTTCGGCCTGAGACTTTGGTTTCTTCTTTAAGAGAGTTAGTCAAAATCCATGGGCAGTCCATTTTAAAAGATGCGCAAATTAAACATGCGGCAGGATTAATAGATAGTCGAGTGTTGGCAAGATTTGCAGGAGGTTTGGATCATGGCTAAGCAAGATAGTTTTGTTCACTGGAGAGATTCGGCCAGAACGCCTTTGTTTTATACGGTGGATGCGCGAGCGTCTATTTTGATTTTATTATTTTTTCTCAGGCCCAATCGATATACTTTTGGGGCGGTAGTTTTAGCGATTATTTTTTTATCTATTTTAAATTATTTTAAAATTCCCCTGATGGTCGCTTTTAGAATTTTCAAAGGGGCTTTAGCAGGAAGAATTAAACATCGGTTTCCTAGGGCTTAATTAATATGAACAAAATTAAAAATAACAGGCTGAGTCAGCATGGCTAAGAAGTTTCGGGGGATCTCAGCAAGTCAGGAAACTTTTGGCTCAACCGGTATACGAGATATCCGGCCGTTTCATAAACAGATTTTTGATTTTTTATTAAGTCGGTACGGCGGCAGTGGGACTATTTTGGCGATTTCTGTCGTTTCTTTTATGTTTCCAGAATTAGCAGATTTGGTATTTGTTTTTTGCGTGGTTATTTTTTGGTTTGCATTTTTCACGACGCAAACGCTGCCTTTTAGAATGCCGATGTATTCAAAACAAATGGATAAAAACGACCCAAAGCCAGGCTCAACAGCGCCATCTCCAGCTGCGGGGATTTATTTCTTCGGTAATGAGTTAAATACCAATGATCAACTTTGGTTTAGTAACCCGGATATGCGGACCCATGTCTTGATTTTCGGGTCCACAGGGTCGGGTAAAACCGAGGGCTTATTATCTATTGCCTATAACGCGCTGATTCAGGGCAGTGGTTTTATCTATGTCGACGGTAAGGGCGATAACGCTTTATTTGCCAAAGTCTTTGGCATGGTGAGATCCCTAGGTCGTGAAGATGATTTATTAATAGTTAACTATATGACTGGAGCGGCGGATATTATCGGTCCCCAGGAAAATATTTTATCTAATACGATGAACCCATTCGCCGCTGGGTCTTCCAGCATGTTGTCCCAGTTAGTCGTCAGCATGATGGACTCTGGGGGGTCTCAGCCAGGCGGCGATGGCGATATGTGGAAGGGTCGTGCGATTGCGTTTACAGAAGCTTTGATGCGGCCTTTAGTTTGGTTAAGAGAAAATGGGTTTTTATTATTAGACGCGGCAGTAATTCGTAAATATTTTACTTTGGATGCGCTAGAAGATCTGCTCTATGACCGTAAGGTTATAGATTCCAAAAATAATGTATTGATTCTCGATGAAAGTATTCCTTTCGAAGTAGTTGATTCGCTGGAAAACTATCTGGCCACTTTGCCGGGCTATCAAAAAAGCGAGAAGGGCAAGCAAAGCGGTAAAGCTTATGAACAGCATGGTTATATCACGATGCAGCTGACTAGGATTTTCGGCTCTTTAGCGGATGTCTACGGTCATATAGTCAGAACAGGGCTTGCTGAAGTTGATTTTAGAGATGTGGTTTTAAATCGAAGAATTCTTGTGGTTTTATTACCAGCCCTGGAAAAAGCCCCTGATGAATTATCTAATTTGGGTAAATTAATCATTGCGTCTTTGAAAGCCATGTTGGCGGAAGGTTTAGGTAGTCGCGTCGAGGGCGATTATGCCGATGTAATTGAGACCAAACCGACTAATTCAGCCACGCCTTATTTATGCGTCTTAGACGAGTATGGTTATTACGCAGTTAAAGGCTTTGCCGTAGTTCCAGCACAGGCGCGGTCTTTAGGGTTTTCAGTCATCTTTGCAGGGCAGGATTTACCAGCGTTTCAAAAAGGCGGTAAAGAAGAAGCGGCGTCGATTTGTGCGAATACCAATATAAAAATCTGTATGAAATTAGAAGATCCTCAAGAGACCTGGAAGTTTTTCCAAGAGACGGCTGGAGAGACTTATGTCACCGCGGCTAAGAGTTTTAATAAGCAGGGTAGTTCTGTCTTTTCTTATAAAGACAGCATGGAGGCCAGTTTAGAAAAACGGCATCGTTTAGATTTATTAGATTTAAAAGATCAGCGTGAAGGGGAGATGCATATCTTCTTTAAATCTAAGATTGTCCGTGCGGCGGCTTTTTATGCGAACCCTCCCAAAATTAAAAAAATTAAATTAAATCAATTATTGAAAGTCAAAGGCCCCTCTCAAGAGTCGGTTAAATTATTAAGATCTTTAAATAGTACAAAATTTACCGTCGATCAATTTGATCGGGCGGGTCTACCAGAGCCCCTTTTGGAATTATTCGAAGCGATTAATCAACCTAGGGCCAAAGAAAATGTCCGTGAGCTTTATAAAATTATCTCTGAATATATTTTGGGCAAAAAAGAAGAAGAGCAAATTAGCTTCGGTGATCAGTCCAATAATCCTTCTATTTTTATGTCCATTCCGATTGATCAGCGTTTATCTAGCAGCTTCTTTGACGTCGAAGTGTCTAATTTACAAGACAGTATTTTAACCAAAGAGACTTTGTACGAAGTGGTCAAAAAATTAAATATTATGCAGGGCAATAGTGAAGCGGCGGCTAAGAAAGAAGCTTTACAAGTCATAGAAAGAATCGAGCGAGAGACTGACTATGCGTCTTGTTACCCAGACCAGTATTTCGACGTGATTCCTATGATTGATGAGTATTTGAAATCTTTGGCTTGAGTTAAATAATGATATATTTAATCTTACGTTTTTTATAATTTATGCCAGTTAAGATTAAAATACTATTTTGCTAGAGATCCGCTTGAAATCTAGTTATACAGACGATAGTTAGTTTTTATATTTTGTTTATTGCAATAAATTTTTGAGTTTTAAAACAAGGGTGTCAACTATGGCCGAAGCACTTCAATCTCATCAATCAGGTAAAGCTGAATTTACCTTGCATGCCGTCGATGCGTATAACCAATATGTCGCTGGAAAAATGCGTAAGGCGCGTGGTTTATCTATTTATCAAGGAACAGAAGAATCTAGTTCTGAGCATATGCATGAAGAATGTATTAACTTTGTTCGTTTATTTAATCTCCAGTCCCAATTAGGCGCTCCCCGCTCTTATCAGCCCAGTGCTAACAAGCAAGAAGAGAATAAAAATATTGAAAATTTATGGCGTAGTGCAGATGCCAAAACACAGCAGACTATTCTTCGCTGTGTAGAAATTATTCATCGTAAGTATCAAATTGACGTGACCCATGGTGTGAATTTTATTAAAGCCCAGTGGATGGTCGAATGCGGTGGATCCAACGATGCTTTATACCGCCAAACGGCTTTGAGAATGTTTAGCTCTGTGACTTGTATTATGTTGACCGCCGCGAGAATCAATGGGGTCAATCAAATAGATACTTGTGATGACCCCAATCAATACTGGACTTTGACGGATTTACTCAGCCGAACGGCGGATCCTTCTAGTGGTTTAAGTGCAGAGCGCATTGAACAAGCGCTGGAAAACCAAGAAGACCTGTTGGCTGTTAAAACAACGCAAAAAACTCAAGAAGTCACGGGCGCTAGAATCTTCGAAAATAACAATTCTGGTGTGAGCAACCAAGCGAATGCTGGTCAACAACCCAATACAGAAATCGAATAAATAAAAAATTAAATAAATTAAAAAATTCCAGGAGATTTTAACCATGGCCAGTGTGTATAAATTAAGACGAACAGGCGCGCCTGCACCTGCTGGAGCGGCTCTAGGATCAAGTTTTGAATACGAGGATCAGCTACTGGCTCGATTGCTAGGTGAGCGCTTTGAAGAAGTGCAAAAAGACCCGCAGGGTCATAAAGATAAAGATGTATTTTTAGTCGATGACTCGAGTGGGCCTCCTGGTTCTCCAGCTCGTAAAAAAATAAATCCAGAGTTAGAAGGCGCTCTAAAAGCAATGAGTGCACCAGGCGGCACGCTGACAGATGCTCAAAAAGCAGCCATGGATACAGCTTTAGGCAAGCTTGATTTTCCTCTTGAAAAATTAGCAGCGCTGGAGCAGCAGGCTTACTTAAAAGCCCATGATGATTTAAGGGCAGATCCTAAGGACAAATCGGAAGCCGCTCAGGGTAGAAATATCCGAGTAGCTGTGGGTGCTCAGCTGGCCTTAGCTCAAAAATTAGAAGGCGCTGCGGATTTTCATAAAGATTTTGCTGATGGATTAGTTAAAAAATTAGCAGATTCAAGCAATCCATTGGATGCCCAGCCGAGCTTAAAAGGCCTAGTAGAAGCTTATAAAAAAGAATTAGACGATCATACGGCGAGCAAGGCTGTCGCAGATCAGGCAAGAGCAGCAGCAGCGCAGGCGCCTACGCCTCCAGCGCCAGCAGCGGGTGCAACAGCTCCAGCTATTCCTGCTGTGACTCCCGCGCCAGACCCCAAAAAACTTTATGAAAAAGTTAAAGCTTTAGCTGCTGATCCTGAAGTTGGCAAAGCTTTAAATGACACGCCAGCTGGAGATGCCATTCAAGCCAGAGCCAAGGCGGTAGCAACCAGCAAAAAATTCATCGCTGATCGTTTAGCGTCTTTAACGCAAAAGCAAAAAGAATTGAGCGCTTTATCTGCAAAAGGGGCAATTCAAAAATTAGTGGGCCTCAATCAGTTTAATCAGAAGTGGGGTGCCATGACTGATGAAGAGCTGGAAAAGGGCGGTCAGCTGGACAAATTCTTGAATGAATTTGACGATGTTAAAGAAGACCTTCAGGAAGCCAGAGGAATCCAAGAACGCCATGAGAACTCCGTCGGTCGTGGTCAGGGCGGTGTTTTAGTCCAAAATGGAAAAATCTCCGTGGCGGATGAGAGCAATAATCAGCAACCGCCGATTCAGGGCATGCTGATGTTTTTTAGAAAATTATTGGGCGCTGGAAAGATCACCAATGTCGATACCCAACAGGCCTTGCAAACCTTGAATAAAGTGGTGAATGGAAATCCTCGCCAAACTAAAGGTGCTAATACCGAGTTGGTTCTGATTGCTGGGCGCTTATTAGCCGTGTCTCCAGATCAGTTGCAAAAATTACAAAGCGCAAAAGGGGGGCGTTGGGAAAAGTTTAAGCAAATTTCAGCCCGTGCCGCTTACGGAAATTTTAAAGGTCCAGGCATTGAGCAAGATCGTATTTTTACTCAAAGGCATTTAGAGAAAGCGCTGGGTGCGTCTGAGGGAAAAAAAATATTAAATCCAGCGAATGAATTCGCGAGTGAGCATTGTCCTTATAAAGATCAAAAAGAAAAAGAGCGTTTATATTATCGCTGCGCACTTTTAGAAGGCGACTCTTTATGCGAGCGTCTTGGTACAGGATTTACAGGAAAAGACACAGCAGCCAAGTTCGTTGCATCAGCAGCAGATTTGGTGGATTTGCATCGGATGAAGAACCCGCAGGATTCGGTGGGTTTTACGATGACCAATCCCGTGGCGCCAACGCCAGCGGCTCCAGCAGCTCCAGCTCCAGCGGCTCCAGCAGCAACTGCTCCAGGTGCAACGGCTCCAGTAACTCCAGCTCCAGGTGCAACGGCTCCAGTAACTCCAGCTCCAGCTTCCACCATTCCTGCTCCAAATCCTCCTGGGGCGCCGACTCCAGGTCAACCTCAGGGTTTTCTTAGTCGTGTAGGGGTCTCTATAATGGATGGGGTTCATACTCTGGGTCAAGGTTTTCGCGAAGGGGTTGCAGGGCTAAATGAGGGTTTGCGTGGCAGGCCGCCAGCTGCTCCAACTCCAGCTCCAGCTCCAGGTCAACCTCCAGGTCAACCTCCAGGTCAAGGTCAAGCTCCAGGTCAAGGATAAAATAATGGTGGGCGCACCTTGTGTTTGTTTCCTGGTGCGTTGGAAAAATTGAGTATACTCACCGGCCTTTTTTCTCGGATCAATTGGATTAATACATGAGCAAGACACTGCAAGCGGTTAAATTACGCAATGACTTTTATCGGGATAACTTTCGCCGCATGGTGATTATTATGATCCTGAGTTTTTTATTAAATATTATTTTGTTTGTTGCCCTGTATTTTACAAATACAAGGCCGGTGCAGGTGATTTACTTTGCCGTGACCCAACAAGGTGCTTTGATTCGGATGCAGCCTTTATCATCTCCAGTCTTAGGGCCTGAGCAATTACAAAGCTGGGTGACTCAGAATGTGCCCAAGATTTATGCGTTGGATTATGTGCATTTTAGAGATCAGCTGAGAGACATTCGGCCGTATTTTACAGACTATGGCTGGAGTCAATTTGTTCAGGCCTTCCAGCCGACTTTGACCAAAATTACCAGTGGTGAATATGTCGCTTCAGCGGCTGTGACCGATGTTCCCTATATCGTTGGGATGCGAATTATTAATGGCGTGATGACCTGGAAGATCCAAGTGCCTTTGAAAATTACGTTTAGAAATGGCGATCAGGCCAGTACAGAAGATGTGATTTGGCAGATTGTCGTTCAGCGGGTAAACAACGCTGCTTCAGATCAGCTAGTGGGTATTTCTCAAGTGGTTCAAACGGTCGGCGGACAATAAAAATAAGTGGGCAGTAATTTATGAGCTTAGATGTTGAGCGAATTTTAAAAGAACTAATGGGCACCCGTCGGCATAAATTTACTTATCAGGGTAAAGAAGTGCCTTTGAATAATTTATTTTCTAAGACCGGTGCTTTGCCGCTTTTAGTTCGCAAGGCCAGCCTGCTCTGTGATTTTTTATTCGGTGAGCCTTTGTATGTGAATTATGTGAGTAATTCAAAAGCGCTGACGGGTGAAGAAGTGGTGATTTTAGATCGGCAGCACCCGTTTACTTTAGTGATGATTTTGTATGACACGGTCGAAGAATTAATTATTAATGCGGGCGATGGAGATGTGGCTTTATAGACTGCTTTATAGATTTTTTAATTTTTAATTTTGATTAATTTTAATTAACACTTCTAAGACGGCTTCCATGCGATTCGTCGAAAAAATTCGGCCTAAGAGCTGGGCTTTTTCAAAGACCATATTTCTCTGGAAAAATTTAGCGACCTCAGGATTGGATTGTTTATTTTTTTGAGCGAAAGAAATGATTCTCATAACAACGTCAGTATTTAAAGCCTGAAGTTTGTGAATGATATAAAGCATGAAAGCCGCAGGGAGTTGATTCAGCGTTTGAATTAATTTGAGCTCATTAATTTTTTCTGGGGTGGAGGCAGCGAGGGCGTCTAATAAAGCCTGTACTTTGTTTTCGCCCTCGAAACTCAAAGCGGGGTAGACGTGTTCAAGAACTTCCATGTTAATTAAAACGTCATTGATGATGGGATTTTTGAATGATTGCCAGTGGTGAATAACCCGTTGTTTGATCTCGCTGTCCATGAATGCTCGCTTTTATTTTTGAGAGTTTTAAATAAAGAATTATAAAAGAAGAAAGTGCCTGGGAAAATCAAAAAAATCCACTATGTTGATCCCCTTCTTAGTGATCTTGTTGATGGTCTTGCTAGGCTCGAAAAGTAGACTGAGTATAGCGAGAATTTTAAATGAACCTGTGTATACTCTCGAGCTTTTATGATTTGTGTAACACCTGCTTTGGCACCTAGTTTGGATGAGATACGAAACGAATGATGAGCGTGAAAATAACTGTGAAAATGATGAAGAAAAAAACTGTTTTTGTTTCTGTGTTTTTAGCTTATTTAGCTTTTTTATCTTTCTCTCCTAATGCTGTTTTTGCAGACCCTGCAGCCCCTATAGGCTCTGTTAATTCAGCTGATTCAAGTACTGGTTCAAATACCAGTACGGCTTTAGCGGTTGCACAAGCGGCGGATCAAACAACGCCAGAAAGTCAGCAAGCCTTTACTCAAATGCTGAAAAATTATTTTCCATTGACGCCTACTCAAATCCAAGAATTTAAAGATCGTGCGGCAATTCAAGCGCAAGCGAATGCACGACCTGCTGGAGATTCTCCTGCAGAAGGTGTTTCTGGGACAATTCAAGTGTCGATGAAGCCAGGAGATCCAATGCCGGTGATCCGTGTGGGGCAGGGCTTAATTACTTCTTTGATTTTTACGGATGCCGCTGGGCAAATTTGGCCAGTCACGTCTTACTCTTTGGGAGACCCCAGTGCTTTTAATATTCAGTGGGATAAAAAAAGCGGCGTGATGATGGTCCAAGGTCAAAAGCTATATACCCAGACCAATATGGGAGTAATGCTCCAAGGGATGCAGATTCCAGTCATGTTAACTTTATTGATTGGTCAAAAGTCTTATGACTATATGGACTACGTTCGTATTGCCGATTACCAATCGACGGATCAAGACGCTCAAAATCAAGAGGCCACGGAAGCGCCCGATTATCTTGTTAAGACTTTGGATGGCCTGCCTCCAGAAGGCAGTACAGCGCTTGAAGTTTCTGGAGGGGATGCACAAATGTGGTCTTATGCTGGATCCTATCTTTTATTAACACGCTCGACTTTATTATCCCCTGCTTGGACGGCGAAATTTGTCGGAACAGGTCCAAGCCCGATGCATGTATATCAACTCAGTCAAACGCCCTATATCTTATTGTCTAATAATGGTCAGTTGGAGCGTTTGACAGTAACGGGAGGCGATGACAATGCTTAAAAAATTACTTCGCAAGCTTTCTGAATATCCACGTCTTCGCGTCTTATTAGTCCTGGGCTTGATTGTTCTTATTATTATTATTTTATTTGAAATCTTTACGCCTAAGACCCAAAGTTTTCAGTTGCCTCCAGTGCCAGCCAGTCAGATTCAAAATCAAAATTTAGTTCAGACAGCGCACCAAACACAGATTGGAACTAATCAAAGAACCCAAGAAGCGATTCAATTAAAAGAGCAGGCGCTTGAAAATAAAGCACGCTCTGGCGCAGATGTGTTCATGCCAGGATTGTTTGCAACATCTGGTTCAGGCTCTAATTCTGGCTCTAATTCTGGCTCTAATTCTGGCTCTAATTCTGGCTCTAATACCCCAGAGACTTCTAATATTCGTAGCCCTGAAGATGTTTTAAATAATCGCTCTGGTAATTCAACTAATTCTAATAATTATAATAATTCAGTAGCTACCATTTCTCCCAGTAGCTTGGCTAATGCGATTAATACTAATAATTCTTATGGGTCCAGTTATTCTAATAATACTAATAACTCATCCGCCATGATGTCGCCTCAAATGCAAACGCAAATGCAACAGCAGATGCAAGATCAAATGCGTTCCAGCATGAGTAATTATGCGTCACAGTGGAATCTACCCGTTCAGTCTCAGGTGATGGGTGCTGATAATTCAGGGGCAGCTTCTGGCAAGGGTGCAGCGGTTCAGGTACCTGGAAATATTTTAATTAAAACAGGGACGATTTTATTTGCCGTCTTAGAAAATGCTTTAAATAGCGATCAAAGCGGAACACCTGTCTTGGCCCAAATTGCTGCTGGAAAATATCAGGGTGCGGAACTGATGGGCACTTTTTCGACATCGAGCGACAATAAATTAATTATTAGATTTAATCAGATGATTTTGAAAAATTATCCGAATGCGATTCCTATTAATGCCTATGCCATTGATCCTGTGACCGCTCAAAATGCTTTAGCTTCTTATGTAAATAACCATTATTTAGAGCGTTATGGCAGTTTATTCGCCGCTTCAATGCTCCAAGGTTTTGGTAATGCGTATTCGAATTATCAGAATCCCTGTTATGGCACAAGTAGCTGTTTTATTGACGGAAATGTGCCAGCCACTGAAGTAACCACGAAGACGGCGATGTATCAGGGCTTGGGTCAGATTGGTACCAATGTTGCGTCGCAAGTACAAAATAATTTTAATCGCCCTGCAACCATTGTTTTAAATCAAGGTTCTGGGATGGGGATTTTATTTATGACCAATGTTTTAGATCAGCCTTCAAGTAGTTCTGTGTCAGCTAATTCGATGCTGGGTAATCCAGCGGCTTTAGATGCGCTGGGGAATACTAATGGTTCTGGGATGGGCTTGACTAAGCAGAATTAAATTCTGAATTAAATTAGAGTTTTAAGTTTAAAAAGAGGGATTAAGTAATGAACGACGGAAAATCAAAAGACTACGACTTTGATGCGGATGATCCTTTTATGGATAACCCTCTAGAGAAATCTGCTGGAGCTAATGGCTCTGATGGGTCTGGTGGCTCTAAGCAGGAGCAAGATTTAGATGAAGATTTATTTGATACGTCAGAGTTAGATTTGGATTTAGATCCAAGCTCAAATAAAAATAATAAAGCTCAGCCTGATTTAGGCAGTGAAAATTTAGGCGCCAAAAAATCAGCGCTGGGTAATCTGGGCTTGATGGATTTACTAAAAGAATATTATTTATATTTGATTGGTGCGGTTGTTGTCTTAGCCATTATTTATTACATGTACGGCATGATTTTTGGGTCTAATACGCCTTCTAATATTCCACAAGCGCCTGTTCAGCAACAGCAGCAACAAGGTTTTGGTTTAAGTACGCAGCCTGTGAAAATAGCGTCTAAAAATACTCAAACTGCACAAAATCAAGCCGCTCAACAGTTTCAGGGTCCTCCTACGATTTCTTTTACTCAAGATGATTTAAAACAAATGATTGAAGGATTTACAGGGGTTGTAAACCGCAGTAATGGCCAGCTCGCTGCTCAATTAGGTCAGATCGCCGATGCGCAGGCTAAATTAATTCAGCAAGAGACCACTATTACTAATACACAGGCGAAAGATCTAAGTGAGTTAAGTACACAGGTTCAAAATTTAAATACGGCTTTAGCTCAGTCGAATCAAAATATGACCAATATTTCTGAGACTTTATTAAGAACACAGTCTCAGTTGAAATTATTATTGGCTGAAAAGGCTCAAACGCGGGATCAATTAGTATTAAGAGCGGTGGTTCCAGGTCGGGCTTGGTTAGTGGACGCTGCGGGCAAGACTTTAAGTGTCGCAGTCGGTGATGAAATTTCAGACTACGGCAAAGTCGAGCAAATTGATGATAAAACAGCGACTGTAATTATGAGTTCAGGGTATGTCTTTAATTGATGGTCTCTACAGTAATGTAGAGAGTGTATTTGCTTGGATTGGCACGGCCCTTCGGCAAAATGCCCTGTCTTATATTGATTTAGAAGGCGCAGACAGCCGTCATACGTTAGTGACAAAAGACGGCTCTATGATTTCTATTATTAAATTAGATGGGTATAAAAGATTCGTCGGTCCCAGTGAATTTAATTATTTATCAGAACGTCTGACGGAAGTTTTTCAGCCTGTTTTTTCGTCGACGGGTCATTTTTTGCAATTTTATTTTTCTTTCGATGATGTGGATATTAGGCGCTCTATTGAAAAATCTTTAGAACCCGCTCGGCAAACTGCAGAGCGATTTGGTTTAAAAATCGACGATATTTTCAGCTCTCGCGTCGACACGCTTTCTCAATATTGCTCAGACGAAGATTGTTTTATTGTCTTATGGACCACGCCCTATGTGTTAGATAAGGCGCATCTAAGACAAGTGATTAAAGACGAGCGGGCAAAATTACAGGGTTATAAATTACCTAAAGTAAATTCCACGGATTTATTTGTGGTGATTCCAGAGATTCGAAATATCCATGAATCTTTTGTTAATACAGCACTAGAAGACATTCAGCATGCAGGGTTCTATGCCAATTTCTTGCCAGTCCATGAGGCCGTGTATGAAATTAGAAAAACTATTGATCCGACGTATACAGATCGAGAATGGCGGCCCTATTTAGCGGGAGATAAATTGCCCATTCGTTTTGAGCCCCATACTAAAGTGGATCTTTCCAATATTTTATGGCCGCCTTTAGATCAGCAGATTTTTCCTAGGGATGCTGAAAATTTAGATTTAAAAACTTGTCGGATTGGTGATTTAGTTTATGCGCCGGTATTTATAGAATTATTTCCAAAAGATATTAAGCCCTTCTATGAGCTGTTTAGGCGGATGTTAGCGTCGCATATGCCCTGGAGAATTTCTTATTTAGTAGGTCCTGATGGAATTAAAATTTCTCAAAGTAAAAATACCTTGGCGCAATTTTTAACATTTTGTTCGTCTCATAATCGAATGATTAATGAAACCCATAAGATGCTCCAGGCGCTACATGAAAGATCTGATAATCCCATTGTGACTTACACGGTCTGTCTGGCCACTTGGGCGCCGGTGGGTAAAGATGATTTATTAAAAGAGCGTGTTTCTAAGATGGTCAAGGTGGTTCAGAGCTGGGGTAGCTGTGAAGTGCGGCAGATTTCTGGAGACGTCTTTGGCTTAACTTTAAATTCTGCTTTAGGCGTGACTAATAAAGTCTATTGTTCAGCCTCAGCGGCGCCTCTAAGTGATGCCGTTTCGATGATGCCTTTTGTCAGGCCGGCTTCGCCTTGGAAAAGCGGGGCGATGTTATTCAGAACGCCCGATGGAAAATTATGGCCTTATCAGCCGGGTTCTTCGCATCAAATTAGCTGGATTGATATTGTCTATGCGCGCTCTGGGTCTGGAAAGTCGGTTTTAATTAATGCGCTGAATTTGGGTTTGTGTTTATCTGGCGGCTTAGCGGCTTTGCCTCGAATTTCTATTATTGACATTGGTCCGTCGAGTAAAGGTTTTATTTCTTTATTAAAAGAAGGCTTGCCAGAATCTTTGCGTCATCAGGTTTTATATTACCGTTTAACCATGGAAGAAAAAGACTGTATTAATCCATTTGATACCCAGTTGGGTAATAGAAACCCTTCGAGAATTCATCGGTCTTTTTTAATTAATTTTATTAGTTTATTACTGGTTGACGATATTGCTGATCGGCCTGTCGAGGGCATGACCAGTATGTTAACCATGATTGTCGATGAGACGTTTAAGCGTTTTGGAGATAACGAACAACCGAAGCCTTTTGTGACCGGTTCTGAGCCTGAAGTAGATCAAAAATTAAAATTAATTAAGCATAATTTAGATCTGGAGCACTGCACCTGGTGGGAAGTGGCGGATATTTTATATGCCAATGGCGATAGTCATATGGCTCTGAAAGCCCAACGTCATGCTGTGCCCACTATTGCTGATACGATTTCGATTGCGCATACCCATTCGATTAAAGATTTATTTGCCGAAGTGAAAACCCCGACTGATGAAGACTATGTGAGTAGTTATTGCCGGATTATTTCTGGAGTCATTAGAAACTTCCCGACTTTAACTTCAGTGACTCGGTTAAATCTGGAAGACTCTCGCATTGTGGCTTTAGATTTAGATGAAGTCGCGAAGACAGGTAGCTCAGCGGCTGAAAAACAAACGGCTGTCATGTATATGCTCTCTCGGCATTTGGTCGCTCAGCATTTTTTCTTGCATATTGACGAAGTGAATAAATTTCCAGCGCTTTATCAGCCGTTTCATACGGAAAGAATTAAAGAAATCATGGAAGAGCCTAAGAGAATAGTTTTTGACGAGTTTCACAGAACAGCCAAGAGCCCCGTAGTTCGGGATCAGGTTTTACAAGATATGCGGGAGGGTCGTAAGTGGAAAATTCATATTGCTTTGGCTTCCCAGTCTTTGAAAGATTTTGATGAATTAATGATTGAATTTGCGACCTCTATTTTTATTCTAGACGCGGGATCCCAGCTCTCTATTGACCAGACTTGTAAGACTTTTGGTTTGTCCGATACCGAAAGATTGGCTTTGTCTACCAGGGTCCATGGGCCCAGCTCTTCGGGTGCGACTTTTATTGCACAGTTTGTGACAAAACAAGGTATGAATACGCAGTTATTAACCAGTACGGTCAGTCCTGTCGAACTCTGGGCGTTTAATACCACGACAGAAGATGTGTCTCTCAGAGAAGTGTTATATACAGAAATTGGGCCTGTGGCAGCGCGAAGATTCTTAGCCCAGCGCTTTCCTAAAGGCTCTGCGACTTCTGAAATTGACACAGAATTAAAAACAGATTCTGGCGCAACGCTCTCTGGGGTTGTAACTCGTATTGCCAAAGAAATTGCGGATGAATATCGCCGGAGTCTGCGTCAGCAGAGAGGGGATTTGGGCGAAGGGTATTTATAATTTTTTTTAAATTTTTTATTTTTTATTTTTTATTTATTTTTATTTTTTATTTATTTTTATTTTTTATTTATTTTTATTTTTTAGGGATTAAATAAACCATGAGTGGTCAAAACCAAATGGGTTCCGGGGGCTATGGTGACGGCCAAGAGATGAATATTATTTATCTCGCTGTTGGGGTCATCGCGCTTTTTTTAATTTTTGGGTATGTGTTTTATGCCCAATTAGTCCAGGCGATTTTTTTTGTTAAATTTAACGAATTAAAATTTATTTCTTTCTTTGTTCGAAGTACGGATATTCAGGGTGTGATTAACTGGGGGAGTCAAATTCCCTATCAGAAAGTCAAAATTAATGATCTTGAAGGCTTATTTGAAGTTGTTGGGTTTTATTTGAAATACCCCTTAAGTTTAATCGGCCTGGGTTTGGGTATTTTCTTAATGCTTAGGCATCCCGATAAGGGCTATAACACGATTGAAACTATGGAAACTTTGCGTGGAAAAATGACGCCTGTCTACCCGGCTATTACGGTCGTTCAAGATCAAAAAGTAGATCAGCAATCTATAGAACAAGGCCCGTGGGCCATGGGTTTAACGCCCATTGAGTTTGCTAAGAAAAATAAATTACTGTATCGCGATGTGTCAGGCGCTATTAAAGTTGATGGTCTAAGAGCGAAAGCTGTTTTTGCAGGTCAACTAGGGCCCTTGTGGACTGGAATTAAAAATTTACCGCCGCATCAAAAAGCCTTATTTGCAGTGCTGGCGACTTATGTCAATTACGAGCGAAAAACAGCGGATAAATTATTAGAACAAATGGCTGGTTCTGCGACTTTAAGTAATGTCAAAGCAGGGAAAGTTAATTATTCAGGCATTGATGAAGTATTAAAACGCTTTGGGACTAGTCCCTCGGTAAAACAAATTATTAGTCATCATGCGCACGTGTATACCATTTTTGCTGAGCTATTAACCACGGCAAGAAAAACAGGGATTGTCGCAAATTCTTTATATCTTTGGTTAAAGCCTCTAGACCGACCTCTCTGGTATGTTTTAAATAATGTCGGACGAAAAGCGGTGTTTACAGAAACAGCGGCGGTGCATGCCCATTGGTTAGCTGAAAGAGAGCTAGGTTACGCCATTAAGACCCCCATGATTGACCCGGTGATTGCGGGGCTAGAAGAAGCGGTAGCTTCGAGAATTATTAAAGATATTTAAAGTTTTTTTATAAATTAAATACTGGCTGGACTGACTCATGAAACTTGTATTGCAATCCATTGGAAATAACTGGGAAAAATTTAAGCAGCGTAAAAAATCGGCGGTGTTTGCTAAAGTCCGAGCCAATATTTTGGCGCGCGATAATTACACCTGTCAGTTTTGTCGATTTGAATCGCCTAGTTTAGAAATTATTAATCGAGACAATGACTACAGTCATAATCAAGAAAAAAACTTTGCGGCCGCTTGTTCTCTTTGTGCCAAATGTACTTTATTAGATTCTTATTCAATTGATTATGCAGGCGCCGATAAAATAATTTACTGCCCAGAGTTATCGCAAGAACAGCTGAATCAATTAACCAGATTATTAATGTGCCATACCTACGGCAAAGACAGTGATGAAATTTACAACGCCAAGATAACAATGGCTCAGCTACAAGATCGGGCTGTTTGGCTAGATGAAAAAGCGGGCTGTAAGCTCTCTCATCCGGCTTTATTTATTCACTATATGCACTCGCGTCAAAGCGATAAGCAACTGGTCGGGCGCTTAAGATGGCTGCCCAGCCCCGTGGACTACGAAGAAGAAATTAAGCACTGGCAGAGTGTGATATTTGAAGCGTAATTTTTGATTTCTCATGGGGTATTTCCCGAGCCAATTTAGGAATTAGATACCCTGGCAATTCAGCTTGGATGGCTTTGATTAATTCCAGTGCTTCTTGTTCTGGAAGATCAAAATGAGCCGTCCCCTGGACTTTGTCTAAGACATGTAAGTAATAGGGTAAGACCCCCGATTTAAATAAAGTTTTATGTAAGTCTATTTGCTGCTCTTTCGTGTTATTTATATTTTTTAACAAAACAGCTTGATTTAAAAGAGTCATAAACGGCCTGAGTTTTTTCAGAGCCTGTTTTACTAAATCATCTATTTCTTGGGCTGAATTGGAGTGCAAAACTAGAATTAACTCGCCTTTAAAATTACTTAATATTTTTACTAATTCATCAGTGATTCGATCGGGTAATACCACTGGAATTCGCGTATGAAATCGCAGTCTAGAAAGATGAGGAATTAAGTTTAATTCCTGAATTAAATAATTTAAAAAACTATCGCTATTAATCAGCGGATCTCCGCCGCTTAAAATTACTTCTTCAATAGAGCTATCTTGTTTTAAATAATTTAAGATTTTTTCCAGACCTGCTTTTCCAGGTCTGTTTTGGTCGTAGGGAAAATGCCGTCTAAAACAATATCTGCAGTGAATCGCACAGGTTCCGTGAAGCATGACTAAAACCCGACCGTGATATTTATGTAATAGGCCCGGCAGGGGATTAAATTCAGATTCAGACAAAGCGTCTTTCTCATAACCTAAAGTTTCTAATTGTTCTTCAGGTTGGGCCAATACTTGAAGTAAGAGGGGGTCTTTGGGATTTTTTTTAGTGATTCTCTGGGCATAGGCCAGGGGGACTTTAATTTTAAATTGCAGAGCGGCTTCTTCGCTGAGATTTTTATTTAAAAATAATTCTGGAAAATCTTGAGGGTTTAATTCGAGATAAGCATATAAATCATCCAGTGAATTAATGCTGTTCGCTAATTGTTCTTGCCAGGAGGGTTTCATGAGGTGGGGGTTCTCTGTGGACACAGCCGCGCATCATAAAGAACTGGAATGCCGAGTGCTAGAGTTAAACCCCGTCCCAAGAATGAGGGGGTAGGGGCGAATCTTGTATTCGCCCTTGTGCGATTGGCTAGACCGTTTTTCTGAAAAACAAGGCTGGCAGAAAATATTTTCTTACATCACAGCACAAGATCTTCCTGAAGGTTTGTCTTCATGGATGGCTCTTGGTGTTTTTTTTAAAACTAAGTCTGGCGGTGTTCTTAAAGCGTCTAATAAGCTGGTAATGGTTGCTGGATAAACCGCAGGATAAGTCGCGCAAAATGCTCGAGCCTCCAGGGCTTTTTTAAACACGGGGGTCAGCTCTTCTAAATTTAAAAGAGAACCAATCGAAGCACTGGTTTTTAGCTGGATTTTTCCTGCAGGGAGCGTCTTCGAAGAGGTTTCGTAATTCACCGCATAGTGTTGATAGAGCAAGTCAGGCGCGCTTCGTAACGTGCTTTCTAAAGTGCTTAAAAAATCAGTCGGTCCAAAATGTAAAATTGCAAAAGCATTCTGGAAATAAGCTTTAGTAATATTAAAAAAACGCGCTTGTCCTGCGGTATCCCAAATCTGAAAAGTGTCTTGATAAACTACAAAATCAATCCCAATGGTTTTGATAAAGGAAGTTCGAAAATAATCATTTATTTTTTGAATAGTTGGGATGAAGGTTTTTTTATGTTCAGTGCCTCCCAAGAGTATGATTTTTTGTTTAGGGAGGGGTCTTTTTTTTCTATGACCCGCACTTGGGGCGTCTTCTGGTTTTCCCCCCTCACTGCTGGAGACTGCTGGACTAGGGTCATAAAAAAAAGTCACGGCATAGGGGAGGGCCGGCGGTGCTTTTGATGAACTGGTTCCAGAGCCAGCTCCAGTGCCTGCTCCAGCTCCAGCCATGGGTTCAGGAGAAGCTTCTACAGTGAGGATTTTAGGTTTTGGAAGTTTTGTAAATTCTCTAAGTTCTATTTCTACTGGTTTTGATTCTGTACCTGACATGCTTTTTCCTGGAATTGATGAATTTGAATAAACGCATTAGCTCAGAAATTTTGCTGTGAAAGAAGGCTTAAAAATATAAAAAATTTTTTCTAAAAAATAGATATTTGAATTAAGTTTTTAGGTGTGTAAAATCCGCCGCCTTTGAGCTTGCGGGGGTTTTTTAACTCTCAAAACAATAATAATTCTAGAGGATAAGAGAAGATGTTTTACGCCTATTGTTCAGCGGATCGTTTGGAAGAGCAGGATTTCCAGGGTGAGTTGAAAAATTATGCGAAAACACACGGCTTTCAATTAGATCAAGTGGTTCTAGACCCTCAAAATAATAAAATTCACTGGGGTAAAAGACAGCTGCATTCCATTATTGCTCATGCGAAAAAAAATGATCATCTGATGGTTTACGAAGCCTCTGATTTAGCCTGTTCGACGCTGCAAGTTTTAGAAGTTTTAGATTTGTTAAGTAGCCGTGGGATTACTTTGCATTTGGTTAAATATTCCCAAATTTTTTCCCCTGAAAAAGTCTACGACACGGAAAAATTCATTGCTTTATTTAAGTGTATTGAAGGCGAGTTTGTGACTAAGAGAACTACGGATGCATTGGCTAGACGCCGTGCAGCCGGTTTGCCCTTGGGGCGTCCGCTGGGTCGTAAGAATAAATCCAGAAAATTGGATCAGTTCAGAGAAGAAATTAAAAAATATTTAGCCCTGGATATTAACAAAGCGTCGATTGCCAAATTAGTCGGTTGCCATGCGCAGACTTTATATAATTATCTGGAAGACACGCAGCTGGCTCAAGAAGTCGAGAATGAAAAAAATGGGCTGGAGTCCCAGGTTTAGATTGTCTTGTGTCGCCCCGGCGGAGGCCGGGGTCCAGATCTGGCGCTGGATACCGGCCTTCGCCGGTATGACGATTAACTACAAGTCCCCAGTTTCTTCCTCTGATTTTTTAAATCTTCCACGGCTTCTGGATTTGCCAAAGTGGATAAATCTCCCAGTTGGTCTAGCTCTCCAGCGGCTATTTTTCTTAAAATTCTGCGCATGATTTTTCCAGATCTTGTTTTAGGCAGCTGAGGCGCCCATTGGATTAAATCAATAGTCACAACCGGTCCGATGGTCTTTCTGACATGGGTTATTAAAGTTTTAATTAAATCATCACTCGGGCTTTCTCCGTCCATTAAGGTCACATAGGCGTAGATTCCTTCGCCCTTGATTTCATGCGGGAAGCCAACGACCGCCGCTTCAGCGACTGTGGGATGTAAAACCAAAGCACTTTCAATTTCAGCGGTGCTTAAACGATGTCCCGACACATTGATCACATCATCCATGCGGCCACCGATCCAGATATCACCGTCTTGATCTCTGCGGGCGCTGTCTCCACTGAAGTAATAGCCTGGATAAGTTTTAAAATAAGCTGAAATCAATCTTTCAGGATTGTTATAAATCGTTTTTAACATGCCGGGCCAAGGGTGTTTAATACATAAAGCGCCTTCACCCTCGCCTTCTATTATTTTCCCTTGGCTGTCTAGTAAGACGGGCAAAATACCTAAAAAAGCCCTCTGGGCGCAGCCAGGTTTTTGTTTGTTTATTTCTCTCGGCGGCGCCAACATAAATCCACCCGTTTCAGTCTGCCACCAGGTGTCCATGATGGGGCATTGTTTATTTCCCACTTGATTAAAAAACCAGAGCCAGCATTCGGGATTAATTGGCTCTCCGACGCTGCCTAAGATTCTTAAACTAGATCTTTTGGTATTTTTCAAAGGCTCATCGCCGGCTTTCATTAAGGCTCTTAAAGCCGTTGGGGCGGTATAGAAAATACTGACCTGGTGCTTATCGATAATTTCCCAAAATCGGGAATAGCTGGGATAAGTCGGGATGCCCTCGAAAATAACCGTCGTCGTGCCATTGGCAAGTGGCCCGTAAGTGACATAAGAATGCCCCGTGATCCAGCCGACATCCGCCGTTGACCAGTAAATATCTTGAGGGTTTAAATCAAAAATAACTTTATGAGACAGGGCTGCGAATAATAAATATCCCCCAGTACTGTGAACCACGCCCTTAGGTTTTCCAGTAGACCCCGAGGTATATAAAATAAACAGCGGGTCTTCAGATTTCATGGGTTCTGGGGGGCAGGAAATAGCCTGCTGGGGAATTAAATTTTTATAGTCAAAATCTCTGTTTGTCACCCACGAATTTTTTAAGCTTTCTAGATTTTCTAGGTTTTCTAGATTTTTATTTTTAATCACCAGAACCGTGCTGACTTCGGGATTTTTAGGATTATTGGCAGAAATAGGTAAATTATTTAAGGCCTCGTCGATATTAGATTTAAACCCAATAGTTTTTCCCCCGCGAAAGCCATAATCAGCGGTAATAATACAAGTCGCCTCGCAATCTAAAACGCGATCTCTAATAGAGCTGGGAGAAAAGCCGCCAAAGATCACAGAGTGAACCAGGCCTAGTCTTGCGCAGGCCAGCATAGAGATCACTGCCTCTGGAATCATGGGTAAATAAATACAGACCCGATCCCCTTTTTTTAAGCCCCTGGATTTTAAAAAATTAGCGAGCTGACAGACCTGTTGATATAAATTTTTAAAACTGATTTTTTGAGAATTTTTTGGGTCATCGCCTTCAAAAATCAACGCTATTTTTTCTGCATTTTTTTCAAGATGTCGGTCTAGGCAATTCACACTGGCGTTTAAAATTCCATCTTCGAACCAGTGAATATTTTGAATGCTGTCTTGATTTAAATTCTGTGACACTGCTTCTGAAATTATTTTTTCTGGAAACTTGATCCAGTCTAATATTTTGGCTTGCTCTGCCCAGAATTTTTGGGGGTTATTAATAGATTCTTGATATTGAATTTGGTGCTGGGTATCGAAATTATTTTGGGTCATATTTTGGGTCATGAAAGATGCTTAGAAATATAAAAATAAGAGCGGGGAGTTATAACGTAAGTTTTGAATTTTTGAAGTGGGCGGGTTAAAAAAATAGTGGTTTATAAGGGCTTATAAGGGATTTTTAATAGCGGTTAGTCAATAAATAAGTGATCGAGGGTCACTAAGTGATTAACTAATTCTTCGGAGTAGATGCTTTTTTTCAGTCCTGCGGCTGAAATCAGCGCTAGGAATAATTGCTTAGTGGTTTTGGTTCGCTCTCTAAAAACTTCCATTTTTTGAGTCAAATTTTTTGCATAAGCTTTATCAATTGAGAAGGGGCTTTCTGTATATTTTATTTCACAGAGTGTGATTGCATCGTCATCTCGGTCAAACAGCAAATCAATTTGGGCGCCCTGATCAGTGCTGTTTTTCTTTGGAATATAACGCCAGGTTCCTGGGACTGAACTTGCGCTAATTCCCAGCGCTTGCGCAATATGCATCGAGTGTTTATGGCAGAGAGATTCAAACGCATATCCAGACCAGGCACGCCATTCAGGTGTGAGTTTTCTTTTTTCCCAATAGTGTTGCCCAAGGCCTTTGGAGCTTAAAATATTTCCAAGTGGCGCAAGCCAGGCAAAATAAAACAGGGTGTATTCATCAATTATTTTATAATAAGTCCCTTTTTCTTTATGGCCATAAGGCGTGAAGCTCATGATGAAGCCACAGATTTCAAGGGATTTTAATTTGCTTAAAGTGCCTTGGCCTTTGGGGATTTTTAGTGTTTCAAAAAGAGCAGCTTGTCCCATGCCTAAAGGCTGAGCAGCCAGTATTTTTAAGATGTTTAAATAAGCTTCAACATCGTCGAAAAGAGAAGAAAATAATTTATCAAACTCAGAAAATAAAAAGCTGTTTTTAGAAAAAGCGATTTCATCAATGTTTTGATCAATAGAGGCGTTGGAATTTAATTGGGCTAAGTAATGAGGCACGCCCCCGGTGATCATATAAACCTGAGTCACTTGGCGATGATTAATCTTAAATCCAAGATGGCTCAAAAATTTTCGGGTTTCACCGAGTGTAAAAGGCTCCAGCTGCAAGGTGTAAGTCACGCGGTTATGCAAGCCCCCTTTGTTATAAATAATTTTATCGATGATCCAAGAGGCTGAAGATCCGCAAATAATGAGCTTGATACGATCGTCATTGGACCAGTGTTGATTCCAGTAATAATCCAATGTTTCTAGCAGCTTGGAATTTTTGCTTGCCATCCAGGGAAACTCATCCAGGAATAAAACAATTTTTTTGGTCTTATAAATTTTCTTTGTTTGCTCAATAACGTCCGTCAGTAGCTTAAAAACTTCTTCCCAAGAAGTTCCTGCTTTTGGAGTCATGCCATTAAAAAAAGAGCGGCCGATTTGTTCTGAAAAATGCTTAGTTTGATCTTCTAGTTTTCCTTCTTTCATGCCAGTGGCATTGAAGAATAGGTTTTTGCTGTTTTCAAAATATTGTCTGATTAAATAAGTTTTGCCGATTCGTCTTCGACCATAAATTCAGCTTTTCCAGAGTTTAAAAATTGAGATAATTTCTGTTTTTCTTTTTCCCGTCCGATAATATTTCGCGTATTTTTAATGGCCATGATTTTAATATCTTATTGAAATTTAAAAATTATTTATTTTTTAAATCATACTCCATAAAGAACTTCATTTCAATTTTTCAAAACGAAGTTCTTGGTGGAGTCTAGCTCCAGCTGGAACTTCATTTTTATTTTTAAAATTAGTTTTATGTAAAATTGCTAGAGCTCTAGTAATTTTGCCATGTGTTTTTACTAGAGCTCTAGCAATTTTGCATGGTTCTCTCATTTTCCAGTCTGGGCGATTAGTTAATCAATCATTAGATTTAGTTATCTCAATAAAGCACTGATTTTCTCCAGGTGTTTTTTTTATTTTTTTTAAACTTTGTGCGTCGATGTGCGTCGAGTGACAATCTAAGAATTGCTCTGTAATGTCGAGCCTTTTTTAGCATTGCGAGATTTTTTTATGGGAAATTATGTTGATAAAAATAGAAGTGATGTTGATGATTTAAAGATCAATAGCGATATGTTTTTTCATGATCTTGCTGATTGGTCTGATCCAAAGATTATTAGATTAGCAACAGAAAAAACACTGGGCGGGTTGAACGGTAATCCAGAAACAACAGGTTTGGCTTTAGTGGAATCAGGGGGTTAAGAGCATGGTAATCAGAAATTTTAATTTAAAAAATTTATTAAAAATTGGCTTTGTGGGCATGGGTATGTTTGCTGCGCAGAGCTTTGCTTCTGCCTCACCAGTTCACTCACAGGCTAATCCAATGCCTTTGGTGATGAGTGATCATTTGCTGGGCTTGTATCCTTCTGCTGGGACACTGGTTGTGGACAATCAAGGTGCTCAATCAGTGCAAAGTGCTCAAGTGCAGCTTATCGGGTATTCTGATGATAATTGCACTGCATTTGTAGGTGGGTTCACGACTCCTTTTCCTGGGAATGCGATTACGTGGACGCCTCGGACTTACAGTATCATGGCAGCATCAGTTTATTTGTATTTTTCAGCTCCGAGCCTTGGAAATATGAGCATTGAGGAACTTCAAAGTGTTCAAAGTTTGCACTTTATCCCAGTAATGCACGTGGATCCTACTTTTGTATTCAATCCAAGTAGTCCTTGTTTTAAAATTCATTGTGATACTGACAACCTTGTATGCACTGCGGCCAATGATGCAATGCCACAAACCGTCTCTTTAATTAACGCAGGTTAATCTGCTTAATTTTTAATTTAACCAGCCCATTCCAGCCCGGCACTCCTCCATGTTAAGATGCGCGGCCATACAGCACTGACTTGGTACTAGTTAAATTAAACCATGCTAAAAATTTCCCGTCTGGCCGATTACGCCTCTGTGATCATGCGCGAGTTAGCTGGGGCACAAGACCAGCCCCAGAGCGCTTTTGAGATTTCAGAACGCACGCATATTGCGCTCCCGACTGTCAGAAAGATTTTAAAATTATTACAAAACGCAGGCCTACTTAATTCTACAAGAGGCCAGGTGGGTGGCTATCAGCTCGCCCAATCTCCAGCTCAAATTAACTTAGTAAATATCATTGAAGCCATTGATGGGCCGATTGCGCTCACACACTGCAATTTAAAAAATAACTGCGCTCATGAGCATAATTGCGGCATGAAACAAGACTGGCAGCTGATTAATCAAATTATTAAAAACGCCCTGGGAAAAAATACATTAGCCCAGTTGTGTGGTGGTTTAACTAATGGCTTAGAGCGAGGAATAAATTAATTGGATAAGAATTTAAATAAAATTTTAGAAAAAAATAAAAATTACGAGCCGGGTTTTATTACCCATATTGAATCTGAGACCTTGCCGCCAGGTCTAGATGAAAGTGTTATTCGATTTATTTCTGAGAAAAAGAAAGAACCTGAATTTATGCTGGCTTGGCGGCTTAAAGCATTTGAGCTCTGGAAAAAAATGCCTGAGCCTGAGTGGGCGGATTTAAAAATTGAGAAGATTAATTATCAAGAAATTAGTTATTACTCAGCGCCGAAAAATAATGAGAAAAATAAGCTGAAGTCTTTAGATGAAGTGGATCCGAAATTATTAGAGACCTATCAAAAACTAGGGATTCCTCTGCATGAGCAAAAAATATTTGCAGGAGTTGCTGTGGACGCTGTTTTTGATTCAGTCTCTGTTGCCACCACTTTTAAAGAAAAATTATTAGAAGCCGGGGTGATTTTTTGTCCTATCTCTGAGGCGCTGCAAAAATATCCCGAATTAGTTCAGAGCTATTTGGGTTCGGTGGTCCCTCAAAGTGATAATTTTTTCGCGGCTTTAAATTCGGCGGTGTTTAGCGATGGGTCTTTTGTATTTATCCCCAAAGGGGTGCGATGCCCCATGGAGCTATCTACTTATTTTAGAATTAACGAGGCTAAAACAGGCCAGTTTGAACGGACTTTGATTATTGCTGAAGAAGGCAGTTATGTGAGCTATCTCGAAGGCTGTACGGCGCCTATGCGAGACGAGAATCAATTACATGCAGCAGTGGTTGAGATTGTTTGTTTAAAAGACGCGGTAGTTAAATATTCGACGGTTCAAAATTGGTACCCTGGAGACGAAGAAGGTCGTGGGGGGATTTATAACTTTGTGACTAAACGTGGTGCTTGTCGCGGTGAAAATTCGAAGATTTCTTGGACGCAAATAGAGACAGGATCTGCCATTACTTGGAAATACCCGTCGGTTGTTTTGCAGGGTGATAATTCTGTCGGTGAATTTTACTCGGTAGCCCTTGCGGCCAGATGCCAGCAGGCGGATACGGGGACGAAGATGATTCACTTAGGGAAAAATACAAAAAGTACGATTATTTCAAAAGGCATTTCAGCGTCTCGCGGTCACAATGCTTATAGAGGGCTGGTCCGCATGGGGCCTGGCGCTCAAAACGCTCGAAATCATACCCAGTGTGATTCTTTATTGATTGGCGATTTATGCAGTGCGCATACTTATCCCTATATCGAAGTGAAAAATAAAACGGCCATTGTTGAGCATGAGGCCAGTACTTCTAAGATTTCTGAAGACCAGTTGTTTTATTGCTTGTCCAGAGGGATCAAAGAAGAAGATGCCGTGGCTTTAATCGTCAATGGATTTTGTAAGCAGGTCTTTGAAGTTTTGCCCATGGAATTTGCCGTCGAAGCGCGGAAATTACTGGAAGTCAGCTTGGAAGGCGCAGTGGGTTAAAAAAATTAAATATATAAATAGGTCAAAACAAAATGCTAAAAATTAATAATCTCCACGCCTCTGTGAATTTAAATAATGCCAATCAAGCTAAAAAAATTCTGAAGGGCTTAAATTTAAATATTAATCCCGGCGAAGTTCACGCCATCATGGGCCCGAATGGTTCTGGAAAGACGACTTTGGCGAATGTCTTATCTGGAAGACCTGGTTTTGATATTACAGAAGGGTCTGTTGAATTTAATGGGCAGGATTTATTAAAACTTTCTCCAGCAGAGAGGGCTTGGGCCGGGGTGTTTTTGGCTTTTCAATATCCGGTTGAGATACCCGGCGTGAATAATTTGTATTTTTTAAAAGCGGCTTTGAATGCCAAGCGAAAATCTCAGAATTTAGATCCCATGGATGCCATTGATTTTATGGCCTGGGCAAAATCTAAGATGGCTGTTTTATCCATGGATAAAAGTTTTCTAGAGCGCAGTGTGAATGCTGGTTTTTCAGGCGGTGAGAAAAAACGCAATGAGATTTTCCAGATGTTAGTTTTAGAACCTAGTTTAATTATCTTGGACGAGACGGATTCGGGCTTAGATATTGATGCGCTCCAGATAGTCTCTAAAGGCGTAAATGAGCTAAGAAGCCCAGACAGAAGTTTTATTGTGATTACCCACTATCAGAGATTATTAGATTATATAAAACCCGATTTTGTTCATGTTTTATCTAATGGCCAGATTATTAAATCGGGGGATAAAAATTTAGCTCTGGAATTAGAAGAAAAAGGCTATGGCTGGCTTTTAGATAACCAGCTGGGTGAAAAATAGGGTGGATCATAAATTCATGAAAAAATTAGAAGCCTGGAAATATACCCGTCTCCCTGATGATTTTTCCGAAAAAATAGCGGAATCAGAAAAAAACAGGTGTAGGGGCGAATCTTGTATTCGCCCGCTGTCCGCTCTGGATGGCTTAGTGATTAAGAAATTAGAAAATTTAAATCCCCAAGAACAAGATGTTTATTTAAACAATAATTTTGGTTTTGAATTAAATCCCAAAGAGCATCCACTGGCCTGTTTAAATAAAAGTGAGCTGGGATATTTAATAGAGATTCCAGATAATTTAATTATAAAAAAACACCTGGAGATTTTAATACAGACGGGCGTTTCCAGGGTGTTTATTAAGCTTGGAAAAAACAGTGAATTAAATATTTTAGAAAAATTAGATTTAAATAATAATTTTTATTCCAGCCATCTGACTTTTTGTGAAATAGGCGAAGGGGCAAGATTAAATTATTTAAAACTAGTGGGTGAATTAGAAAGCGATTTAAATAATCTTTGTGAAGTCTCTGGGCTGCATGTCAGGCAGCTGGAAAACAGTGTTTTTAATCCCTGTGTGTTTGGGCTTAATTTAAAAAATAATAAAAATTATAAAAATAATAGTAAAAGCCGCTTTGATTTAAATATTGATTTAATGGGCCCTGGGGCCAGTTGTGAGATTTTGGGTGGGTATTATTTAAAAGCTAAAAATCATTTTGATTGGCACACCGTGGTGAATCACAAGGCCTCGCATACCAAGTCAAATATCTTGGCCAAGGGCTTATTAGACGACTATTCGACGGGTGTTTTTTATGCCAAAGCCCAGGCCGATGCTGGAGTGCTTGATATTGAAGCCCATCAGAAGAATCAGAATATTTTATTGTCTGATTTTGCCAGTATTTATACCCAGCCGGTTTTAAATATTTACACCAGTGGGATCAGCTGTACGCATGGCGCGACGGTGGGAGAGCTAGACCCTGCGGCCGTATTTTATTTGCAGAGTCGAGGGATTGCAGAATCTGAGGCGAGGGAAATGTTAATTCATGGGTTTTTAAATTCGGTGATTTTAGAAATTAAAAATCAAGAGTGGCGAGATTTATTAATATGAAAAATTTAAAACCAGATTTTGATATTTTTAAGCAAAAAATTTTTGGTAAAGATTTAGTTTATTTAGATACGGCAGCGTCAGCGCAGAAGCCCAGAATAGTTCTAGAAGCCATGGATGATTTTTATACGAATAATTATTCAAATATTCATAGGGGTGTTCATAGCTTGTCTGTTCGAGCGACGGATTTGTATGAAAAAGCCCGAGAGAGAGTGAAAGATTTTATTGGCGCTGAAGATTCTAGAAGTATTGTTTTTACCAAAGGGACGACGGAAGGTTTAAATCTTTTAGCCCAAAGTTTGAGTTTAACTATTTTAAAACCTGGAGATCGGGTTGTATTAACCCGCATGGAACATCATTCGAATATTGTGCCTTGGCAAATGATGCGAGAAAGATTTGGGATTGAGCTGGATGTCTGGGAGATTAATTTAAATGGTGAGCTGGATTTAAAAAATCTAGAAAAATTATTAACGCCTCGGACTAGGTTAATTTCCATGGCGCCTATTTCAAATGTTTTGGGATTAAAAAACCCAGTGAGAGAAGTAATCAAATTAGCGCGTGAGAAAGATATTTTAGTGTGCTTAGACGCCGCGCAGTCTGTGGGTTATTTATCTCATGAAGAATTAAATATGAAAGAATTAGACTCTGATTTCTTAGTGTTTTCAGGGCATAAATTATATGGGCCGACGGGGATTGGGGTTTTATATATTAAGAAAAACTGGCTGGAAGAATTAAGCCCCGTCTTTGGGGGTGGCAGCATGATTGAGACTGTTAGTTTTGAGAAGACGACTTATGCAAAGGCGCCCTTGAAATTTGAAGCAGGAACACCGCCGATCGCGGAGGCTATTGGATTAGCCGCGGCGATGGATTATCTGGATGGTTTAAATTTTGCAGAGTTAATTAAGCAAGAGCATGACTTAACTCAAAGGGCTCTGGATATTTTAAAAAATATTTCTGGGATAAAAATTTATGGCGAGAGTGAAAATAATAAAAATAAAATTGGCGTGATTAGTTTTAATGTTGAGCAGATTCATGCCCATGATTTAGGGACTTTATTAGATCAAGAGGGCATAGCGATTAGAGCCGGGCATCATTGTGCGATGCCCTTGATGAATTTTTATGGGGTCCCAGCGATGAGCCGGATGTCTTTAGGAATTTATAATGATCTGGAAGATATTGAAAAATTGGCAGCTGGAATAATCAAAGCTAAAAAAATATTTGGAGTGTGAGGGGTATGAATTAAATGAGCGAATATCATGAGTTATATCAACAGGTGATTATTGATCATGGGAGAAACCCCAGAAATTTTCGTGAAATAGAAAACCCAGAGATTAAAAAAATCGGTCATAACCCGCTCTGTGGGGATAAGTTAATTTTGTTTTTAAAATTAGAAAATAATTGTATTAAAGACATTAGTTTTAAAGGCGAGGGCTGTGCCATCTCTATGGCTTCAGCGTCTTTAATGACAGAGAGTTTAAAAAATAAAAAAATAGAAGAAGGTCTGGATTTATTTGAGCAAGTGCATGAGATGTTGCTGGGTAAAAATTCAGAAAATTTAGAGTTAGAGCAATTAGAAAAATTGGGGAAATTAAAAGTATTAGCTGGAGTTTCAGCGTATCCAGCGAGAGTCAAATGCGCGTCTTTGGCCTGGCAATGTTTAAAAGCAGGATTAGAGGGTCAAGATCAAGAGATAAGAACAGAGTAAATATAAAAAAGTAAATATAAAAAACGGGAGGGGCGAATCTTGTATTCGTCCCTTAAAAAATTTTATAAAAATATTTAAAAGTGGTGAAATAAAAATGACTGTTGAAAAATATAAACCCAGTGAGGTTTTGCCTAGTTTAATTTTGACAGAAAGTGCGCTCGCGCATTTTAAAAAAAGTATTGAAGAGAAAGAGAAATCTGGGTCTGTATGTATTGGGATTAAATTTGATGTGAGTAAAACAGGCTGTTCTGGCTATAGCTATCAGAGCGAATTAGTTGGTGAGGGAGATATTTCTCCCAGTGATTTAAAAATAGAAAATATTAAAAATTTAAATATCTGGATGAGTGAAAAAGCGAAGCCTTTAATTAATGGGGTGATAGTGGATTATCAGAAATTAAGTTTGGGCCAGAGCAAATTAATTTATACCAATCCTAATGAGACCGCGCGATGTGGTTGTGGGGTGAGTTTTAGTGTGAGTCCTGCTATGAGCGAGAAGAAATAAGATCATGAAGCATTCTGATATTACAGTGATTAGACGTGGGGTGATGGGGGTGTTAATTCCCTATGGGTCTGAGATTGAATTATTGCCCGGGACGGAAGTCTTGGTTACTCAGGCTTTGGGTGGAAGTTTTACGATTAATGTGAATGGAAATTTAGTAAGAATCGAGGGTAAAGATGCCGATGCGATTGGCAGAGAAATTATTAAACCCCCTGAGTTTAAAGCCACTGGAGAAGATGTTAGCGAAGAAAGTATCTGGGAACAGCTCAGAACTTGCTATGACCCGGAGATCCCCGTGAATATTGCGGATTTGGGTTTGATCTATGAAATTGTTAAAACTAAGCAAAAAGACGGGTCATATCATATTGGGATTCAAATGACTTTAACGGCGCCGGGTTGTGGCATGGGGCCAGTGATTTCTGCAGAAGTAGAAAAGAAAGTATCAAGTATTCCCAATGTGAGTAAGGCGGATGTGATTTTAGTTTTTGATCCTGCGTGGAACTCGGAAATGATGACGCCAGAAGCGAAATTAGAGTTAGGATTGTTATAGATTTTTTATTTGCCGACTTATCTATTTTTATCGTTGATCTGATCTGAAATTTATATATGATGATCCCCTTCAAAGTTGTCGCTAATGCCGAGTGCAGCGGGTCAGAAGGGTCGACACACCCTCCCTGATTTGTGTAACAAAAAGCTTAGGTTCGTGAACTTGAGCTAACTGTTTTTTTCGACATCTTTGTTGTTTTATAAAAATATAGTCAGCAAGGAGGGAACTTATGACTGCTATGACCGTGGAACAGCGAATCGTTAGTAAATATAACCGCTCGGTTTCTGAGTTATTACAAGACTATGCCAGTGAGGGTAAAACTTCGAAGCAAGTCGCGGATATTTTAGAATGTGGCGTGAGTAATGTTCGACGCATTGCGCGCAAATACCAGATTCGGTTTAATCAACCAACCCAGCAATCGCAATTATTGCAAAATCATTTATTTCTAGAAAAAAATATTAATAAAATTAATGTGCTTTCACGCCCCTGGGGTGTGGTCCGTGCGCGAACTATTCGGCCGGATTACAAAGCGGATTATAAAGCTGAATATAAATCTGAACGTCAGAAAGAATATGAGTTTGCTGAGTGATTTAGATTAGTGATTTAGATTTAAGTTAAATAATTAAAAATAATTAAAGTGCGTGAGTTAATAGCAGATGTCTGTGTTAAACTCGCGCACTTTTTTTTATCCAGATTTATTAGGAAGAGCAACACTCATGACATTGAAGCTAAGAAATATCGCCATTATTGCCCACGTTGACCATGGAAAAACAACCCTGGTGGACAAGCTATTAAGACAGTCGGGAACGATTGGTGATCGAGGACCTAAAACAGAAAGATTAATGGATTCCAATGATCTAGAGAAAGAACGTGGGATTACTATTCTGGCGAAAAATACGGCGATTGATTGGCATGGGTACCATATTAATATTGTGGACACCCCAGGCCATGCGGACTTTGGTGGCGAAGTCGAGCGGATTCTTTCTATGGTTGATTCGGTTTTATTACTGGTTGATGCAGTCGATGGCCCGATGCCACAAACTCGTTTTGTCACACAGAAAGCGTTTGAGCAGGGTTTAAATCCAATAGTCGTTATTAATAAAGTAGATAGAGATGGTGCAAGACCCCATTGGGTTGTGGATCAAGTATTTGATTTATTTGATCGCTTAGGGGCGACTGATGAGCAGTTAGATTTTCCTATTATTTATGCGTCGGCTTTGAGTGGCTACGCCATGAATGAATTAGAAGAGCCCAGAATTAATATGGATCCTTTGTTTCAGGCCATCGTTGATAAAGTCAAACCGCCAGAAGTCGATCTGGAAGGGCCCTTCCAGATGCAAATTTCGTCTTTAGATTATTCTAGTTTTGTCGGTGCCATTGGAATTGGTCGGATTACCCGAGGGCGTGTTAAAACTAATATGCAAATCTGCATTGTCGACAGTGAAGGGAATAAGCGAAACGGTAAAGTCTTGCAAGTTTTGGGCCATTTAGGCTTAGAGCGCGTTGAAGTTCCGATGGCAGAAGCAGGGAATATTATCTGCGTGACAGGGATCGAAGGTTTATATATTTCAGACACTTTATGTGATCCTAATTTCCCAGAAGCTATGCCGCCTTTAGTGGTCGATGAGCCGACCGTGACCATGACTTTCCAGGTCAATGATTCGCCTTTTGCTGGTCGTGAAGGAAAATACTTAACCTCACGTCAGATTAAAGCGAGGCTAGAACGCGAGTTGATTCATAACGTGGCTTTACGAGTGGCTGATCATACCGATTCAGACAAATTCCAAGTTTCAGGTCGCGGGGAATTACATCTAGGAATTTTAATTGAAACCATGCGTCGCGAAAAATTTGAATTAGCGGTTTCACGCCCTGAAGTGATTATGAAAGAAGTCGATGGGGTTAAGCATGAGCCTTTCGAGCAGGTCTATGTCGACGTGCCTGATATTTATCAGGGAGCCGTCATGGAGAAATTAGGCGCTCGCCAAGGTGAATTAAAAAATATGGTTCCAGATGGAAAAGGTCGTGTAAGACTGGAGTACATGATGCCGTCTCGGGGTTTAATCGGTATTCATACAGAGTTTTTAACTTGTACTTGTGGTACTGGAATCATGCATCACGTGTTTGATCATTACGGTCCTGCAAAAGCGGAAGTTAATAATGAAAGACAGCGCGGCGCGATGATTTCCAACTGCACTGGTAAGGCCCTGGGGTATTCTTTATTTAACTTACAAGAACGCGGTAATTTATTTATTGGCCACGGTGTTGAAGTTTACGAAGGCATGGTCATTGGCTTGCACTCGAGGGATAACGACTTAGTGGTGAACCCAACCAAGGGCAAGCAATTAACCAATATTCGTGCTGCTGGGACTGACGAAAATATTGTATTAACTCCGCCGATTAAACATACCCTGGAGCAGGCTCTGGAGTTTATTAATAATGACGAATTGGTCGAAGTCACGCCTCTGAGTATTCGAATCCGTAAGAAAAATTTGTCAGAGTCGGATAGAAAGCGGGCCAATAAAGACTAGTAAAAACTAATAAAAATTAAAAAAGATCCCTTCTGGGAAAAATAAAAAGGGGCAAACTTTAGGTTCGCCCCTTTTTTATTTCTACACAAATTAAGCCAATGAACTTCTCAACATCCAGGCTGTTTTTTCATGAATGTCCATGCGATCGCTTAATAAAGAATTAGTGACTTCGTCTTGAGCTTTATCTGATATTAAAAATAATTCCCGAGCGGATTTACTTAAATATTCGTGGTCAGACATTAATTGCTCAAGCATTTGCGAAGATTCTGGAACACTGGTTTCCTCTTTAATTTTGGAAAGTTTAGAAAACTGCTGATAACTACCTGGAGCTGGAAAGCCTAAAGCACGAATCCTTTCGGCGATTAAATCAACGGCCAAAGATAATTCTGTGTATTGGGTTTCGAATAATAAATGCAAGGTTTGAAAATAAGGGCCTGTGACATTCCAGTGAAAGTTATGGGTTTTTAAATACAGGGTGTAAGTATCTGCAAGAAATATGGCTAAGCCATCAGCAATGATTTTTCTTTGAGATTCTGAAATGCCCGTATTCATATTTTTCTTGCTTGTTTTTTGAGTATTTTTTTGAGTGTTTTTTTGAGTTGTCATAGAAAGTCCCTTTTGGTTATTGAAAGTAAAAAAAAAATAAAAATTAAATATAACTAGATCTAAAAATAGATCTCGAACTTAGACCATAGATTGAAAAATTTTAAAACAAAATTCTAAAACAAAACCTTGATGCCAAAGTATTTGTTATGCAAAATCGCCGGCTCTTAAAACTAGGTAATCAAATTAACAAAATTAATTAAATTTTTATAAAAAGGAACGCTACAAAAAATGACGAATACTTCTTCTAATTCACACTCTGGGAATCCCTATATCGCTGTATTTGAGGGCATCACCTCACGGAGTGTCAAAGAAGTGAAAGAACGAATTATTAAAGACGCAGAAATCTTGGGCTTAAAAGACGGATTTATCTTGGGTGAAATTACGCAAGACCCTAATTTAACCCTGGAAGAAATGATTGATATTTTGGCTTTAGAGTCAGACGACAATGCAGCTCTGAAACAACTAATTATTGCCGTTAGAGTTAATTTGCAAAGAGTGAAGTTAAGTAAATACAAGCCGGAGCCCAAAGGCTTTGCTGACTCTATGGCTGCTTTGTCTGATGGTGATGAAGACGACGATGAAGAGGCTGAAGAAAAGGCCATGATCCGGTCTTCAGATGAAGACTCTGAGTCTGATTCGGATGCAGAAGATCTGGAGCAGTAGTTTTTATTATTTATTATTTTTTAGGATCGCCCAACAAATGATAATGCAGATGGTCAACTTCTTGGCCGCCTGCTTTCCCCGTATTAATCATAATTTTAAAGCCGTTGTTTAAACCCTGAGATTTTGCAATGTCTTGTAATCTTAAAGTTAATAGGCCCATGAGTTTTAAATTTTGCTCTGAATTTTGCTCTGAATTTAAATGGGCCAAAGAAATAATATGGGTCTTGGGAATAATTAAAATATGCACGGGGGCTTTGGGATGAATGTCTTTAAAAGCTAAAAGATCAGGGTCTTCATAGATAATTTGAGCTGGAATTGTTTTATTAATAATCTTGCAAAAAAGGCAGTTGGGATCTTGGTGGTGAGGCATGCTAATAAATCTCCGGTGAATAGAACTGGTTTGAGAAAACACCCCCTCTCTGTCCTTCGGTTTCACCTTCAGGCCTGTCTCTCCCTCCGGGGGAGAGACGAAAAAAAAGGGGAAATGAAATATTTAAATTTTTAAGATCCCCAGAATAATCCCTGCGGTGCTTATAAAAATTAAATAATTGGGATTGATAAAATTTAAATTTAAATTAAAAGATGTTTTAAGCATAAAGCTTATTAATAAGCCCCCTAATCCTAAGCCCAGTAAGACCCCAGAAATAAAATTATTTTTAGTGATAAAAGATTTTTTTTCTGGCGCTGGGGCTGGAGTTAGAGAGAGAGCTGGAGCTTGATTAGATTTTAATAAAGAAAACAGGAGCTCTGGAATCTGCGGCAAGCCCTGAGTGATTCGGGGCCATTCTTGTTTAAATTTTTTAAATAAATTTTTAAAACCCATTTGTTCTTTCATCCAGTTTTCTAAGAAGGGTTTAGAAATACGCCAGATGTCTAAGTCAGGATATAAATTTCTTCCGATGCCTTCGATATTCCAGAGCGTTTTCTGGAGTAGTAATAATTGGGGCTGAATAATCATGTCGAATCTTTGAGCAATTTGGATTAATCGCATGAGCGTCTGACCTAAAGAGATGTCTTTGAGTGGCTTGTCAAAAATAGGCTCACAAACAGCACGCATGGCAGATTCAAATTCATCCACGCGGGTACTCGCAGGCACCCAACCGGATTCAATATGTAATTTGGCGACTTGTTTATAATCTTGTTTAAAAAAAGCTAGAAAATTAGCAGCAAGATAGTGCTGATCTCGTTCGTCTAGGCTGCCCACAATGCCAAAATCGACGAGTTGAATGGTGGGGTTTTCTGGATTGTCTCGGGAGACAAAAATATTCCCCGGATGCATATCCGCATGAAAAAAACAGTCGTTAAAAGCCTGCTGATAAAATAATTGGATCATGCGCTCGGCTAAAAGAGCCTGGTTGATTCCAGCTTTTTTTAATTCGGGAATATTTGAAATAGAGATCCCATGAATACGCTCCATGACTAAAATTTCAGAGCTGGAATATTCCCAGTAAATTTCAGGGATTTTCAGCCAGTCGAATTTGAGTGTTGGTTTTAAATTTAAATCTGAATTTTTTTGAGACTTGTAAAATTTTCTGGGATGGGTCTGATTATTTCTTCGTAATTGAACTGCATTGGCGCCTTCTATGAGTAAATCTAATTCATCTAAGACTGTCCGTTCTATTTCAGCGACGATATCAACCGCACGAAGACGCCTGGAGATATGCATGGTTTTTTCGGTCAAGCGGGCTAAAAAATACATCAGTGAAATATCTTGCCGAATAATTTTTTCAATGCCGGGTCTGAGAACTTTAATAATCACTTCTTCGCCCGTTTTTAATCTCGCTGTATGGACCTGGGCAATGGAGGCGGAGGCTAAAGGGCTGGGATCAAATTCGGAAAAAAAAGAGTGAATAGGTGCTTTTAAAGACTGTTCAATAATTTTTATTGCCAGCTGTGAATCAAAAGGCTGGACATGATCTTGAAGCTTGGCGAGCTCTTCTGAAATCTGCTCGGGTAGAAAATCCCGCCTAGTAGATAAGATTTGACCGAATTTAATAAACAAAGGCCCTAGTTTTTCCAGGGCAATTTTTAATCTTTCACCTTGGGATAATTTTCTATGAGAGAGCCAGTAAAGAGGATTTAAGCAGACGATAAATTTAAACGGCGAGAGCCAGGGCGTAGATAAAGCAATTTCGTCTAAGCCATAACGGATCCAAATGTAAAATATTTTAAATAAGCGCAGCCAGAGTTTGGGCTGGAATTTAATAGATTTTTGGTGATTTTTTTGTGTTCGGAGCATGAGCTTCTCTTTTAGTTAGATAGTTAGATTTTTAATTTAAATTTTTAATTTTTAAGTGCCAGGAATTGCGCAAAATCAATCATATGAGAAAAGTAATGACTGTCGCTCAAAGCCTCGCTCACACCATTCACATGAATTAATACCGGGCGGATAGAAAAACCTCGGAGCGCTTTAAGTTTCTCTACTTTTTCTTGGACTTCTTGAATGACAGAGACTGGGAGCTCTTTTTTACTAAATTTAATTTCGCAAAGAAATAAAGTATTGAATTTAGTTTCTATTAAATAATCAATTTGGCAGCCCTCTTGGCGGCTAGTTTGAGTTTGTAGATAAGGATTGGCATCAATAATTTCACTGGGTTCTATGTTTAATAAAGCATGTAAAAGATGGCGATTATTTAAAACAAGACTTTCAAACTGCAGTCCTAATAAACTTTCCCAGTTATCCGGCAAAATGGGTGACTGAGCGGCTTCAATTCGAGAGCGATAGGGCAAAATGGCGCGAATATAAAATTTCAAATAAGGGTCACTGATTCGATAACGACTGGTTTTAGAGCGTTTTCCAGTTTTTAAATTCCAGCTGAAATCTCTCTGGATTAGGCCATCTTGGCAGAGTTCATTGAGGCGCTCACTTAAGTCTCCCCCTTTGACTCGGCCTAGTTTTTCAGCCAACTGGCTCAAGGCGGTGTGGCCTTCAGCGATGGCATAGACCAGGTCTTTATAATATTTTTCTCGCTTGGAAAATAAGTCTGAAAAGATCTCATCAAATTCATGAAAGAGTAGGCCAGAGGTGCTGAAACAAAGTTGCTTAATATTATGCTCAGCGCTTTCTTTGGGATTAATTTCTTCGAGATATCGGGGGACGCCGCCGGTAATAGACAAGATTTTAAATTTCTCATAAGCCGAAACGTGAGAAGACTGCGCGCCCCAAAATGCCACACATTGATTTAAAGGCAGTTCTTGTAGTCGTAACCGAAGAGAAATCCTGCCGAAAAATCCGGTGCTGCTTAAAATATTCTCTTCGATCCAGGCGGAATTAGATCCTGAGAGAATTAAAATCAGCCGAGGATTTTTTTTAAAAGCAGAGTCCCAAGCCGTTTTTAATTTGGGTAAAAAAGTAGGGCTGTCCTCAGCCATCCAAGTGATTTCATCTAAGACAATTAAAATAGGGCTTGGAGTATTTGGAATATGCTTAGCTAAGACAGAAAATAAAACGCCCCAGTCATCGCTAGGTAAGCAAGGGATATTTTGTTCAAAGAGCTGTCTTAAAAATTCTTGTTTTTGATCAGCAGGTAATAAGTTTTCAACAGGAGCCAGCCCAGAAAAAAAATAAGAGGTTTTAAATAGCTTTGAAAACTCTTCGATCAGACGACTTTTACCAATACGGCGGCGACCATTAATAGTCACCAAGCTCGCCGTCGATTTTTTAAGAAGGTTTCTGAGTTTTTCAAGTTCAGCGTTTCTACCGATAAACATCTTGTTTTTCCTGAGTTAATCCCAAACACCAAATCGACATTTGTTGATTTGGTGTTTGGAATAATATGAAATCCCAAACACCAAATCAACAAATGTCGATTTGGTGTTTATTATAAATTTATAATAAACAATTAGTTAATATATATTTTTTATTTTCTTTTGGCATCAATTCTGACCCAGTCACCCAGTGTTCTCATATCAAAAAATTCAAAATAAGGCGCATAGGCGTCGATGATTTCTTGGGTTTGATTTTGCAAAATTCCAGAAAGCGCAATCGCCCCTTGGGGTTTAACTAATCTTGAAAACAAGGGCGCAAAGTTGACTAAGGGCGCTGCCAGAATATTGGCTAATAAAATATCAACCGGTGTTTTAGGAATATTAATAGAATCTAAAATAATTAAATTTTCTGAATATAAATTATTTCTCTCAGCATTATCTTTCGTTGCGATGAGCGCCTGAGGATCGTTATCTATGGCAATGACTTTTTGAGCGCCGAGCTTTAAAGCCGCAAGGGCTAAGATTCCAGAACCACAGCCAAAATCCATGATGATTTTATCTTTGCAGTCAATACTGGCCAGATAATCCAAGCACATGCTCGTTGTCGGGTGGGTCCCTGTTCCAAAGGCCAAGCCAGGATCTAAAACTAAAGCCAGATGATCTGCTGGAACGGGAATATTCGAAGGATAAATCCAGAATTTTTTCCCAAAGCACATGGGCTTGAAATCAATCATCCAGGCACGTTCCCAGGCTTGGTCTGCTAATAATTCAAAATTGACAGATTCCAGATTTAACAAAGGCAAGCCTTCGGATAAGCCTGCTAGTACGACCATACAGTCGGTCTCTTCTGGAAATAAGGATTTAATCACTGCTTCAGACCATAAGGGTGTCTCACCTACTCCAGGTTCTAATATTGGCTGATCTTTCGCATCTTCAAAGCTGACTGCAAGAGCTCCTAGGCTGTTTAAAACTTCCTCGGAAATTTGGGCTTCTTGGGCATGTATTTCAAAACTAATCTGAATAAAATTTGTCATAGGTTTTCAGTCTTTTCTTTTTATTGGGTTATTGGGTTATTGGATTATTAAAAAAGGGTCGCATTGTAAGGGTGTTTGTCTGATTTGTTTAGACAATTCCCGATCATTTCTTTAAAGCAATTTCTTGAGCAAAATTTCTCATAAGTTGCCCTAGAAAATAATTGTTATTGAACTGATATTTTTCTCTTTTAATTTGCATTTGTTTCTGAGACTCTCCCTAGGTTCTTTGTTGTTCTAAGGGGTTGAAGTTTTATTTAGGTTTTATTTAGGTTTTATTTGTTTTTATTTTTTTTTGGTCATATCAAAAATAAAAACTGAAAATTACGATGAGCTAAGTCATAAGCTAAACAATGTCATGGAGTGTTCAAAATGAGTGGAGTTTTGCCAGCATTTTTACCCAAAGTGGTAATGATGGTTGAAGATGTTTATACCAATCGTGCTTTGTTTTTACGTGGATCCCCGACTAGCCCTGGTTCAGTCAAAGTTTTGCCGAGAGAGCTTTCAGTATTTGAAATTGATTTAAATAACGAAACACATTTGATTCTTGTGAATAATACGCAAGAGTCGCTTGAGATTTTTAAAACAAGATTAAATCCAGAAAATGACCTAGCCCCTGTTGATTTTGTTCTGATGGATCGAGATTTTTCAACCATAGAACCTGCTTTACCCGCTGGGCAAGAGCCAGGGAGTGGCGGCGATTGGGCCATTGAACAAATGAGATTGGCTGAGTCTTCAGCTGAATTTAAAGCGGCTAAGCCGGCTCATATTTATTACAACACGACGGATTTAGAGGCTCTGGTTCCAGAGGATGTTAAGTCTAAAATTAATGGCGCTTCTTGGAATCAAGAAGGCGATAAAAAAAGTAAAAAATTGTCTCCAGCAGATTATAAAAACTATGTGGCTCAAGTTTTTCTAGCTCCAGCTCCAGCTACTTTAGGGCCAGTGACTTCTAGACCATCCACGCCTTTTTGTAGATCTGAAACACACTCTCCAGTTAATGCTTTTACTGGTCCGGCAATGGTCGCGTGTTAAACCGTTACGGTGGGAGTTTTTAAATTAAAACGAAATCTGAATCAGAAAAAATCCCGCCCTGGTTTTGTTTCGAGTGGCGGGATTTAGATCTAGATAAAAATAAAAATAAAAAAAATTTAAAAATTGCCATTATTGGCGCGGGGATTTCTGGCTGTTCGACCGCCTATGTTTTTTCCCAACTGGGCTGTTCGATTGATTTATTTGATCCTCAGGGCATTGCCCAAGCGGCTTCTGGAAATCCTTATGGGCTCATTCGTCCGGAGCTAACCCTGGATAATAATCTTTCAGATCAATTGATTACCCAGGGGGCTTACTTAGCCATTCAGACTATTCAAACATTAAAAAAACAGGGTTTTAATTTAGAGTTATTTTCAGACCAGGCCTTGCAAGCAGTGCCTAATGCCCGGCTTAAAAAACGCTATCGAGAGTTATTAAAACAGGGACATCCTGCTATCTCTTTATTTCAAGAAGACCCCGAGATTTATAAAATTTCTCCTGCGGCTTTAATTTCTCCAGTCCAGTTTTGTGAGGTATTAATCCAAGCCGCTGAACAGCAGTGTCAGCAAGCTGGGCAAACATTTCAGTTTTTAAAGCAAGCCGTAGAAAATTTAAAAGATCTTGAGCATTTTGATTGGATTATTCTGGCGACTGGCTCTCAATCTCAAGAATTATTTTCCCAGGGGGCCTTTCAGCAAGTGCTCCCTTTAAAAAATTCTCCGGGCCAAATTAGTGTGATCAAAGTAGATTCTGAAAAAAATCCTGAGAGCTTTAAAATAAAATATCCTGTGAGTTATGAGGGCTACTGTTTTCCAGTGATTAATAACAGGCAATTACTGGGCGCGACTTATAGAAAAAATAATAATCTGGAAATCTTGCCTGAAGATCACCAGGAAAATATTAATAATTTAGAAAAAATTAATTTTAAATTAGCCCAGGATTTAAAAAATCAGATTCAAAATAATATAAATAACTGCTGGGGACGTGTGAGTGTCCGAGCCTCCAGTCCAGACCACTTGCCTTTAGTCGGGCCTTTGATGCCAGAAGAAATTTTTAAAGAAGACTACGCCCGTTTAGCCTATGGAGATCCGTACGCGAAATATCCTGAGCCTCGAAATTACCCCCAATTATTATTAAACATCGGCCATGGGTCGAAAGGCTTATCTACCAGTCTTATTTCAGCGTGGATTTTGGCCAGTGAAGTATTGGATTTAGCACTTCCAGTGTCTTTAAAGATACGCCAGGCCGTGCATCCGAATAGATTTTGGCTCAGGGATTTGAAGCGTTGTAAAAAACTATAAAAAGCTAATTGGCATTCTTAGATCAATGACTGATTTAAAGCCCCATCAAAGCTCGTTCTAGCTGCGGTTTTTTCTGCGTCGTTTAGTCCTGACTTACTTAAAACTTTATCAAACATCGTCACAGTATCTTTTCGTGATTTTTGAATTTCTGAAGCAGCTCGATGGACTGTAGTACCAGCGGCTCTTTGAAAGCATAGCGTTAGGGCATTGAAGCATTTCACACTATTAGGTTTCGTCCATGCAGCAATTATGCCAGTACTGTCTAAGTGCCTTTTGATCGTGTCCTGCTCTCCACCATTTAGCACGTCTGGTCGACCACTCCAGGCCATTTTTAAGAGCAAGGCAATTTTTGTGTGACGAGTTGTTAATGTTAATAATTCTTGCTTTTTACCAGTCTGCTTAGGGCGCAGAGCAGGACCAAGGGTAGCAAGTAGTTGAACCATTTCTGAATTTTTAGAGTCAATAGCAAGAGAGAAAGCGGTTGAGCCATTAGTTGTCTTAAAGTGAACACCAGCACCAGCTTCAAGCAAAGCTCTAGCAATCTGGGTGTGTCCAGCTTGAACAGCAGGAATTAAAGCGGTCTGTCTATTATGCGTTGCTTGATTAGCATCAGCACCAGCAGCAATAAGAGCTGCGACAATTTCAAGATGTCCATTTTCAGCAGCAAGCATTAAAGCGGTCCGTCCATCACGCATTGCTTGATTAAGACCAGCACCAGGACGGATAAGAGCTGCGACAATTTCAAGATGTCCATTTTCAGCAGCAAGCATTAAAGCGGTCCGTCCATCAGGCATTGCTTGATTAGCATCAGCACCAGCAGCAATAAGAGCTCTAACAATCTCAGCATGTCCATTTTGAGCGGCAGACATTAAAGCGGTCCGTCCATCAGGCATTGCTTGATTAGCATCAGCACCAGCAGCAATAAGAGCTCTAACAATCTCAGCATGTCCATTTTGAGCGGCAGACATTAAAGCGGTCTGTCTACTATGCGGCGTTGCTTGATCAGCATCAGCACCAGCATGAATAAGAGCTGTGACAATTTCTAAATATCCATTTCCAGCAGCAAGTATTAAAGCGGTCTGTCCATGGGAATTTGCTTTATTGATGGCAGCACCAGCATCCATGAGTTTTTTGACAAGCTGAGTATGTCCATTTTCAGCAGCAAACATTAAAGCGGTCTGTCCATTAGACATTGATTGATTAACAGCAGCACTAGCAGCACCAGCAGCAATAAGAGCTGTGACAATTTCAAGATGTCCATTTTGAGCAGCAAGCATTAAAGGGGTCGCTTTATTGGGCAGGATTCCATCAATAGAATCCCTAGTAGGATCCCTATCAGCAAGCAAATTCCTGACAGTTTGAGTATGTCCACCTGCAGCGGCAGCGATCAGTAAAAAATTAAATGTATCAGGGGCGTGTTGAAATCTGATGCCAACTGTTCAAAAAATTATTAAAATGCAGGGCTCATAATTTTTGATTTGAACAAGAAAATAAATGCATCAAGTAGAGATGGTCAGCTTAGAAGACTTAGTCCCAGCAGCTCATAGTTATCGCCGAT